>JBHIEE010000115.1:0-8401 GCA_046760445.1 Candidatus Aminicenantia bacterium
TCAGATTCTGGTTCTAATTCAATAACTTTTTGAAAATTCTTCTTTGCTTCTTCCATATCACCTTTATTAAGGTTTGCTAAAGCTAACTGGTAATAACCTTCAACATAATTTGGATCCCTAATTAAGCATTTATTAAAATAATCAATAGCCATATCTATTTGTTTATTTTTGAAGAAGAGAATACCAATGTTATAAAATATGTTAGGATCTTTAAGACTTTCTTCATCGAGTTGTTTAAAATATTTCATACCTTCTTCAAGATCGCCTTTTTCCAAATAGATAGCACTGAGATTTATAAGTGTATTGCGCGATTCAGGCTCTTTATCAAGCATAAGCTTGAAGGCATCAATGGCATTTTCTAAATCATTTAGTCTATAATAACAAAGCCCAATTTTCTCATAGACTTGGTAGAGGTCTTGATTTTCTGTCAGGACTCGCTGATATTCCTGCAAAGCTTCGTTATATTTTTTCTGGTGATAGAGTGCATCTCCTTTGCTTAAAGGTGATTCTGGAATGCGAGTAAGTCTAATGTCAATAGGCTTGTTCCTTCTTATAGCAGAAAGGAAAACAGTAATATTTTTCGGCTCATATCCTTTGGCTATAATACCAATGGTCCATGTACCAGGACGAACATTAGCCTTCATCCACCGACCTTTCTTATCAGTTATTAACTCATATTTTGTTCCATCTTCAGAAAATATTAAAATCACCTTGGCTCCCTCAATGGGCTTGCCATCTTCTGTTTTTACTGTGCCGTTTACTATAGCCCAAACGCGGGCATAGGCAGGATAACTGTTAATCATAATGATCACTAAGCTAACAATTATACTTACAATCAATAATTTTTTCATAAAACCTTTCACTTTATTTAATTGTATTTTTACTAACTTTTTTAATTTTGACCAATCGGTATTAAGGTTAGTTTTCCCTCTGCTTGGTTTTCTATATCTTCTCTATAAAATAACATCGGATAGTATTTTCCATTGAGCCAGAGTTTGATTTGATCATCATAATGAGGACTGAGAAAATGCCCAGACTGACCTGAACTGCCTACACAAATCGAATTTTTTAGGTCTGCCAGATCAACAATTTGTCGAAAAGAAGCAGCAACAACAGTGCGATAAGGATTATTAATAGAAAAGTCAGAATTGTTAACGGTTTCTCCATCACCCATTACTGGATAAGGACCCCGATTAAAGAATTTCAATATCGCTACCTGACCCAAAGCATGCTGAAAATATATGGCATGCATTTCTGTCCAATTCCAGTTTTCTGGAGCACCATACTTTTCACTAAGCCACAAGTAAGCATCATTCAAACTCTTTTCTATTATTTTCTTTTTATTTTCTCCCGACTTGTTAACAGACATGACCTTTTCATTATTTATATTCTCAAACCATTGAGATTGAGAATTATCAATTATTCTTAAAAGTCCAGCCCATCTTTCATCAGTTCTGATTTTGAATTTTTCTAAACTATCTCCTAATTCATCTCTAAAGGTATTCTCATTGAAAAACTGTAAAAATACCTGAAAAAGGGCAGGTTCTTTTCCTTCGGTCATTTCACCATCCCAATTTTTCAAAATATCCTGAGCTTTTTTAGCTTCGCCTGACAAATCTTCCAATTCTCTAATTAAAGGTAAAAATATCTGAGCTTGATTAGAAAATACATCCAACTGAATTTCTTTGAAAGAGTCAATTGAATGTTTCTCTTTTTTGAGAAGTAACTCTCTTATTCTATTTGCTCGGAAGGGAGCTAAATAATCTTTGCTTATGTAATAAGGATAATCGTCGGAGACAATTTTATTATTAGCTGTGACAATAAAATGTTCAGGAGGATTAAAAGAGAATGGTTTTTCATCTTCTTCTAAATAGCCAATCCATTCATATTTATCGGTTTCTCCTGGAACAGGAATTAAGCCTTTGTGATTTTTTCTCAGCGGGATTTTACCACTCAAAAAATAACCAATATTCCCTTTTCTGTCGGCGTAAATAAAATTCTGGGAAGGGGCATCAAATAAAGAGACCCCGGCTTTAAACTCATCCCAGTTTTTAGCCTTGTTAATCAGATAAAAAGTTTCCGCTACTTGACCCCCTTCATAAATAACCCATTTTAAAGAAATGGATTCGGCAAACTCACCATGAATTGGATTTGAACTTTTAACTACAATAGGGGTGATTATTGGACCTCGACGAGTCCATTTAATTTTGATCTTTTCTGGTTCTTTTTTCCCTTTAATGAAAATTTCTTCTTCAAAAATTCTTAATTTTTTCCATTCACCATTATAAAGATATTTATCTTGCTTAGAATTTAATTTTTCAATGTATAAATCCTGAACATCAGCATAAGAATTAGTCAAACCCCAGGCAATATGTTCATTATGTCCAATAATCACAAAAGGAATTCCAGTAAGAGAAACTCCTACAACATTGAAATTTCCTCCAATGAGATGTATCTCATACCAGATAGAAGGTAATCTTATTCCTAAATGAGGATCATTGGCTAATAGTGGTTTTCCTGTTCTAGTAATAGTCCCATCCACAACCCAGCTATTGCTGCCTTTTCCTGATTTTACAAAGAACCTCTGTAGCGCAGGAGCTTGTCTTACACTCATGGTGGGGATGAACTCTAACGTTACATCTTTCGATTCCCAGCTTTTTTCTCTTTTCTTTCCCAAATAGGGCACAATGACTGCTCCTTCTTCAGGATAACTAGGCATTATTTCATTTGTTTTTTCTTCTCTTAATTTATCAATCAATTCTGCTCTAAGGATTTCAGAATTAAAATTGACGCAGAGATCATAAGCCATAATTTCTTTTATTAAAAGACTATCTATAATTTCCCAGGGGTCGGGTTTATATCGTAAGATTAAAAATTCAGGAGGAAGTGGTTTCTTTGAATTAATGTAAGCATTCACTCCATCCTTATAAGCAGTAAGAAGCTTTTTCATTTTAGGGCTTAATTTAGCTAAGTCTTTCTCTGCTGCTTTTTTCAATCCTAAAACTCTCAGTAGTTTATCAGTTTCCACGGTAACTTCGCCAAATATTTCTGATAATCTGCCCGAACCTGCTCTTCTCATTAGCTCCATCTGCCATAATCTATCCTGAGCATGAACATAGCCACAGGCAAAAAATAAATCTTTTTCATTCTGAGCATAAATATGAGGCACTCCCCATTTATCTCTAATAATTTCAACTTCTTCAGAAATCCCTTTTAAAGCTATCTCGCCTTTTGTTTTAGGTAAAGAACTATAGAATAAATAAGCACCACACAAAACCACAATAACAATAACTAAAAACAGACCTAAAATTATCCATTTAATTGTTTTTTTCATTTTTGCTTTTCTAATATAAAGTATAAATAATCTCTTAGTCAATACCAAAGATATTGAAAAATAAAATCTTTTTCATTAAAATAAAAATTGGATTGAATAATAATGACTAACTTACCCATTTTAAAATATGGGAATCCAATCCTTCATCAAGTTTCAGAGGTAATTGAAAATATTGACCAATCTATAATTGACTTAGCTAAGAAAATGATTGAAACAATGCATGCTGCTCCAGGAGTAGGTCTGGCAGCTCCTCAAGTGGGAATAGGTAAAAGACTAATCACCGTTGATTTATCTGTAGGAAAAGACCCATCTCAAATAATTATCCTGATTAATCCTGAAATAAAGGTTGAAGAAGGAGAAGAAGTATTGGAAGAAGGATGTTTAAGTCTGCCTGGTATTTCGGAAAAAATACCACGCCCAGCTAAAATTTTAATCAGAGGTCTAGATTTAGAAGGAAAAGAAAAAGAGTTTGAAGCTTCTAATATTCTTGCTCGTACTTTTTGTCACGAAATAGATCATTTAAATGGTAAATTTATCATTGATCGCCTTTCTCCTTTGAAAAGAAATCTTTTTAAAAGAAAAATAAGAAGGCAAATTAAAGCTGGGGTGTGGTAATGAAAATCATTTTTTTTGGCACCCCTCAATCAGCTGTTCCATCTTTTTTTAAAATATTAGAAAATGGACATAGAATAGAATTGGTCATCACTCAACCGGACAAACCTACAGGAAGAGGAAAAACCTTTACTCCCCCTCCATTAAAAGAAGCAGCTCAGAAATTTGGTATTCCCGTGTATCAGCCTTTAAAAATAAGAGAAGATTCCTTTGCCTTTGAAAAAATTAAAGAAATAAATCCTGATTTAATAGTTGTTGTTGCTTACGGTCAAATTATTCCCGCTTCGATAATTTATCATCCTAAATATGGTTCGGTTAATGTCCATTTTTCTCTTTTACCTAAGTATCGAGGAGCGGCTCCTGTGCAATGGACAATCTTAAATGGGGAAAAAACAACTGGGGTAAGTATTTTCAGATTAAATGAGAAGATGGATGAAGGAGATATTCTTTCCCAAAAAGAAGTGGAAATTCTTCCTAATGAGAAAGGTTCACACCTTGAAGCCCGACTGGCTGAAATTGGGGCAGAACTTTTAGTCGATACAATTTCTAAACTCAAGGAAGGAAAAATTAAACCCAAGAAACAGAATCATTCTCTGGCAAGTTACGCTCCCAAATTAAAAAAAGAGGACGGTTTAATAAATTGGAGCCAAACATCTCAAGAAATTGACCGGTTAGTTAGAGCAATGGATCCCTGGCCATCAGCTTATTCTTTTATTCAGGGCAAAAGAATAAAAATTACTGATGGAAAAGTGTTTGAGTCTCCATCCAGTCTCGCTGATTCTTATTCTTTCGGAAAAATCTGGAAAATAACCCCTGAAGGGATATTTGTCACTTGCGGAAAATCAACTGTCTACCTTATTGAACAAGTTCAGCCTGAAGGTAAGAAAAAAATGTCTGCTTATTCTTTCACTCTTGGAGCGAGGTTAAAACCTGGAGAAAAATTTGATTCTTCTTTAGAATAAATTAACTGGAAGATTAATCTTCCAAAATATAATTAAAAGGATTAACGGGTTTATTATGAATTCGGACTTCATAATGAAGATGAGGTCCGATTGCCCGGCCAGTGCTTCCTATATAACCAATAATATCCCCTCTTTTGACCTTCTGTCCGGGTTTAACATTAAATTTACTTAAATGACCATAGAGAGTAGTAAAACCAAAATTATGATCTAAAATTAAGGTTTTACCAAGATCTTTATTATAGGAAGCAGATAATATTGTTCCATCTGCTGGAGCATAAATTGGATTCCCATAACGAGTAGCAATATCGAGTCCTTTATGAAAGGCTCTTTGGCCAGTAAATGGGTCTTTTCTCCTCCCAAAAGCTGAACTAATATAACCTCTGGTCGGCCAGATAGAAGGAGTAGAAGCTAATTTTATGGTCTGAGCTTCAAAAAATTTTACCAAGGTATTTAAGTTTTTTTCTATCCCTCCTGCTCTTTCTTTCATTGCCTCAAGATTATTCACTGATATTTCTTCCTGAATAGGAGGAGTACTTTCAATTTCATTAAAAATACTTGGCCCCCCAATCCCCACTTCTTTCAAGGCATAAGGAGATTCTAAACCAGCAATAATATTTAACTTCTTGGCATAATTTTTGAAGCTTTCAATTTTAGCATTCAACCCAGCAATTGAACTTTCATATTTAGCAATTATTTCTTTTTGCTGATGATATTGAGTATTTAAATTCTTAAATTTTTCTCTGGTAATACTCATCGTGAAATAATCATAAAACATATAGCCCATTGAAATAATTAGTATTATCCCTCCTAAAAAACAAATTCTGACAAATTTTTTAGAAAAAGTAATCTTTCTTGAATTTGATGTTGAATGAGGGACTATTATTACAGTGTAATATTTATTTTCCATTCTCCTCTCCTTTCCTCTAACCACTTATGACCATTGATTATCAAACTAAATTTTTTTTGTCAAGGAATTTTTTTATTCCGCTTTTTTTGATATTTTTTTGAATAAAATTAATTATTTCCTCGGTTGAAGTTCCTGGTAAGAAAATTTCAGATATTCCAATTTTCTTCAATTTAGGGATATCTTTTTCTGGAATAATTCCTCCTGCAAAGATTAAAACATCTTCCATCCCTTTCTCTTTAATTAATTCCATTATTCGAGGAAAAAGAAAATTATGAGCGCCAGAAAGAATACTCAAACCAATTACATCTACATCTTCTTGAATAGCTGTGGATACTATTTCTTCTGGAGTCCGTCGCAACCCAGTGTAAATCACCTCCATCCCTGCGTCTCTTAAAGCCCGGGCTACCACTTTCGCTCCTCGATCGTGACCATCTAAACCTGGCTTGGCAATCAGGACTCTTATCTTTCTTTCAGTCATTCTTTCCTCCCAATTAGTCTATTAGTTAACTGGTACATTAGTTAATTAGTGGAAATTGGAAATTTGAAATTGGAAATTAGAAATTCTTACATTCAATTTCCATTTTCTAATTTCCATCTTGTTTCTTGCTTCCAGCCTCCAGCTTCTTTAATAAGATATTGGCTCCTGATATTCTCCATAAACTTCTTTTAAAGAATCTATGATTTCACCTAAGGTAGCATAAGCTTTCACTGCTTTTAAAATATAAGGCATCAGATTTTCTTCGTCCTGAGATGCTTTCTTCAAATTGGTTAAACATTCCTTAACTGAAGTCTGGCTTCGGGATCGACGAACTTTCTTTAAACGGTCTAATTGTTTTTTAGCAACTGATTCATCAATATATAAAATCGGGATGGGCTCTTCTTCACCCATTCTAAATTCATTTACTCCAACAATAATTTTCTCCTTCTTTTCTACTGCTTTCTGATACCAGTAAGCACTATCCTGAATTTCTCGCTGAGGAAAACCAGCCTCAATCGCCTTAACCATTCCTCCCATATCATCAATCTTCTTGATATAGTCCATCGCTTCTTTCTCCATTTCCAGAGTTAACTTTTCAATAAAACAGGAACCTCCTAAAGGATCAATAGTATTTGCCACCCCACTTTCATAAGCTAAAATCTGCTGGGTTCTAAGAGCAATAGTTACTGCTTCTTCTGAGGGCAAAGCATAAGTTTCATCTAAAGAGTTAGTATGAAGTGATTGAGTTCCACCTAAAATAGCAGCTAAAGCCTGAATAGCCACTCGAACAACATTATTGTAAGGCTGTTGAGCCATCAAGGAGGCACCAGAAGTCTGGGTATGAAATCTAAGCCACCAGGACCTTGGATTCTTGGCTTTGAATCTCTCTTTCATAACTTTAGCCCAGATTTTGCGAGCTGCTCTGAATTTGGCAATCTCTTCAAAAAAATCATTGTGCGCATTAAAAAAGAAGGATAAACGAGGAGTAAAATCATCCACTTTCAAACCCCGTTTAATTGCCCATTCAACATACTCAATTCCGTCTCGTAAAGTAAAGGCTAATTCCTGAACAGCAGTGGAGCCAGCTTCTCGAATGTGATAGCCAGAAATTGAAATTGTATTCCAGCGAGGAACTACTTTCGAACCATATTCAAAAGTATCAATAATCAGCTTCATTGATGGGCGAGGAGGAAAAATAAATGTCTTTTGAGCTAAGTATTCTTTCAAAATATCATTTTGAATCGTACCTGAAATAACCTTAGGAGAAACACCCTGTTTTTCAGCTACAGCAATATACATTGCCCAGAGCACAGCTGCTGGAGCATTAATGGTCATGGAAGTGGTTATCTTATCCAAAGGAATGCTATCAAAAAGTATTTCCATATCAGCTAAAGAGTCAACTGCTACCCCACATCTTCCAATTTCTCCTTGAGCTAAAGGATGGTCAGAATCAACACCCATCAAAGTTGGAAGGTGAAAAGCAACGCTTAATCCAGTCTGACCATGGGCAAGAAGATATTTATATCTTTTATTAGTATCCTCAGCTGTACCAAAACCTGAAAACTGCCGCATCGTCCATAACCGGGAACGATACATTGTGGGATGGATTCCCCTGGTATATGGATATTCTCCAGGAAAATTCAACTCATTCAGATAATCAAAATTTGGTAAATCAAGTGGAGTATAAAGTTTTTCAATTCTTTTCCCGGAAATGGTGGTAAACTCTTTCATTCTCTCAGGGAGATTTTTTACCGCTTTTGAATATTTCTTATTTTCCCATTCTTCTTTTCTTTCCTTAATTTTTTTTAGCTCCTTATTCACTGAGATTTCCTTTCACTTTAAATAAAACTTCTTCTTTGCCAAAGATTTTATAAAAAAAGATTTCTAAAGTCAATTTTTTAGGATTATTAATAATAAAAGGATACGACTAGAATGATCAGAGTCAGTATAAAATCACCCTGACGTTTTACTTCACCTATCTTACTGTCTGAATTGCTGAGAGAGCCACACCAAACTTGACAGTTGCATCATTTGAGATTATGATTATTTTAAATGGGAGATTAAAAGAAAGGGGAATAAAAGAAGAAAAATTCATTCTTATTGAATAA
>JBHIEE010000116.1:0-8341 GCA_046760445.1 Candidatus Aminicenantia bacterium
GGGAGAAAATTAATTGGTAGTGCCCAGAAAAGAATTAAAAAATCTTTTCTTCAACACGGCTCCATACCACTTATTAATGACCTTAATCTTTTGGCAGGAGCAACTTTTTACCCAAGGGATGACTTAAAAAGCAAGATTATCTCTTTGAATCAGGCTTTGGGAAAGAAAATGAATTTTAGTCAAGCAGTTAATTTTTTGATTCAGGGGTTTTCAGAATTCTTTAAAACCGAGTTTGAACCTAAGATATTTAACTCCAAAGAAATGGGACAAATATATGAACTTCAAAAGAATAAATATGAAAATAAAAATTGGACTTTTCATTTTTAGTTTTTTATGGGTTTATAATTTTAGTTGGTCTGAGTCAATCGATCCCCATTATTTAGCTCAAATTAATGTCTTAGAAGCAAGAAATGAGAGCGAAATTGTTACTTTTTTAAATAAAATAAAGAAAGCAGGCTTTGAAGGCATAATTTTAAGAGCTTTTCAATTAAAAGGGGATCGAACTCACCGTGTTGTAAATAACCAGACTACAGAAGGGGTGTATTTCAAAACTGAATATGCACCTTTGGTTTATGAGTTATTTCCTCTGGTGGTTGAAATTGGTCATCGACAGGGATTGAAAGTATGGGCTTGGATGACTACCCGAAATTGTAGATGGAAGATGAAAGATGAATGGCTTGAAAAAAAGTATAATTTTGCTACTAAAAGAATAGAACCTGGGAAAGGATTGGATATTTTCAATCCAGAAGCAGTCAATTATTTAAAATTACTTTATCAGGATTTAGCCAGGACTGGAGTGGATGGTATTCTAATTCAAGATGACCTCATTCTTAGGCATAATGTAGGATTTGGTAGATATATTCAGGAAAAATTCAAAGAGAAATATGGAATTGATTTATCACCTTTTATTTTATATAAGGGAAGAAAGTATTTGCCCTATTTCTGGAAGTGGATTGAACTTAAAACTGACCAATTAATTGAGGTTGTAGAGAGTTTATCTCGAGCTGTTCGTGAAGTAAATTCTTCGGTGTTCCTTGGCTTGAACATTTATTATGAAACCCTTCTTTCTCCAAAAAATGGATTAGCTTGGTATTCTCAGGATATTGACAAACTTGCTCTATCTTCAATTGATTATTTATTTTTTATGATATATCACCGTCAGATAAAGCAAGAACTTGTCAACTCAGAACAGGAGAATCTGGCTATATTTGGAAAGTTAATGAATGAAATATCTAAAAAGAAAATAGAAAAAAAAGCATTTGTTAAGCTTCAGATAAGAGATTGGATTAAAAGAGAGGTAATTAAAAATAACGAGTTGAAAAGGTATTTTAATTTAATACCTGATAACATAACTGGAATGGTGTTTTTCCCTATTGACTCTTATACTTTGTCTTCTTTGAAGAGTGTTTCAACTCTTTTTTGAATTTTCTAAAATCAGATTATCGGATTAACAAAAGGTTGCTTTTTTTATCCACCGGTGATAGTATTAAACCTAACTAATATTATCAGGGTAAGAGAAAATGAATGAGATCGAGGAATTATCTAAATTAGAAGTTGATAAACTTCCTCCTTTGAAAAACATATTTCTTGATGATTTACATAATAATGTTTTAAAAAAATTACATTTGGAACTTGGTTCAGGCCCAGTTTTGTTTCTTCTTTCTCCTTCCTTTTCAATTCTTAATCCTGAGTCAGATGAAAAGATAAATGATTTTATTTCCAAAAAAGAAAGTCTACTCCATTATTTAAAAAAATATATTATTCAAAATTTAGCTTTTTATTCAGTAATTCTTGAGGTTAATAGTTATTTTATAGAACAAAATAATTACTTAGTATTAGCCCGGTTAAGAGAAAGAAATTCAGATGGTAAAAAATATGAAATAAAATTCTATACTCACTCTCCTCTTGAACTTACTGTCCATTATGAGGATAAGATTTATATCGGACGAGATTTTATTGATTTGTTTCATTTCAAAAGAAAGTATTTTGGGATAGATGAATTAATTAATTCAACTAAAGAGCAATACTATATTTTAGTAGAGAGAGGTAAGGAAAAGTTAAAAAATTTCAATCAATATAATTCAAACTTTTTCAGAGAGATAAAAGAGTTGGTTAATGAGTTTTATACTGAAAGTATTCGCATTCTCCATAGCATTCCTCCCTATCTGGATTTTGATCAGGTTGACTTCAAAGATTTGATGGAAATTAATTCTCAATATCGAACCATAAATCATTTTCTTATTGAATTAAAGGATGAGGTAGGAGAATTTGAGAATGTATTGCGATATAATAAAGAGACATCCTTTGTCCGATATGTTACTAAATATAAAAAGGATTTGACCAACCTAATTTCCTATTTTAACATTAAAGTTAATGGAAGAATAATGGAAAGGATTAATCTCCTCAGTCAAATTAAATATTAGATTTTAACTTTCCTGATCATTCAATCGCTTATTCTAATATCACCGTAAGTGGTAGAAATATAAATTTTAGGCTTATCAGTTTCAGATTGAAAAGCTTTCAAGACAGTAGTATGGTCTTCTTCTTGATAGGAATATTGATCAGTGATTTTAAAATAAATATCTCCATATTTAGCCCGAGCCTCAAGTGGAAGAGTCTTTCCTGCTGGCCAGGATAAATATATATCACTGTAAGTAGCATTAATTTCAAGGTCAGAATTTATCTCCTTTGGTGCAAGATTTATTTTTCCATGAGAGAGAGAAATAACAGTTTTTCCTGAGAAATCTGTTAATTTAATATCCTGATAAGAAGAAGAAATTCTGATTTCTTCCCCTGAAATGTAATCACCATTTACTGAAAGATGTTTACCGTTCACTTTCAGATTTCCTTTGATTTTAAATAAATTTAATTTGGCGTAGTTATCTTCAATAATAACTTCTCCTTGAGCATTACTTATTTCAATATTTGAATGGTGACCTTTTATTTTTACTGTACCTATTTCCTCTAACAAGATATTCTCATAACTATTTTCAATTTCAATTGACTTTGATAATTTTTTTCCGGAGATTCTACTATACGGGGCATAGATTATAATTTTCTTAGAGATATTATCTAAATCGATTTGGCCATATTTATGCTTGATGCTTAATTCACCGTTGATATTCTTTGCTGAGATCAAACTATATTTATTCTGAAGATAACAGTTGTTGTTAACATCGGACACTTTAATTGGGTCATATGAATTAGTGATTTCGAGCTTTCCTTTTACTTGTTGAACAATCACTTCTCCATAACGATTATTAATAGTTGTGCTTTGCCCAATATTACTCACATTGACATTGTCATAAGAGTTTTCAATTTCAATTTTTGAATTTTCAGGAACATAGATTTTAAAATTTGTCTTAAAATTTTTTCTTTTGAATTCATCTCGATTAGTAGAAATTGTGATTTTTTCTTTATCCTGATCAACTATAATATTTAAATTCTTAGCCACTTTCTCAGCTTCTTCCTTGCTTTTTCGATATATTTTCTTCTCCAAATAAATTTCTATATTTTCTCCTTCCTTTCCTTTAATTTCCACAGCTCCATAAGCGTTTTCTAATCTTATTAAAGATGGAAAAGGTGGCTGAATCTTTTTTTCCTCCTCGAAATTAAACCATTCTCCTCCTGGCCATGCCCAGTCTCCAATCTGAATGAGATTAATTTCTCGGTCAAAGAAATACTCTTGGCAAGATTTGGTATAATGGAGAGAAACTCCAGCCAAGATAATTAAAATTAATATAAGGATTTCTCTTCCTTTCATTTCTTTTTTCTCCTTTAATACGAATAGACACGAATAATTTGTATTAATTCATGTCTTGATTCATGTTCGTTCTTTAATTCCCAAATAAAGTTTCCAGACTCCCCAGCCAATTAGAACCAGAGGCCATAGATTACCAAGAGCTTCCCAGATTCCTATATCAAAGTTTTGCAAAAGAAAAAGTATGCCTAAAGCAATTAATACAATTCCCCAGATTAATGTCTCTTTCTTTTTTTTTGCTGTCATTTTTCTCCTCCAGTCTGTTTTTCTTTAGAAAAATAGTCGAACAGTAATTTTAGACCAATAATTACAATTGCCACAGGCCAGAAGTCAAGGAGTTGGGAGTAGCTGATTAACTCAAAATTAGCCAGAAGAAAGATAATTCCCAGAGCAATCAAGAAGAGTCCCCAGAAAATTGAGCCTGCTTTAAGTTCTTCAGGTATCTCTTCCACAGTTTCTGCTTCCTTGCCATAAAGAGTCTTCTGATTGATTTTTTTTGCTGTATGATATGCCTCAAATATAGCAAAAAACCAAAATCCTGCGAGAAGTAGTCCAGCCATTGGTTGGGCCTCTCCTCGAGCATTTAAAGAAATCAATCCGGCAAAGACTAAGAGAAAAACAATGAATTTTAAATATTGGCCATTGTAGAGTGCTCCTAATGGAGTAAATATTGCTGCCAAAAATGCTGCTAAACCCGGTGATTTTGGGACTGGAGTTTGACTAATCTTTTTTTCTTCCATTTTGTTCCTCCTTTATCCCCGATAGATCGGGATGAAATTCGAAATTGGAAACTAGAAATTTGAAATTAGTTTCGAGTAGCAAGATTCCAATTTCCATTTTCTATTTTCCATTTTCAGATTTTAGACTTGCGGCTTGTATATTTTTTAAATTCTTCTGATGTTAAACGTGCCTTCTCATTTATAGAACTGAATAGAACATCTTTGTATGAACTAATGTTGTCTTTAACTAATTCTGTCTTAGTATATAATCTTTCTATTCGGCTGTATCCTCGATGAATTCTTTTATTCACTTCTTTGTAAATAGCATGTTTATTAGGAACTAAAAGATAAAGTGAGAATAATACTAAAAAAGCAGTTGCCAGTGCAAAAGCTGGATGTAAAGCAGGAGAGAATAAAAAACCAAAACGAGGTTTAATTTTTTCCTTTTTACTCGTTTGAACTAATATTTTTTCTATTAATTCTTCTTTGACTTCCAATTCAGGCCATTCAGAGAGAGCTTTTCTTACTTCACCTAATGAGTTAAGAAGTTCTTTACAGGCAGAACATACTTTTAAATGTTTTTCTACTTTTAGCTTTTCCTCTGAAGTTAGCTCTCCTTCAAGATAAGGATTGAGTAATTGTTCAATGTATTGACAATTCATTTTTTTCCTTCTTTATATTTTTTTAGATATTTAGCTAATTGGAGCCTTCCCCGATTTATTCTGGACTTAATTGTTCCAATGGGAAGATTTAATGAATCAGCCACTTCATTGTAGCTCATTCCTCGGATATCACGGAAGATTAGAGCCATTCTTATATCCGGAGAAAGCTCACCTAATCCCTGCCAGACAAATTTAACTTTTTCTTTTTTTAAAACTTCACTTTCGGGTGAGAGAGCTGCTTTGTCTTCAATAAGATGGTCTGAGAATTCATCCCGATGGGTTTTTTCGAGTTTCGTTTTTCGATAGTGATCAATACAATGATTTTTAGCCAGGGTAACCAGCCAGGCATTAAAATTTTTATTAGAATCATATTTTGGCAAAAACTTATATAGTTTTAAGAAAATTTCCTGGGTCAGGTCTTCTGCTTCTTGATAAACTCCACTGAATTGGTAAGTTAAATTAAATATTTTTTTTGAATATGTTCTAACTAACATTTCCCATGCTCCTTGGTCTCCTTCCAAGCATCTTTTAACTATTATTTTCCAGTCCATTCACTTCATTATAATAGACGAGATTTCAATTTAAAAAGTTCCCTCCAAATTTTATCCCGGGTACTCGGGATAAAATTTTATCTTCTCTTTTTTCCTTTTTTTCCAGAAATAAATTTGAGAACTGAGTGGATATTCAGGTCAAAAATTAAACTGATATGTTCAGAATCAGGATAGGAATAATTTAAATTATAATTATTTCCTAAAAAGTCAAATTTCTGACATCTCACGACACTCATTCCTTCAGGAACTTTTATGGACAAAGATATTCCATTTTGAGGAGATGGGGAGGCATTTTTCGGAGAAACATCAGCATAATTTAATATCCGAATAAAGAATTCTTTTTCTCCTTGATAAGGCAAAAATATTACTTTTCGAGAAGCATTGGCCGATAAAATAGGTTCAGCTGCAGTCAATGACCAGATATTTTTGAGGAAAAAATTTCTGATTTTTTCACCTGAGGAGGAGTCAGGATAGTATCCAAAAGGATCTACTGAATAAAAATATTCACTTCCTTTAATGTAAGAGGAAAATATTGCTTTTCCTTGGTCAAAATTATTAACATTGATTCCATGAAAAGGATGATTTATTCCAAGAACATAAGATAAACCATAATTGTTTCGAGGTAATCCCCATTCATTGTAAAGAGAAGTCTCACCTGTAGCAATTATAATTCCTCCATTAGATACATAATTTTCTATTAGTTGAACCTGGGAATCACTCAAGCAGGCTGTATTTGGAAGAATAATTACTGAAAAACGGGTTAAATTTGAAAGATCTTTATCAATAATTACTTCATAAGGAATATGACTTTCTAAAAGCATCATACCTAAGCCGACAAATTCAGAAATGCAATCTTTTCCTTTAGCTTCATAAAAATCCAAAGTTCTTTTGGAATAATAAAGTCCAACATTGGAATAAGGTTGAATTGATTTCTGGTAATACAGGTTTTCATTGTTTTCTAACCAGGTGAATATTTCTTTTCGTGTTTCACTATCCACTGAGCCAGCCATATCCGGGGCTTCTGTTTCCCAAAAATTACATCCAGAGGCAATAACTGTTGCGGCTAAAAGTTTACAAGCAGCAATATCGTTTTCATCAGCATAGGATAAAATCCAGGAAGGAGTTTGTTTGTCGATTCCTCGGTAAAATAAAAACCAGACCAAATCATTGAGCCAGGAGTAGTAGTGATAGTTACTGGCTGTTCCCTCATCACTTACCCATTCGTGAGTTCTAACATCACTTACCTTTCTTAACTCAATTGGACTGCAGGCTGTCCAAAAAGCATCACTCATTCCATCCCAGTGCTCAACAATAATTTTGATATCTGGATTCTTTCCTTTAGCAATTTTTCTTATAGTATTGATGAAATTGGTAATCTGTTGATATCGCCAGACCATCCATTTTCTCCAGATAGGATTGTTCCAATTAATCTGACTTGGAATGTGGTAACCGGTTTGAGAGAAAAATAAATTGGCGCAGTCAGAACAATGACAGGCCCACTGCTCATTCCAGTCTTCTCCAAAATTAGAAATAAAAAAAGGAACATCTATATAGAGTCCATCGATTCCAGTCTCGGTTAAACGAATCACCCAGTTGGTCCAGATTTTCTTGTATCTCGGGTCATTGGGACAGAGCCAGACATCTTCGTCATAAGGTCCTATCCAGAAAGCAATTGAGCCATAAAAAACAGCTGGTCGACCGTCAATTCCAATCTGCAGCCACTCTGGATGTTCCGTAAAAATACTCGTTTTTCCTGGGTCTACTTTTCCATCCTGATTCATATCTATTTCTGGAGAAATGAGTTCCAAAGGAGCAATATAAGTAAAAATTTTTGTCTCAGGATAATTCTGATGGGTGTAATTGACAATTCGAGAGAGAGTATCTACAACTTGGTCAAGAGAATCCATTAAATCCCACGAGAGGTCAGTTTCAATGGCATTGATTCCCTGGCCAGCCAGGCGATCAACTTCAGCTTTTATTTCACTATCACTTATATCTGTCCAGAATTCTCCACCAGCAATTCTGGCTGTTTTTAACCAGTTATCTGTGGGAGTTTCTGATGAGCCAACTTTTATTTCTGAACAGAGAATAATAAGGATCCAAATGGAAAAAAAGATATTGATTCTTTTCACTTTAAATTTCGATAAAAATTATAATTTATTTTCAAATTTTTGTCTATGGACAGTAGTGAACTTAAGAGTGAATAATTCTTAAAAAAAATTAAATGAAATGAGAAGAAAGATTAAGAAATCAAGAATATTAAAATGGCTTTTCTTCCATTTGTGTGGATAAGAAGACAATATAGAGAAATAAAAAGTTCAAATGACAAAGCTCAAATAACAAATGAAAAATCTGAGACTATGAGACTAGGAGATTGGGAGATTAGGAAGGAGTAAGATTAAGCATCTTAACAAATCTCAAAGAATCTCAATGAGTTTCAATAAATCTCAATATCATTCATTTGGCATTTGGATTTTGAGCTTTGGTCCCAAGTACTCGGGATGGAATTTAATTATTGCCTTAGGGATAAATTATCACACAATTTAGATAGGAGCTACATTATTTAATTCTTCAGTTCAAAATCGATAAAAAGCCCCTATGACAAAGTTGAAACTACTGACATTATTAGGATCAGTGGTTATTAACACA
>JBHIEE010000117.1:0-8339 GCA_046760445.1 Candidatus Aminicenantia bacterium
ATTCGGACCATCATGGATTCACCAGATGTGATAAAGCTCATCTGTATTGGCCCACTAACCAATATCAAAGTAGCCCTAGATCAAGAGCCTGATATTGTGAAAAATGCTCATTTCATCGGAATGCAGGGCAGTATTTGTCGAGGTTATAATGGTCATGAGGGGATTACAGCTGAATACAATGTGGTCAAGGATATCCCAGCAGCTCAGAAAGTGCTCTCAGCAAATTGGCGTTCGATCACAATTACCCCATTGGATACTTGTGGTCTCATTCGCTTGCAAAGCCGACGCTACCAAGCTGTGAAGAACTGTCGAAATCCCATTACTGCGGCTGTTATTGAAAATTATCATAAATGGAATAAGCCAGATAAGAATTTTGAGAGGGAAAGTACAGTCCTTTTTGATACGGTGGCCATTTATCTTGCTCTAAGCGAGGAAAATCTAGTAATGAAAGAAATGAAAATCAAGGTTGGCGCTGATGGGAAGATACGAGAAGATAATTCCGGCCGATCAATGAATGTTGCTATCGCTTGGAAAAACCAGAATGCTTTTCTGGATTTCCTTGTAGCTCGATATACGGGATAAATCGAAAAGAAAGAGATAAATTCTTTTTTCTAATTCGATATCATCTACTACTTTATCTATTTGTAAATTATGATTGCATGCTGGACTATTGCGAGTTTAACTTACAAAACTTACAGTTGAGTCAAGTCCATCTGATTTTCAGAGGTATTTAGATATGAGGAAGCCGGCGAAAACAAATAATTTGAAATCTATATCTGAACTTATTTCGTTAACTGAAAAAAGGGCTCTAATTACAGGATCCGCCACAGGCATTGGATGTGCAATTGCATATAGATTTGTTGAAGCAGGTGCTGCGTTAGAACTTGTTGATATAAATGATGAAGGGTTAAAAGTGGTAAAAGAAGAGCTTTCCCAGTTCGATTTAGAAATAAACTTGCACAATGTAGATCTTTCCAAAAAAGAGGATATTGATAGTTTATGGGAGAAGTTGACGAGAAAAGAACTAGATATTCTGGTAAACAATGCGGGAGTATATCCTTTTCAGGACTTCTTAGAAGGTGATGAACCCTTTTTGGAGAAGATATTGGGGATTAATTTGAATTCAGTTTGTTGGATGTGCCAGAATTTTATAAAACGACAATTAAAGACGGGAGGAGTAATAATCAATGTTGGGTCAATTGAGGCGATATTACCATTCGAGAAAGATCTAACCATTATATTATGAGTAAGGCAGGAGTCCTTGCGATCACAAGAGCGTTAGCTAAAGAATATGGCAAATATGGATTTCGAGTTAATGTAATTATACCTGGAGGAATAATAACTCCTGGAGTTAAATACGTTGCAAAAGAAATTTTCAAGCTTAAATTAGGTCGAATAAAATCAGGAATCGAGTTTAAGACAAGATTACTGCTTGGACGATTTGGGCAACCAGATGAAGTAGCCCAGATAGCGTTGGTATTATCTAGTGAATTATCTAGTTATGTCCATGGAGCGTTTATCCCGGTTGGTGGCGGATTCTTATCTGCCTAGAAGAAAATTTGTGTGTTGAATGAATAGCAGGACTATGATCGACATGATTAATAGAAACAAGTTTGAGAAAATAATAAGAGAAATGCCCAAAACGGAACTTCATCTCCATTTGGAAGGAGCCATCCCGTTGGAGACGCTGTATGAGCTCATCCAACATGATGGTGATAATCCATCAATAAAATCGATTGATGATTTGGAAAAAAAACTAACCTATACCGATTTTGCACATTTCATTGATGTATGGACTTGGATGACTACTTTAATCAAAGAAGAAAAAGATTTTCAAGAAATAGCCTATCAAGTACTGCGTAATCTTAACGAACAGAATGTTAAATATGTTGAAGCATTTTATTCTCCAGGAGATTACTGGAGACAGGGTTTATCCGTCCAAAAGATCACAGAATACATGATTAAAGGGAAAGAAAGAGCATACAACGATTTTGGTATTCGAAGCGAATTGATTGTGGATCTCATAAGGAATCATGGACCAGATGTAGGCATGCAACGTTTAGATGAAGTTACTCCCTATTTGGGTAAAGGGGTCATAGGTATTGGTCTTGGAGGATCTGAACAAAAATGCCCAGCACATCCATATGCTTACGTTTACAAAGAAGCGAAACGGCGAGGCTTCAGACTTACCGCCCATGCTGGGGAAGCAGATGGTGCAAACTCGATATGGGCAGCATTAAGAAAATTAGGATGTGAACGGATTGGTCATGGTGTAAGAGCAAAAGAGGATCCACATCTTATCTCGTTTCTTAAGGAACGACAAATTCCATTAGAAATATGTGTAGTTAGCAACGTGAAGACGAAAGTGTGTGAGTCTGTGGAGAGTCATCCTATTAAACAATACTATGAAGATGGACTAATGGTAACTGTGAACTCTGATGATCCCACAATGTTCAATACCACTATTACACAAGAATACCTAATGATCGCGCAGAAACTAAATTTCACAGTAAATGACATCAAACAGCTGACAATAAACGGTATCGAAGCCTCATTCATGTCTGAGAATGACAAAGAAACTATGAAAGCTAAATTTGCTAGGGAATGGCATCAATTAAGAGATGATAAGGGATGATACTATCAAACATGTGAATAAATTGAAATAACAATAATGTAAGTTTATTTCTTATAGGCTTATTTGCTCAAAACACAGCCCTTCAAAGGATATTGGATTAAATGTCTCGATATTTTTTTAATATGTGGTCCATTCCGTATTTCTTTTCATTTTTCGTTAGTTTTGTTATTACATTACTTTTATTTTCAAAGAAACGAGCAGATAAACAGATTCAATTATATATATTTTCTCAATTCTTTGTCGCACTTCTGTCTTTTGCAGCGGCATTAGCTACAAATAGTTTAGATCCAAATATCTGGGTTATTTGGTCCGCTATTAATCTCATCGCATCAACTTGTGCAACTGCAACCACATATCATTTCTCATATATATTTCTGAAAAATAGCTCAATATTTGAGAAGAAGAAACTGGTTGTTATTTATTCAGTACCATTATTTTATATCTCAATTTATTTAATAAACTCTAAATGGATTTATCCCAACGTAGGTGAAACTGAATATTCCCTTTTTGGGCTCTATGGGGGTATTGAAGCTACGTCCTTCAGTTCCCTCCTATTCCTTTTCTTTTACATTTACATAGGATTGATGGCGACTTTAGCCACTATCAACTTCTTTCGGATGTTCAGACAGAATGTAGATCTAGAATTGAGGCGACGTGCTGCATATTTTGTTTTATCGAGCTTAATTCCTGCCATTTTACTAAATCTGACTATCTTTTTATCGTTATTTGTTGAAAAATATCACCCAAAATTAGAATTTACTATTGTATCTCTTTCAATCTCTGGAGCTATAATTGCTTATGGAATTCTGAAGGATAAGCTTTTTGATATTGATGTAATTGTTTCGAAAAGTGTTCAGTATACACTATTGAACATAGGTCTTGCCTGGATCTTTATTTTAAGCAGAGAAACATTGATCTCCCTAATTTCGGATCTCTTATTCAGTGGGAATCAGGTAGCAACTCTATTGGCCGGATTTATTGTGGTTACGGCTCTTGTTCCGATCAAAGGTACCACTTCTAGCCTTACTACTAAATTATTCCCCCATACACGCGTTGACACGCTTCCTACAACCCGCGATCTCGAAATTTATCAAAAGCAACTAGAGTTCGTGTGGACAAGTGATAATATCACTGAACAAGAACGCAAGGAGCGAAAGTTAATGTTAAATGCATTAAGAACCGTTTTGGGAATTTCAATGAAAGATCATGAGTTGATGGAGTGCAAAGTACTTGATAACCGCAAGAAACAATAATTTTCGGAGATCTAGGAGATGTGGCTCCCGTTTATTCCTATTTTTTGGATTAGATGCTCAATAAATTCAAAAATTATCCAAACAGTCTTCCAATTCCTGTAAGTCTTTGATAATAAATTGTCCGCTTTCCGTGCCAGTTCTATCCAAATATAAACTTTTAATGCCTATGCTTTGTGGAGCAATGAAGTCTAATTCCCAATCATCTCCAACGTGTACAAGGGTTTCCGGTTCAATTTTTAATACCTTATAGATCCTTTCATAGAATTGGGGAGTCTTCCTCTCCCGATGATCTAATGACGCGAAAATTTGTTTGAAATAATGCCTGAATGGCTTTATAATAAGTTCAATAATATTTGTTAGACCACCACTAGTAATAATCAACTCATAGTTTTGACTTAAGGTTACTAGCACTGATGATACCTCTGGATAAAATCTCACTTTATCAATATGGTCTCGAAAAACCTCAAGTGGATCTCCATCCAAATTGAAATGTTCAAACCAATATTCAGGTATATACCATCGGATATCGTTGCTTCCAATACGATTATATTCCCTTAAAACATAATTTTGTGCTTCTTCAAAGTTTATGCCTCGTTTGATAGCATAAAGTTGAGGAATCTCTACCTTCCAAACATAGTTCCCATATTGGTCATCAATAAGAGTGCCACCAATATCAAGGGAGACAACTTTTATCATATAATCTTGCTCTTTTGTATTGAATGAAAAATAAAAAACTAAAATACACTTCAAATCTTGGGATAGCAGCAACTACTTAATTATATTTAATTAAATTCGCGGTGATAGTTAAATATTATTTAATTTTCTTTAATATAAAGGTGTAACTTGAATCACTTAGCAAAGTAGAGTACTATGGAGCAGAAGAAGGGAACTATGGCTGTTTATTGTCACATTAAACCCAATAAAGCAGCTTTTTGAGGGGGTTAATGATCAGGATGTGCTCTTAACTTTAGCAAGGCAGAAAATGTACACATTATAATCCTTTACATTAGTCATTATATAGAAAACGCACTATAAGTGTGAAATCTAGCAAGAAAAATAATTTTCGGCTGTGTAATACGTTACAAATCATCGAGTGAGAATGAATGATATGTAAGAGAACTAATTGCTTCAAATTTTATATAGATCTTTTAATTGTTATCAAGTTTTCACCGAAAATAGTTTTACTACTCAGAGGTGTAAATTAAGTTTAAATAGTAATCTTTGCAAATGATTGCACCTTTTTGTATTTTACATGAAGGATGGATTAATCCTTGTTTAAACATGGAGTTGCAATGATTCAACAGACCATCGATTTATTATTTGAAGAAGAAAGCGGTGAAATGTTAATATTAGATGGCATTTTTAATGCTTTGTGGGTCTTGGCGCAAGAATTTCAAGTCCCTCTCACAGAAATTGCTAGAATTATCTTTGAAACACAGGAACGGAAAAAAATCAAGAAAGGAGTGATTGCTGCTCGCTTAATGGAGCTTATACGAGCTTCAAGAGAGGGAAAACCATTATCGGGCGCAATTGAAGATTCCTCCGTCTTCTAATTCAAAAAATGACATTTTTTACTCCTTTAAATGTTATTTTTTCTTGGGCTTCTCAAGAACCAGAAATTTTTGTTCTTTTCTTGTTCCAACTCCATCAATAATTAACCCACCCAGAAATCCAACTGAAGAAAATACTTGTGTTGAAATCTTTAATTCTAAATCTGATTGGGGATAATATTCAAAAATGGCTCTCCCTCCTGGTTTTAAAATTCGAAATATTTCGCTTGCTACCTTGGTATAATTATTTCTTACTTCCTTCTTTGTTTTGGATTTTTCTGCAACAAAATTTAAAGCAGAAATGGAGATGCTACCGTCAAGATAATTACTTTTAATCCCAATATATCTCATATCTGCGATTATCGTTTCAAATCCTTTTTTTTGGGCTAATTTAATCATTTCTTTTGATAAATCCAGACCTATAACAATATGACCTTCGTTTTTTATAATCTCTGTAGACCAGCCAGTCCCACACCCGATATCAAGGATGAAAGCTTTTTTTTCTAAATCAAGAAGTTCTAATGCTCTAGTAGTTGTCGTAGTTTTTATTCGTTTAAGACCTCGTCGTCGCTCATAAACTTGGGCCTTTTCTCCCATATAATCATTTAAAACGGGGATTTTTTTTCGTCCCATTGTTGTTCTCCTATTAATGAATTAGAGATTCTTATATTGTTATTCGAAGAATAGGTTGTATTTTCTTTAATATATATCCAGAGAACACTTGCATTTAAGTAGCATAGTACAGGAAAGTTGTAGCTACGAATTCTTACTGAATCAAAGGATCCGTACAGCCCCTTATAGATATTAGCAAAAATTACATGTTCAATATCAACAAAGGATGTAGGGATTTAAATTTGCAAGAACATGGACTATCAATGATTCGTCAAACAATTGAACTATTGTTTGACGAAGAACGCAGTGAAATGTTAATGTTAGACGGTCTTTTTAACGCTCTTTGGAGTCTAGCCCAAGGATTTCAGGTTTCCCCAGACGAAATTGCAAAAATTATCTTTGAAACCCAAGAACGGAAAAAATTCAGGAAGGGAGTGATTGTCGCACGCCTACTGGAGCTTTTGCGTCATTTAAGAGAAGGTAAACCTTTACCTAGTGTTATTGACGAATTACCTGTGATATAATTCAATTTTACTCATTTATTGATTCTTAATTGATATTTTGTATACATAGCTAATAGCGTGCTACATAGTGATCATAGTAAGACTCAAAATTCAATAATAACTAATGAATTTTGGTGGGATTGGTGCCAAGAAACTCTCCAAAGAAAATAGTTAAAATGGATGGATCTTCGCAAACCTTTGAAAAACAAAAAATAGTCAACTCACTTCTAAATGTTGGCGTTCCTGAAGATATGGCCTTTGAAATAGCTGAAAAAATCAGCGCACAGATAGAAGAAAGAACGACTACACGCGAGATAAGAGCTTTCCTTCTGGAAGAATTACGGAAAAGAAATGAGGAATGGTATGATAATTATATCTACTTTGATCGTATTGTGAAGAAAAGAGTAACATATGAGAAAGGAAAATTTGTAGAAATTAAGAAAGGTAACTTGTACTTGGGGCGTGAAGTTCAAGATATCGGCCAAAAGGGGCTTAGCGATCTTAACGAAATTCAGGCAATTTTGAATGAGCTTGAAGAAGACTTAGTTCAAGGAATGCCTGAAAGAAAAATCAATAGCCGCACATGGGTCCTTTATATGGCAATTTTAAAATCGAAGAAGATGAAAAACGAAGACATAGAGAAGGCAATTAAATTACTAAATGAGTTTAGAAAAAAACGTGGTTGGAAACCGTATAAGCCAAAGAAACCAGTATAACAGCTTATTATTGACTTTTTACATACCTTCCAATTTTTAATTTAACCTAAAGTTACAGACCAATGCCAGAAGTAGTTCTTTCAATTCCTTAAATAATAGAAATTTTACCTGAATTGAGTGATACCCCACTGTATTTTTTTTCAGTCGCCTGATTTTTAGAAATAGTGAGTTATATTTTTATTAGTTTATTAAAACTTCTCTCTTAAGGTGTCTTGTATGCGAATTCTGGTGTTAGGTATCGGAAAAATAGGTACTACTTTGCTCAAAGAATTAACGCGAAGTGAGGAGGTATCAGAACTCGTTGCAGCGGATAGAAATGTCAAATGGGTGCAGCAGGTTATAAAGGAACTCGGGAGCGACAAAATCCAAGCGGAGCAAATCGATGCTGAAAATCACGTCCAACTTGTCAATCTTATGCGGAAGGATTTTGACGTGGTTGCAAGCGCTCTCTTAAGAGAGCATCAAGTTGGAGCAACAGCATCGGCCATTGAGGCAGGTGTCCCATTTACAGACATCGGGAACCCTTCCCAGGTATTTGAGCTTGATGAAGCGGCGAAGGATGCAGGGGTTACGGTTATTCCCTCGTTTGGTTTTGACGTGGGAATTGATCTATTCTGTAAAGGAAAAGGGGTAAGCCAACTGGATAACGTTAAATCAATCCATATGTACGCAGGTGGGTTTCCTCAAAAAAACACGCCAGCGTACAACAATTTATTACGCTATAAAGTTTCTTGGGCCTGGTTTAGGGCAATGAAGTCATATCTGGGGAAAACTAAAATTATTCGAGATGGAAAAATTGTTGACGTCGATAGATTGGGCGGTCCTGGAAATCCAGAGCTTATACGATTTCCTGAACCCATTGGTGAGTGCGAAGCATTCTATACCGGCGCTCCATTTGACCTGATCGAACAGCTCAACTTAAGTGACGTAACAGACGCGTGGGATAAAACGGTACGGTGGCCTGGCCACTGTGATCTCTGGAAAAAACTAATTGATTTGAATCTAACTAGTTTTAAGCCGTTAAAGATCTCATTTAAGGTTAAACCACCTAAGGAGGGACATGTATTTGA
>JBHIEE010000118.1:0-8092 GCA_046760445.1 Candidatus Aminicenantia bacterium
AATTGTGTCTATACATTAATTTTACCATTTAATAAGTAATGAAAACAAATATGACAGGATACCAACGAGTACTGAAACACGTCAAGCAGAAAGAGGAGATAATTGAGAGGAATCAGAGGCTGCTCAAGAAATGGAGAAAGAAACAGAAGTATTATGAGAAGAAGTCGGCCTGAAGTAATTTTTTTTATACTTTTTCTGTTAAAAAATATTTATATTTCAAATACAATTCTTAAAACGGAGATGCTGACTAGTTGCTCTTCTTCGTCTTACTGCACGATGAGATACAGCCAAGGTTCACATGATGACCACAGATGAGTGGTAGGCATCTCCTCTCTATTTTATGGGTTAAAAGTCCAAAATTCTATTGTTCATCGCAACCCTACTGTCCCCGTTAGTTTAAATAGATATTTTATATCTATAAAGTAACTATGGAAGTTAGACGGTCCGACCTGTTGATACGGTTGCATTCGGTCCTTAAATCGAATACTATCAAGAGTAAAATCTGAGGGGGTTGCTAGAGGACTGTGAAGAAATAGTTAAAGAGGACCTTGATCGTTTTGAAGAAATTCTTTCTAGAAGGGATTTATAAACCGTTCGATCAATCTTCAATTCCTTTTGCTCGGTTCTTAATATTTTGATGCAATAGTTTATAAAGTTTACTGAAAAAATAGGTGCGATAAATGAAATAAGTTTTAAGTACGATAAGTCCCGTATATATATAAAGAGAATTTTTTATATAAGAAATAAAGAATAATTGAAATATTTGAAATAATCATTGTTTCACAAAAAAATTTTCCTAGTAATAACCTCATTTTAATTATCATATTTACAATTTATTTCACCTATTTCAATATTTCAATTATCGAAATCTTTATAAATAAGTTAATAATTATTATTAGTTATGTTTCTCTTAAAGGAAAATCCCTTCTTCAGAAAAACAGTCGTTGACTACAACGACTTCAAATCGGAACCATTCATCGTTCTTCCGACCCAAAAAACACTCCTAACAGGACTAGAACTATCGTTTGGGGCTATAAGTCCCCTCTATTATCTAATAAAAGGCGAGCGAGGTAGCGGGAAAACAAGCACACTCTTCCTCTGTAAAGAAATGATAGACAAGCATGGAGGCAACCTATCGACATTCTACGTTCCCGGAAACGAGGTGAGGAAGCTAAAAGAGGGTGATATATACCTTAACAAGATCATAACAGGAAAAATTACAAATGATAGCAGTTCAAACCTAAAAAAATTTTTTGAAATAAAAAAACCCTATTTTTTTCTTGACTTTCCCGATATGATTACGAGGTCGCAGATGGCGGATGTAGCTGAATTCATTGAATACACCCTCAGATACAAAAAATGCTCGCTGATAGTGGCGATGAACACCGAACATTACAACATCTTTGAAGATATAAGCCTCGTTCTTGGTAAGTTCATGCCTTTTAACTTGGAAACCTTTTCTCTGGAAGAGACAACACTCTTAATCAAAAAAAGACTCAAGAAAGCAAGGACTGATGACAAGGTTGGAGAAACTTATCCCTTCACAAAAGAAGCTCTGAAAGAAATACACTATATATCAAACGGCATACCGAGGAATGTATTGATAGCGTGTGATATTTGTCTGATGAAGGCAATTGAACTTAAAAGAAATAAGAAACTAGACAGAGAATTCGTATCACTTACCCTGAAAAAAACCTACTTCGAGAACGTTCTTAGGGAGAAGATAGGAGACGAATCGAGAAGAGTTATCCTAAAGTATCTCTATCAGATTATAAGGGATGAGTTTGAAGGGCACATCAGTAGCATCTCCCTTCTTCACAATTTTTTGAAGAAAAAGAAGGGTAAAAAATGGGCGTACTCAACACTCAGGAAATGGGTTCTTCTGATGGAAAAGATAGGAATAGTGAGTATAGATTTAGACCCTGAAACATTCAGAGAAAAAACCATAAATTTGAGGATTTAGATGAAAGATCAAGAAATTAAAGACCTATTCATAAACTGGGTTTACGATAATGGTAAGGAACGGCTAAAGAAGATTGGACAGGAAATAAAAAAAGGGAGAGCAACTATCGACTTATCCTCGCTCCAGAACTTCTGTATGGCACAAGACATTGATTTCTGGAAAGAATTTAAAGAAGAACCTGAAAAAATATACAATCTCATTATAAATTGTTTTATCGAGAATGATACTTTAAAACTTTTCTTGGAGAGTTATGTCGTGCCAGATACAGAGGATAAGAAAACAGTTCTGTTGGATTTTGTGAGAGAAATACTAGTTTTTGATAATTTCCCAGAAGATATTGAGGTTCATTTAGAGGACTGTTTCCTACCGAAGTATGATGGAAAGTTAGTAAAACTCGAAGGGAGAATACAATATGTTAGTCATCCTCAATCGTATGTTAAGGAGAGTGTATATCAATGCCCCAAATGCGACTTTGTAAGAACTGTAAAGCGAGAAATATTCCAAACAAACAAAGAAAAAAGGCTCTACTGTGAGGCCTGTGAAAAACATAGAGTCTTTGTCGAGATTGAGAAAAAACAGAAGCGTGAGCCTTATCAATTGTTAAAGTTAGTCGAACCCATGCAAACGATGGCCACTCCGACATCTGTCGCTATTATCCTGTTTGGAAAACTAATGGATACGACAGATCCGATGAAGAAGAGATATCTGCCAGGTAAGAATGTGACTGTGATTGGTTTCGTCGCACAAGTAGGAAACAGGGCTATGGTCAAAGCAATTTGTATAAACGTGATGGGAGATATAAGCGTTGAGATAACAGAAAATGATGTAAAGAAAATAAAAAGATTATCGAATAAAGATAATATTCTGGAACTTCTTGTCGATTCTTTCTGTCCAGGCATATCTGGTTTGAATTATGTTAAAGAGAGCACGTTACTACAATTGGTTGGTGGTAACGAATATACAGAAGGGGGGGTATTCAGGAGAAAAGAAATCCATCAACTTTGGTGTGGCGAACCAGCAACTGGGAAATCGACCATAAACCTTTACCTACAACAATTTTTTCCAAGATGTGTTTACATTACAAGTGGGAATATCACTAAAGTTGGCTTGGGGTTTGCGTTGGAAAAGGATCCAGATTTGGGCATATTCTTATTGAAAGGGGGGGCATTAGTCCAGGCATCATCGGGTCTTCTCATAATTGATGAGTTTGAAGCGATTAAGAAAGAGCATTTACAAGATTTGAAGACAGCATTGAGCCAGCAACAAATTAATCTAGCAAAAGCAGGAATAGTGGCGACGATGAAGATAAACACACCACTAATAGCAGTTATGAACCCACAGTATGGATACTTCGATGCTTATATTCCCTATATCGACCAAGTGAAATTTTCAGACAAGACAGACAAAACTGTTATACTACAAAGATTCGACCTACTGTGGGCAATCAAAGACATTATAGAAATGGAGAGGGATGAAAAAATTTCCAACCTACTTCTTGGGGCAGAACAACCACAAGCTCCCATCAAGAAAGAGTTGCTACTCAAATACATACTCTATGCCAGACAACAAAAACCCGTCATAAATGAAGATGTTAAAGAAGAGATGAGGCGATACTATCTCGCACTAAGGGAGAAGAGCAAAGAGAAAGAAATTAACATAACCCCGAGAGTCTTGGAGACGATGAGAAGGTTGACAGAATCGATAGCAAAGTTAAGACTTAAAAAATATGCGGATATGGAAGACTTTAAAGAATCCAAGAGGCTTTTAGTCACTTCCCTCAAACAGTTCGGTTTTGTACCTGAAACCGGAGAGATATCAATACCTATGACAGAGGGAAGATTGAGCAAGACACAACTTACACAGATGGAAATAATAGGAAAAGTATTCACAGATTTGAAGAATGTAATGAACAAACAACCAGTTCCCAAACAAGATTTAGTGAGCGAAGTTAACAAGATGTATCCTGATCTTACCATCTTCAAGATAGAACAACTGATAACAAAGATGAAGAATGAGGGCATACTGTTCGAGATAAAACCCGGATTCTTAGAAAAAGTCTAGAGTGGTTCTGTGGAAACTATGAGATTAGAAAGAAAACATGAAAAAGAACTATGGAACATAGCATTGAATAGAGTAAGGAAGACAAAAAAGCCCTTTTTAATCGAGATTAACGAGGAAAGAATACTCGTTACTTATGGAGAATACCGCCGTCCATCACTTTCATCTAAAGAGGTTTTTATTGGGGGAGAACGATTAGTAGTGGATGAAATTATGGAGATAATTGATCTGAAAGAAGGAAGGATAAAACATTTCAGGTTATGATTTTAATGCCGAAATACAAAAAACTTAGGGAAGATATTTGGTTTATGTTGGGCTCGGATAGAACTTTACTTTTATACGACCCTTATATTTACATATCATTATTACCAGAGAAATCAACTAAGACTGGTCATTATAACCGAAAATTATGTATTTCAATCGGGAGGCAGATAAACCCAAACAAGGTCAAAAATTTCTTAACGAGGTGTGATAACTGTAAAGGAGAGATAGACATAGAAACTCAAGATAATTGTCCAAACTGTGGAACAAGTTTGAAAAGGAAAAAAGATATTTTAAAAAACTGGGCTAGAGAATTACAAATACCAGAAAACAGGATACACGATTTGATACAATCCGCTAAGAACGGTATGTTAATGAATTTTATGTTATCGCTAGCAGGGGCGACAATCAGGGTGATAGAAAAAATTAAGAGGATAGACACTCCGCTAGCTCAGATACCGATAAAGAAAAAAAGTAAGTGGCAAGTTTATGAAATGCTAAAATCAAACGATGTTAACGAGGTTTTCAATATTTGGCTCGGCTGTACATTGGCAATGGGTAGAGCAATAAAAGAATTTGGCTCGAAGGATGATCTTGACGTGTTCAGACTAAAGATGAAGAATATATTAAACAAATTTTTAGATAAAGGGTTCTATGGTTAGACTGGATAAACGCAGTATCCTGCTATCGTGAGATAGTGGCGGGTTTTGCTATACCTTCCCGTCATAATACTGCGGTCCATTAGTCTGGTTTATATGGTTAAACGAGGATATTATAGTGAAGATAAGATCAGGAATCAATTAAAGGAAGAAAATTGGTTAGTCTTCAGAGCCAGTTCAAGTTATGGGGAATCTGATCTTGTATGTATAAAACCGAAGGGAAATAGCTATGATATCCAACTCTTACAAGTTAAATCAAGGCATAAGAAGTTTAGCACATTCTATTTCGGAAAAAAAGACAAGTTTCAATGGCAGAGATTGTATGAGATATGGAAAAAGTTTGGGATACCGACTTTCTTCGTTTTCTGTTTCAGGAGAGGAAGAGGGAAGAAAGCTGTCATAAAGAAGTTAAGAGTAGATACTCCAGATCCCCCCAAGAAAATCAGTTTTTTATCTTAATTCTTCTGCGATGACAGATGACAGTTTTATTTTTAAATTCTCTTTCTGCTCTGGTTCTAGTCGGTTGAACTTTTCTTCAAATCCTTTGGGTATCTTCACAGATATTCTTCAATAATCTTTTGTTTAGTTTTAAGATTATTCATTCTTAATACACTTTCCAATCTCATAGAGACTGCACTTAACATCTATCCCATCGCAATAATCGCATTTGAGTAATTGCTTAATCTTTTCTTTGTCTTGTTTTTTCATTTAATATTCACTTCTTTTCTATTATGATAATTACAAACTGATTCATGTTTTGTTAATTCTGACCTATCATAAAATGGCTCATTACAATATTGACAATAAAACATTCAATTCATCTCCTTTTCAATAATCTTTTCTTTAGTTTTAAGATTATTCATTTGTTAATCCTCTTTATTATTTTCAATTATTACATCAGCTAAAATTGTTCCTATATGACTCATTATCCAGTTTAAATCAGAATGTAAATCAAGAGGCATAACTGTTTTATGACCGAGTTTTTTCCTTCTTTTTATTAACAATCGAACTATCTCTCCTCTTGTTTCTTTATCTATCATTTAAAACACCTTTAAAGGCTTCATTTATCATATCAAAAAGTATAATTTCCTGTGTTGTATAGAATTTCTTTGAGGTTGTTATCCTTTCTTTTAAAAATTGTGTTGCTAATTTTACATCTTTCGGGAAATAAACAAGTTTCTTTTCCAATATTCCAATCTTTTCTTTCTCTTTTTTCATTTAATTACCTCAATTTTATTATCAGTATTGTTTAAAACGAATTTCTTCTGTTTCATTGTTATAGATGAATCTTATATGATGTTTTCGTTCTTTTTCTCTAACTTTTTTTATTCCTTCTAACCAATCTTTAGCAGTTTCTCTCTGCCGTTTAGAGTAATTTTTTCCCAATCTTTTCTTTTCAAATTCTTCAAATTTTTTCCATGAACCAAATGAAGACTTAAGTATAACAATTATTTGTTCTCCACCAGATAACATTATTTTCTTCATTTTCATCACTTTCAACAATACTACAAATATTCTTTTATCTTTTCTTTATCTTTTTTCATTTAATCAACTCTTAATAATTCTCTTCTCCAATATCGATGTAATGGTTTGACAAAGATTCTTTTTCTTAGTTTTTTTCTTGTTTCAATACCACTCCCACTATATTTTAGTCCACATTTCCATTTTTTCTGAATCGTATATCCATTCAGATATTTAATTCCCGTCGTAAATCCTATTTCTTCCCAACCTGATGCTTTATAGATATTTCCTGAATAATCTTCTCGAACGAATGAAAATAATAATACTAACTTATCTCCATACTTTTCTTTCCAAAATTTAGGAGCAATTCTACATAATAGTGATAATGTTCGACTTGCCAAATTTTTTGGTGAATTAGGGATTAATGTAAACCTCCAATTGTTCGCTATTTTGTTAAAATTCTCAATTCTTTGCTTTTTATCCCATCCTATAAAATCTGTTAAAGCTTTTGGTTCTGGTATTGTTCCACTTCCTATTCCGATAGTACCGATAGTTCGATTTCCTAATTTGATAAACCAATCAATTCTTCTTCCAACACAATTAGTTGATTGTTTGTAACTATGATATTTTTTAACAATTTGATTAAATTGAAATCGTTGAGTTTTAGTTTTTATAGATTCGAGATTTAGAGTGCGGTCTAGCGGATTTGAACCACTAACTATTGGCTGGAAACCAATCGTTTTAACCTTTCTTAAACTAAGACCGCTCATTCCACTCATCTATTGGTTCAAATTCATCTTTTCCACAATTAAGACAAAAATTCCCTATTTGTTCGCTTTTAAATTCCATACCACAATTCAAAAATCTGATGTATTTATACTCTCGGATTTCTCTTTTCTCCATCATATCTAAAGTTTCTAATGGTATTTTCTTATAATTCATTATCACATCGTCTCTTTTTCAATAATCTTTTCTTTATCTTGTTTTTTCATTTAATCCACTCAAGTGATGGAATTTCTATCCTTTCAACACACGAGGTATCATATCCTACTTTTCCAGTAACTATACAGTAATAAATTAAACTGTAAAGGAAGATAATAAATAACAAGATATTATCACCTCAAAGATAAAAACCCAATTATTGAAACTATAGGAAGTAAAAAAGCAATCAAACCAAAATTCATGAATAAATATACTGTAATTATTCCTATTTCCATTCCTAACACCAACCCAAAAATAAACGATGCGTGTGTATCATCCACGAATAATTTTTTTCTTATCAAGTTAATTAATTTCATTCATTTCACCTCTTTACTATTTGTTTCATTAAATCACTTTTTATTATCAGTATTCTCTTTTTATCTTGGTTTTTCATTATTCATCACCAAGAATTGTTTAGCAAGAAACTTCAATCTTCCTCTTCCTTGAAATCTTTTACCATAATAATTATCCCAATCGTTATACGCATAGACTCTTGGAAGACCATAAAGAGTTAATCTATCATCTCTCGCTTTAATTCTCTTTTTTATTTCTTCGATGTAGGATTCTTTTGCTTTAATTAATTTTAAGAGCAATACTGCAAGTTCATCTAAACTAAGACTACTTAAATGTTTTTCAATCCTACTTTTCATGGGTTTTCCTTTCTTCATATTTTATCCCATCTCCTTCTCTTTAATCTTTTCTTTATCTT
>JBHIEE010000119.1:0-8062 GCA_046760445.1 Candidatus Aminicenantia bacterium
TAGGAGAATTTGGCAAGAATTCTAAATTTGCCATCATATTATAGAAATCTCTTTCAGTTTTTTTAACATCAGCATTCTGATCATATAACAAGTCTGCAGATGCAATTGCTTTTGCAACTCTTCTAAATAATTGTTTTGGAGTTTCTATCACTTTACCATTTTCATCTTTCATTAAATATCTTTTTTCTAAAACTTTTATTGCGTTTAATGATAATTTCAAATCATCTGTTACACCATAGAAAACAGCTTTAGCATCTCTGATATTTTTCCTTTCTTGTCTATATAATATATAAGCTTTAGCAGTTCTATCATGACCAGATTTAATTAAAACTTCTTCAACAATATCTTGTATATCTTCTACATTTGGTGTTTTATCTTTAAATCTGCTTTCTGCTATTTCAACAACCTTTTTTGACAATTTTTCTGCTAGTTCTCTATCAGAACCACCAACAGCAACAGCTGCTTTAAAAATAGCATTTGTAATTTTTTCTGGTTGAAAATCAACTATCCTCCCATCTCTCTTACGAATTTTAGTAAACATAATATCACTCCAAAAAAGCGCAGATACTTATATACACAATAAGACTTATAAAAATTTATATTTTACAAAAGAAGTTTTAAATACCATTTTACATAAAAGCTTTTTTATGAGATTATTCATTTCAATAGAAATTTCTGATGATTTAAAAAGAAAAATAATAAAAATTCAAGAAAAATTCAAAGATTTTGACATAAAATTTGTTGAAAAAGATAATTTGCATTTCTGTTTAAAATTTTTAGGAGAGGTTTCTGATGAAAAAATAGATAAAATCAAAGAAATAATTCAAGAAACAGCTGAAAAATTTGAAAAATTTAAAATAAATATAAAGGGAATAGGAGTTTTTCCAAGTAAATCTTATATAAGAGTTGTATGGTTAGGAGTTGAAGATGGGAAAATGTTAGAAGCTATTGCTAGTGAATTAAATAATTCCTTAGAAAATTTAGGATTTAAAAAAGATAGGTTTGTTCCGCATTTAACATTAGGAAGAGTTAGATCTGGAAGAAACAGAGAAGAACTAGTAAAAATAATAGAATTCTTGAATCCAGAAATTGGTGAAATGGAAGTTAATAAAATTGATTTGATTCAATCTGTTTTGACTAGGAGGGGACCAGTTTATAAAGAGATATTTTCTTCGAAATTAACTTGATTCAAGATATTCTTCAAGTTTGCTCAAACTATCAAAACCAGTAACCTTTTTTATTATTTCATTCCTTTTCTTAATAAAATCTTCAATTTCTTTTTTAGTATAAGGTATTGAACCATCATATCTTTTACAAACACTGTTTCTTGATTCGCTTTTTATAACATACCACTCAAGAGCATCTTCAGGTGTTAAAGGAACCGCATCTGGAGCTTCACTCATTTCCCATATTTCATTTCCTTCTGAACAACATGGTATTTCACCATATTCTCTATCTTCTACAAGATCTCCTCCAAATGCTTTTGTCCAGCTACCCCAACGAAGATGAGAGCAAGCACCACAGCTTTCTGTCATAAATGGTTCGTCTTCCAAATATTTTATTTCTTCTGGCACTAGTTTTTCCAATTCTTCAGGAAAATGTCTTTGAAGTTTTGAATATAAACCCATATTTTAAGATTAATATGGAAACTTTTAAATTTACTACTCTATTAAGTAAAAAATCAATATTCTTTTTAAATTTCAATAAAAATCATGGAAAGCAAGAAATTATTAAAAGCATCGATTGTTATTGCTATCATAGGAATAGTATCTTTATTCTTTTTAACTAGGTCTTCAATAGAAACAGTCAAGATATCAGATGTTAAAATAGGACAGTTACAGAGAATCTCTGGAATGGTTACATCTGTTTATGTTAGTAAAGATGGTCATGTTTTTCTAAAGGTGGCTGATAATACCGGAGAAATTCAGGTAGTAGTATTTAAAAATTCAAATATAGAAGAAGCCTATGAATTAGAAAATGGTGATGAAATAACAGTTTTGGGAAGAGTTTCAGAATATAAGGATCAAATCGAGATCATAGCCAAGAGGATTGACTTGTGATAATATTATTTATAGAAAGCTTAGACACTTAACGTTTATCTTTAAAAACTTCTTTTTAAAAATAGAAATTTTTATAAGTTTATTTTTTTCATTATTAAGTGGTTATATGAAATCTGTTTATTTAGAAACAAATATAGTATATGGTTTCTTCAAGGAGATAGCTAAAAGCTTTAAAAAGAAAAGAAAATTTATGATACCGCGCATTATAAAGCGTTTTAAAAATCCTGCATACAAAAACAAGATTTATAGTTCTGTTCTCACCAAATGTGAAGTTGCAAGAAGGCTTAGAACTGATTTTGATCACATAACTCCTTCTGATATTGATAGAATGTGGCAATATTTAGAGAAATATTTAGGTATGAAAACTATAAAAGAGATAAACATAGATGAAGATACTTATAATATGATCAAAAAAAATAGATTTAGGTTCAAGGTAAATAATGTTATTCATTTAGATATATGTAAAAAATTAGGTCTTATACTTATAACAAAAGATAAAAAACTTTTACATGATGGTGTAAAAGAACACAAACATATATCAAAACCTTAGATTTCTTTAGACATTTTCTTAATTATAGGTTTCATAGCTTTTATAAATTCCTTATCAGATATCTCTTTCTTCTGTACACTAACAATAACACTATTACCATTTAATCTTTCTCTCCTTTCAATCGATTTTTTAATTGCCATTTTTCGACTCCTCGCAACCAACAATAACTCCAATAATGATGCTGTAAGTCGTATTTAGGGTGTGTATGAGTGTGCACATATCTGTATATATGTATATACATATGAATCTTTTTAAAACTTTTTATATGTTATATTAGATGTATTGCTATTATAGCGTTCATAATCTATTGTACTATAATTTTCTTAACTTATTATGTTTTAACCTTTTCAATCATTTTTAGAGCCTTTATATACGATTTAAGATCAACACCAGGTTTTAATTTAACTAGTCTTAATCTAATATTAGGTACGATTCTTTCTTCATCAATAGCCTTTTGAAGATAGTGATCTAGATACCACCTTACTGTGGCTTCGTGAATACCTGTTCTTCTAGAAATATCAGCTACATGTAACCAATCTCCTGCTTCTGCTAATACGTTCCATATTTTAGCTAGTTTTTTAGGGTCAAAACCCTTTCTAACTCCTCTGTTTCTTTTGATTTTTCTTTTTTTCATAGGTATCTATTACTATACTAGTAGCATATACTTATAAAGATTATTAGATATTATATTTGTAGACAATAGACGAATTATTTTTAAAATCTTTACGTCTTTTGCCGTAAAAATAGCTGTTTTGAAAGGTTTTTAAGAATTTTTGAAGTTCATATTTGCTTCACGAAAACTTCACATGAAGTTCTCATAAAAGTCACACAATAATATCACAAACGAAACATATTCACATGAAGTTCATATTATAACACTAACGATATTCACATCTTCACGTTACCTTCATGTCATCTTCATGTGAATATATGAAATAAAGTCTAACATTTTCACATCTTCACACATTCTTCATATAAAATTCACATCTTCACAAAAATTCTTCACATTTTCTTCACATCTTCACACATTTATGAGAAAAGCTTAAATAGATGTTCACATGAATATTTATTATGTTTATGAAATTTAAATCAGAAGATTTACAAGTTTCACCAGATTGGATACTTGGTTTCATAGAAGGTGATGGTTCTTTTTGTTCAAATAACAAAAAATATCCTAGCTTTGTTGTATTTCAACAAGATATCATGAGTTTGTTGTTTTTAAAGAAATTTTTCAACGTTGGTTCTATTATTTATTCAGATAAAAAACATGGATGGTTTTACAATGTATGTGGTCGAAACTGCTGGCCTATTCGAGATTTTTGTGAAGGTAGACTGATTTTAGACTGGAGAACTAATCAATTTGAAAATTGGAAACAATTAAAACGGATACCGTTCAATAAAAGAGAAGCAAATTATAAAGAAGTTAATTTTTCTGACTGGTTAATTGGTTTTATTGAAGCAGAAGGATCATTTACATGCAGTTCCGGAAAATATAAATACCCAATGTTTTCTCTTGCACAAGATGATAGAAAAATTCTTGAAACAGTTAAGAATTTTTTCAAGGTGGGGTTTATTGGTAAAACTGGTAATGATTCTAGCTGGGAATATAGAGTTACAGGTAGAAATTGTTGGGTTACCCGTCTCTTTTGTGAGAATAAGTTAATTTCAAGGAAGAAAAAAGCTCAGTTTAAGAAATGGAAAAAGCTAAGATGGATACCAATTCCATCGGAATTTATTCCTAAAATGGAAGAAAAAACGCGCTTGATTGAAGTTATTTATAAAGATACTAAGGGAAGAGAAAAATACTCTCTTTTTAACTTTGGTGAGTAAATGGCAGAAGGATACCAAAAATGGGGGTGGAAAGAAAATCCCTTTACTTTAAAAATTGATCCTAAATTATTTACTGGTTATGAAGAGCAAGTAAGAGCTTCTTTAAAACACATAGAAAATAAGCATAAAATAGCTCTAATAACAGGTCATACTGGTTCTGGTAAGACAACGTTTTTAAAATGGTTGAGAATGAATGCCCACCAACATGCTTTATACATAAGCAAACCACCTGAAAAACCAGATTATTTTATAAATATTTTTACTGAAAATTTTCCTTTAAGTTTCTGGGAAAGAATTTTTAGAAAATATCCCTCACTTTTCAATTTACCAGCATATGTAAATAAAAAACTAAAAGGAAACCAATTAATTTTACTATTAGATGAAGCTCATGAAACTAACAGAGAAGTTTTAGAATGGTTAAGAGTTTTGGTTGATCAAATAGATAATGTTAGTTTAATTATTGCTGGAATGCCTATTCTAGAAGAAAAATTAAAGGAGATTGAAACTTTGAATCAAAGAATAACCACCCGTATATCTCTAATATCTTTAAATCAAGAAGATGTAAGAGATTTAATTCAAAAAAGAATAGCTGATGTTGGTGGAAGAGGTACTGTTCCGTTCACAGTCCAGGCTCTAGATAAAATTTATCAGAGAACAGGTGGATTTCCAAGAGAAGTAATAAAATTATGCGATAAGCTTGTTTCAAGAGCTTTAGAAAATAAAAGGGATATGATTGATGAGTTTGATATAGAAGAACTAAGGGAAATTCCTGAAAAAAAAGTGAGAGTTGAAGAACCAGTAGTTACTTTTTCACCAAAACCACCTTCTGAAGAAAAATTAAGAGATTTACCTTATAAGCAAAGAAAAATAATAGACTTATTATCTAGAAGAGACTGGTTAACACCAACAGCTATTGTTGAAGAATTAGAAATGAAAGGATATAAATCCAAAGGTCATGCAATAAGGTCTGTTAATAATATTTTGAAAAGGATGATGCTAGAAGGATTTGTCCAAAGAGAAGCTCGTGGTAAGGCCTATATGTATGCTTTGACACCTAAGGTTAAGACTTTGTTTGTTGAGAGTTAGATTTATTGGGACTGGGATTGTCCCATTGTCTATGCGCACAGGCCGTTGTACAGGAATGATGATTGTGTCTCCGCTTTGAAAAATGTTAAGATTATTTAGAATTAATGATTTCTAAAAATCAATTTAAACTAGAATTACAATTATTCTTTATGAAAATCTTTGTTGTAGTAGGAATGCCTGGTTCTGGAAAATCTTTTGCAGCAGATGTTATTGCAAAGAATTTTAATGGAAAAGTATTTAGAACCGGTGATGTAATAAGAGATGAGATCAAGAAAAGAGGATTAAAATATACTCCTGAAAATGATGCTAAAATTGCTCATTGGTTTCATACAAGAGGAAGAGAAAGATTAATAATAAAAAGAACATGGGATAAGATCAAAAAATCTAGGAAAAAAATAATAGTTATTGAAGGATGTAGGGCACCAGAAGAAATAAAATTATTAGAAAAATATTCTAAAATAAAACCAATAATTATTGCAACAAAAACCAATTTTAATGTGAGAGTTAAAAGAATAATCAAAAGAAAAAGATTTGGAAAAAAAGAATCTAAAAAATATCTAAAAAATAGAGATAAGTTAGAATTGTCACATGGTTTAGGAAAAATTATAAAAATGGCTAATTATGTAATAAATAATTCTAAATTAACTAAAAGGCAAACAGAAAAGAAATTAATAAAATTAATAAAGGGATTGTTATGAGTATTACAACCATTGAAAAAATAGGAATGCCTTATCATGCTTTATGTTATAAAGTAAGCAAGGAAAGAAAAAGAGATAAATATGTCACAATGCAAAGGATAAGAAAAATAGATGGATATAATGTAGAAATAAAAGATGTTTGTACAGAAGTAGGGTTTTCTGATTTATGTTTAAATTGTGAGAAAAAAGAGCCGTTATTAAAAGCTTAAATATTTATTTTGTGAAATAATTAAAAGGTGATTTTGTGGCTAATGTGCGTGGTAAAGATATGGTCGGTAAGATTATAGTTTCTGAAGAAACAGGAAGAAAGTTTGGAGTTGTTGGAGATGTTAAGTTTATAACAGAGTCAGGAGAATTGATGAATTTAGTTATTGCAGAACCAACAAAACAGGCTTTGGAAATGCAATTATCAGAAGATGACAGAGGAAGATTATTAATACCATTCTCTTCTGTAAAGTCTGTTGGAGACTTTATAATAATTGCTGAGAAAGATATAGTTTAGCATTCCCATAAACAATCTAGTATTAATTCTATATTTATCTCTTTTTCCCATTGGGGTCTCTAATTCCTTCAGGTTTGATAGAAAATACACATTCTCCTTCTGGAAGATTTGGAGAATCAATCATTCTTGCAATTCTTGTATCGCCTTTAGACTTTCTAACATAAATCCTATAAGTTGAGAAGTGTCCTATGATATGACCACCAATTGGAGCAGTTGGATCTCCGAATAAAATATCTGGTCTTGCCATAACCTGATTTGTTATATAAACCGCAATGTTATAAACATCTCCTAGTCTTTGTAATGTATGTAAGTGTCTATTTAGTTTTTGTTGTCTAGTAGCTAATGTTCCTCTTCCCAAATAATCTGCTCTAAATAATGATGTCACTGAATCAATCACTAATAATTTAACGTTTTTTTCTCTAATTATATCTCCTGCCTTTTCGACCAATATAATTTGATGATCAGAATTATAAACTCTACCAACCGTGATATTATTCAAAACCTTTTCCACATCTAATTCAAGAGCCTCAGCCATTTGCTTTATTCTTTCTGGTCTGAATGTTGCTTCTGCATCTATGAATAAACAACCACCTTCTAAACCACCCCTTTCTTTTGGTAATTGGACGTTGACAGCTAATTGATGTGCTACCTGTGTTTTACTAGAACCAAATGCTCCATGAAATTCTGTAACAGCTGCAGTTTCTACTCCACCCCCCAATAACTCATTCAAATTTTCACTACATGTTGTAATTCTTCCTATTTTTAATCTCCTCTCCATAACTTGAGATGCGCTCTCAAAACCAATATTTAAAACTTCTCTTGCAGCATTAATTATTTTAGCAGCAGTTACTTCCCCTATTTCTGCAGCTTCTGCTAATTCCATTGGTGATGCAGCTGCAATTGCCATCATGTCAACATAGCCAGCTTTTTTCAGCTTTTCACCTGTTTTTTCTCCAACACCTGGTAAATCAGCTATTTCGGTCATTAAAATCTCCTTATAAATTAACCATTAAGTTGATATTATTCACATTTTCCTTTATTATATTCAGATAATTTGATTTTCTATTCTTCATAAAATCACAAAAATAAATAGTATTTAAACATTAGAAGCTAAACTATTTAAGATTTTGTTTGCCTCGTTAGTAACATCAATTTCTCTAACACTGTTTGCCACGAATTCTAATCTATTAAACATTTTATTTCTTCTTACTGTTCCAGTTAAAATAAATTCTTTACCTAAAACATCAATATCCTCTAAGAGGCTATCTTTTTTGCTTAATGCATCTTCCATATTCATTCCTATTAATTGTAAGGCCGCTGTTCTAAAGAAAACAGC
>JBHIEE010000120.1:0-8050 GCA_046760445.1 Candidatus Aminicenantia bacterium
GATTCAAACCAGCCATTAGGCAAGGAACCAAGGGCCATAGGGTGCAAATGAGAATTTCACTTGAATCCTTGAACCCTTTTGATTTTATATGAAATATATTAAATCCTTCACCGATTATCTTTCTATTGAAAAAGGATTAACTGAAAATACTATCAATTCCTATCAGAGAGACCTTGTTAAACTTTACTTCTTCCTTCAGAAAAAAAAATGTTCCTTTGAAAAAGCAACTGAAAAAGAACTGATTGGGTTTATCCATTATCTAAGTAAATCAAATATTTCATCTCGATCAATTGCACGGATGATTTCTGCTCTAAAAAGCTTTTATAAATTTTTAATTCTTGAAGGAGTAATCCTTAAAAACCCAGCTATTAATCTTTCTTCTCCTAAGCTATGGCTGAGTTTACCAAAATATTTGACCCCGGAAGAGGTGGACAAGCTTTTATCCTTACCAGATGAGTCCAGTAAACTTGGATTGAGGGACAAAGCGATGCTTGAATTGATGTATGCTACTGGCTTGAGAGTTTCTGAACTTATCTCTCTTAAAATTAATGACTTGAATTTAGACAATGGTTTTGTCCGTTGCAAGGGCAAAGGAGGAAAAGAAAGGATTGTTCCCCTTGGTCAGACAGCTACCAAGAAGATAAAAAAATACTTGGAAACAAGTCGGCCGAAACTATTAAAAGGCATAGAGAGCAATTTACTGTTTATCAATTATCGTGGTGAAGGACTAACCCGTCAAGGATTCTGGAAAATTATAAAAAGTTATGCTTTGAAAATAGGATTAATTAATAAAATCACTCCTCATATTTTACGCCATTCTTTTGCCACTCATCTTTTAGAAAAAGGTGCGGATCTCAGATCAGTTCAATTAATGCTCGGACATAGCCAGATTACCACTACTCAGATTTATACCCATATCACCCGGGAAAGGCTAAAAAAAATTTACGATAAATATCACCCCCGCGCTTAAAATACTTTGGCTGAAAATTCTCTTTTTTTTACTTTAATAGGATGGTATTTTTTGCAAGTTTCTTTTAGATGAACATAAACGAGACAATATCCCTCAGAGTAATATTTACAATTTAAACACCTCTCATATTTTTTCATTTTGTTCTCCTTTATTTTTATTCATTAGAATGTCCAATTGAAAGAGTCTTTTGAATTCCATCTCTTGATTGGTGATTTTCACTTGACGGGAAAGAGTAAACAAATCGATGAGAAGTCCTATTCCTATGATTACTAAAGGAAGCAAGTACAATAAAGGAATTTTAGAAGTAATTCCTATTATTAACATCCCACAGTTTAATAAATAAAAAAATCCGCCTCCAATTCTTCTTAAATAGAATTTATGTCCACCACAAATTCCAGTAAAAAGCCAGTATAAATAAGCTGTCTTGATCGATTTTTCTTTAAACCCACCCCTATCAAATAAGAAGTATAAGTTTGAGTGAGAAGGGAAGGAATTTTCTCTTGATTTAATACTTTTAAAGCTTAGCATTTTTTTCCCGGTTGATTTTTTATCTTTTTCCAAGATTTTTTAACCTCTTCACTATATAAAGTCTGATTATAGGGAAAAAATATTTGATTTTTTTTTGGCTGTTGAATAAAATGAACTTACTTAACCACTAAAAAAATGAAAGTATTATTAAAAGAAGAAATAAAATTGATTCAAGAAGTTGTGAACGGAGATAGATTAGCTGAAGAAAAGTTAATAAATAAACTCAAAGAAGGACTAACCTGGTTAGCAAGAAGGAAGATAGGAGCTGAGCACATAGAAGACATCGTTCAGGAAACTTTGTGGATTTTCATTCAAAATCTTAGACAGGGAAAATATGAAGGTCAGACACCTTTGAGAAATTATATTTTTGGGATTTTTAAAAATTTAGCGGTGGACTATATTAAGGAGAAGAAAAAAGAAGCAGAAAGAATTACACATGGAAAAACCACGGAGAATCTGGCTGATAACAAGACCCCAGAAATGAAACTTATAGAAAAAGAAAAGATAAATTTAATTGTAAACTGGATTAGGAAATTATCCTCGAGGTATCGAGAGATATTGATTCTTCATTATTTAGAGGGATATTCTGTTAGAGAAATTAGTGCTCTCACCAATTTACCTCAGGGCACTGTGCTCTATCGATTACACATTGGAAGAAAAAAACTTTTAAAAAAAGCCAATAAAATTTCCGTTTTTAAAGACTTATTATAGTGAGGGACATATATGGGGGATAAAAAAAGGAGGAAGGCGATGAAATGCTTGGATGAAGAATTCAGAAAATTATTAACCCCATATCTTGCGGGAATCCTCAACCCTCAAGACAAAGAACAATTTGAAGCTCATCTGCTCGAGTGCTCTGCTTGTCGAGAGGAAATAGATCTGACAGAGAAGTTACTTGCTGTTATAGGAGAAAATAAGGAAGAAATACTTGCAAGATTGGGCGAGAAAGCATTCTCGAAAGAAAGCTTTCTCGAAAAAATGTACAATTTTTTCACCATAAGAAAATTAGTTTCTATTGGAGCAGCTTTGCTTCTTATCTCTGTGATAACCTTAATCTATCAGCTTACTCAAATTAAAGCTCCTCAAATAAGCGAACATCTGAGTTTCCAAGAAATTCGGGGAAGAAACATAGAAATATTCCAGCCATTTGGAGAGCTAAATACTTCTCCTAAGACAATCAAATGGATGAAAGTTAAAAAAGCAGAAAATTATTCTATTCAGATTCAAGATGAAGAGGGAAATATAGTCTGGCAAGCAACTTCAATCCAAAATTATGTTGAACTTCCCTTTTTCATCCAAGAAAAAATTGAAATTGGAAAATCTTACTATATCAAGATTAAAGCTTTCTCAGATCAAGGAGATTTGATTGTGGGATCTGAAAAGATTGCCTTTAAAGTCAAAAAGTAACTCTTTTTTACAGGATAAATTTTTGAAATAATTTGATAAAGAGAAGAAAAATTGTCATTACTATCAAAAATAAAAGAATTAAAAATATTAACTTAAATTGGTTTGTGAAGACTACTGAGTTAGATTCTCCAGTTAAAATTAAGCCTGCCCAGTGATAAGGATGTCGATAAAGGTCTAATTTCATTATATTTAACTTAGCTTTTCGTAAAGCACTACCTTTATTTTCGCCTCGTTTCAAATAAAAATAGAAAAGTTTCATTAAGTCAGCAGTAGAACGGTCACCAACATTCCATAGGCTGCTTATTATACTTGGGGCACCAGCATATATAAATCCTCGTGTCAGACCAACTATTCCTTCTCCTCGAATGAATTTACCAAGACTTGTCTGACAGGCAGAAAGCACCACTAAATCAGCATTCAATTTAAGGTTGTATATTTCTCTTAATTGAAGAAACCCGTCTTCTGTCGGGTCATTATCCAAAGTTAAAATAACCGCTGACCGAGAAGGAAATTCTTCATCAATTAAACTGTGGGTAGCAAAATGAATAATTTTGAAATCATCAAGATTCAATCCCTTAAGTATTTCTTCTTTTGCCAAGTTTTGCTCAAAAATCTTCTTTGACTTCTCTGGAAAATAAAGCCCCACACCAGAGACTTCTTCTTTGGTAAAAGGTAATCTCTTGAATTGAGAATACCAATTTTCATATATCTGGGCTGAAACTAACTTTTTTGGGGAAGTAGGATAGATTGGGTCTCCAAAAGCTAAAAGTTGATATCTCGGCTTTCTTGCCCTCGTTCTCATTGAATTAATTATATAGGCTAAGGAAGTAGCCGAAGAAGCATAAGAAATATTATAATCCTCTACTAAAAATCTAAATTTTAATTTTCTTTGGGATTTGGAATTTTGAATTTGGAATTTTTCTTTTCCTGCTTCTTGCTTCCTGCTTCCAGTTTCTTGTATTAGTGTTTCAAAGGGGAGATAATAGAGAATGCCGTCAGGAATAATTATCAGATTATTTTTATTTTTTAATTCCTCTTCTGCTGGCTCAACTAATATCTGATAAAGTTTCCTGCCCAAAAGTTCAATTCTCGATAAAGAGGAATCAGGTTGGACAATAAGATTACGAAATTCAATGACCATTTCCTCTAATTTCTCTCTTCCGGGCAATTGATGAACAAAAAATTTCTTTTTGGTAATTATCCATAGAAATGATTTATCTTCACCCAAAAAATACTCAAGAATTAAATCATTTTTAATTTTATTTAACAAAAAATACTGAACTTCCTCAAAACGATATGGTTCAGGATAAACCAAATGAGCATATTGAGGATTCTTTTTCCTTATTTTTCTTATGAGGCTTTGATATTCATCTTCTGAATCTTCCAGCTCTTTGAATAACTCTCTTCTGTTCTCTTCAGAGAGATTTGATTTTTGAAGTTCAGTTAAAAGGAGAGAAATTTTTTTATTTATTTGAATTTGTTCTTTTCTTAATTCAGTGCTAAGAAAATCTGTTATATCTATTTTTGCCTCCTGCAAGCTGTCCAGAAATGCCCTTGCTTTTGCTCTTTCAGCAAAATAAAAACTCTCTTTATTATATCCTCGTAAAGGATCCTGATTATGCATTTTGACCAACAGACTTATCAAAGAAGCATATATTTCTATTTTATCTTTTAAAAATCCAGATTTGTATTCACTCAATTGAAGCTGCGCCCTGATATTTTCAACTTCAGTTATTGCTTTTTTATAGTATCCTATTGCTTGGAAAGGCTTTCCTTGTTTTTCATAAACTGAAGCCAAACCAAAATTTGCATGCCAGATTATTTCAGGAGCTCCTATTTTGAAGCCCTTTTTAAGAGCTTGATTATAATATGTTAAAGACTGTGAATAATTGTTTAGTTTTAAGAAAATATCTCCTATTTGAATGGAATTTCTTCCTTTTAGTTCTTCATCTCCGATTTGCTCAGCAATATTTAATGATTGATTGTAATACTTTAATGCTTTGTTATAATCTCTCGATTCAAAATAAATGGACCCAATATTCCGAAAAAAGTACCCTACCCCTCTCTTATCCCCAATTCCTTGGGAAATTCTCAAGCCCGATTGATAATAAGCTAATGCTTTATTATAATCATTTTTCTTTCTGTAAATGTAGCCAATATTATCAAGATATATTGCCTCATCTCTTTTATCTCTTATTCCTCGGGCAATCTCTAAGCCTTTATAATAATTTTTCAATGCCTTTTCATAATCCCCCAATCGAGAATAAAAGATACCTATACTGTTAAGGCAGGAAATTTGAAGCCATTTATATTTACTTTCTCGTGCGATATCTAAACTTTGTTCATAATATTCAAGTGCTTTGAGGTAGTCGCCTTGACTCGAATAAATTAAACCAATATTACGAAGAATTAATCCTTCATTTCTTTTGTCTTCCATTTCTTTACTAACAGTTAAGCCATGGTTATAGTATTCAAACGATTTTGAATAGTTTCCTAAGTGCCAGTAAATAACTGCTATAGCAACGAGGCATTTTCCTTCCTCTGCTTTATCTTTAATCTCTTGAGCAAGAATTAACGCTTGTTTATAATACTCCAATGCCTTGGGATAATTTCCTAAAGACCAATAAACATTTCCCACAGTCCTTATATTTTTTTCCCGGAGATTCTTGTCTCCAATTTTTTCAGCAATAATTAAAGCTTGTTCAAAATACTTCAAAGCCTTGGGATAATTTCCTAACATCCAATAAATATTTCCTATATTATTTAATATTATTCCTTCTTCCTCTTTATCCTTTATTTCTTCTGCAATAATTAATGCCTGTTCACAATATTCCAAGGCTTTGAATAAATTATTAAAAAACCAATAAACCCTTCCGATTTGTCTAAGACATTTTCCTACTTCCTTGCGATTGGCTATTTTTTTAAATAGAGCTAAAGCTTGCTCAAGGTATTTCCTTGCTTGATGATATTCACTTAGGTTTAGATAACCATAGCCTAATCCAAAATAGAGATAAGGGTTTTCAGGTTCGAGTTTTATAAGTTTTTTCAAATAATTTATTATATTAGTGAGTTCTTCTTTTTTCTGGTAACAATAAGCTAATTCTTTATAAACCTCACTGAATTCAGCTCCCAATTCTATACATTTTTTGAAACTTTTTACTGCCTTGGGATAATCATTTTTTTCTTTATAAGCCAATCCAATTCCGTAATAAGCATATAAGTTAGAAGGGTTTTCTTTGACTAAATTAAGAAAATAGCCAATTAATTCATCTAAAGTGTTCGTTTTTTGGGAAGCTTGAACCAAAACTTCATAAGCTAAATAAAAAGTATAATCTTCTTCAATGATCTTCTTACCTTCTAAAATAGCCTTATTAAACTGCTTAGTTTGTATCAATTTCAGAAGGTTAAGATATTTACTTAGATAATCTGAATTAATATCTTGGCTATAAGAGAAAGGATGAGTTAATGCAAAGAGGAAAACAATTGTTATGGTCACTAATTGAAAATTCCTGAAAAAACTCACCCTCTTTCCTTAAATAGGATTTTTAAAAAATATATATTTAAATTCTAGACTTGTCAAATTTTTTTAAAAAGTATTGCTAAAATGAAAAAGAACTGATATATTGTCTAAAAAATTAAATAAGGAGATTATAAATGGCTAATCACGATGAACCAAAACCCCCTCCAGGATTTTCTTATCCAGGACTTTCTAATTCAGGGCAGTTAAATTATAAAGGAAGATATGACTTCCAGAATGATGAAATAATAGCTGAACCAGACGATCCTTATGATCCAGTAAATGATATTAAAAATGAAGAGTTGTATCATGCTATCCGAAAAAATATTGGAGATGAATTTCCAATTTTCTTATCTGACATCAAGTTCTTGAAATATTCCATAAATGAGTTGAAACCCGAGTTGCTATCTTTGAATGATTATCCTGAGTATGAAAAACACTACTTTGATTGTGATGATTTTACCCAGGTGTTACTCGGAGCAATAAAATCAAAGAAGAAGTCTGGAACTGATAATCAAGCAAAATTCAGAGGAATTCCCTTAGGAATTATCTGGGTATACCACAGGAAGAAGCATCTCACTCATTCTGTGAATATTTTCTATGATGGAAAAACAAAACAGGTATGGCTAATTGATCCACTTAAAGAAAAAAACCCTATCTTTAAGTTCAACAAGGCGTTGTGGAGAGGAGTGCTGGCTATAATCTAAAAATTCTTGCACTGGACCTGAAACAAAGTTGTGAACCAGATTAACTGATTTTATTTCTTTTGAGACTTAAACTAATGTTTCGTAAGTCAGAGAGAAAGTATACTCTTTGTGGATAATTTTTTTACATTCTAAAATAGCTCTATTGTACTGATTACTTTCTATTAACTTTAGAATATTGAGATATTGAGTATTATAACTAGATTGATTTACCAAAAGAAATAAATAATATTAAAAGGATAAAAACAAACTTTGTTCCTTTTACCTGTAAATTTCTGAAGAAACTCACTTTCTCCTTAACCAAGATTTAAAAAAATATATTCAAATTCCAGGCTAGTCAAATTTTTTAAAAAAACTATTGCTAAAATGAAAAAGAATTGATATATTTTTTAAAAAAATTAAATAAGGAGGTCAAAAATGCCAGGCGAAGATGCAGGAGGGCCAAGTCCTCCCGGTTCTTCAAGCCAAGATGAAGAACTCAAAGACATACAGATACTACCAGATTTACTGCCGAAAGATGAAGAACCAACAGTACCATCTGATTCTGGGACAGGAGGATAAAGCACCAGATGAGAAGGCGAATGACCAGAGGTCATTAGCCTTCTAAAGCCAAGTTTAAGTGATTAGCGAACATCATTTTTAAAATACTAAGTGAAAAAATATAAATTTTTGATCTTCAAAATTCGTCAAGCTGCCTCTTGTGAAATCTGAAGCTAAGCAAGCTCCACTTCCAAAAGTCTTTAATAAGGTTTTTCTAATATCTGTCCATGTTAAGCCCCTTAGAGCATGCACATAACTCTTACCTTTTAGTCCATATTTTCTTATTATTATGGGAAGAACAGAACCGCTTTTCAAAGAATCGAATATAATTACTTGCTTTCGTATATTTTAATTGAGCCGTTGACTGTGCGAAGATAAATCAAA
>JBHIEE010000121.1:0-7901 GCA_046760445.1 Candidatus Aminicenantia bacterium
TTATTTGATATTTGGTGCCTGCCCCGTATATCCCGAGTACTCGGGACTACGGGGCTTGGGATTTGGGATTTTAACTTTTGTGGAGGTGAAGCCGAAAATTAGAGCTTGAAAACCCGCATCACAATTGGGTTTTCAAAGTCGAAAACGTTACCTTAGTAAAGGAGGTAAATGGGATGAAAATAACTAACCCTCAAGCTAAGATTTTAGTCATCGATGATGATCCTGATTTTTTGGAAGTAGTGTCCATTATATTAAAATCAGGATCTTACAATGTTATAACTGCCAAGAATCCTCAAGAAGGTAAGGAGAAACTTTTTACAGAGAAACCAGACTTAATTCTTCTTGATATCATGATGGATAGTCTATTCGATGGTTTTTCTTTATGTCACGATATTAAAACTTCCAAAGAGTATCAGAAATTCAGAGAAACCCCAATTATTTTTGTCTCTGCTGTGAAAGAAAAGACGGGTTCTAGATTCACTTTTAAACCCAGTGAACAAGGCCTTATGGGACCGGATGACTACATTGACAAGCCGGTCCAACCTGATGACCTATTCGCCCGAATTGAAAAATTGTTGAAGAAATAACCTGATAAATGCTGATTCATTCATAAAAGCAGCAGACCTCAATGGAAAAAACTATGGAATAGAACTTTTGCTACGTTATTATCTGAAGACAAAACCTTTAAAATTGCTGAGTATGATTCCTGCTTTTTCAAGGTTGTGGCCAAAAGGATGCATATTAGAGGAAGTGAAAGAGGAGGAAAAATTAGAGGTGAAAGTAGAAATTCAGTGGAAGTCTAAAATAGTTGTTCTTAGTATAACAAATTCTTGTGAGAAATAGTTCAAGGGAGCGTCATTATGCTACGTAGAAGCTTGGCCATAAAATTAATTTTTTATATAGGCATTATTCTAATTCTAACTATAGGAATTTTTGCTTACATAAACATAAATATCCAGAGGAAATATCTTATTGAAGAAATGCAACAAAATGCGGTTCGATTCAGCCAAACCATCGAAAGAAGTATTAAATATGAAATGTTGACTGCCCGAAGTGATTATATTCAGAGAACATTAGAGGACATAGGAAAACAAGAAGGCATTGAACACATTAGGATATTTGATAAAGAAGGAAAGATTATAGCTGCTGATTCTATAGAAGAAATCGGAATGTTTATCGACAGACAGGCGGAGGCGTGTTACACTTGTCATAGTGATAAAGAGCCCTTAAAAAAACTATCTACCCTAGTCAAGACCAGGATTTTCAAGTCGGAAAAAGGCTACAGAGTGCTCGGTATAATTAATCCTATCTATAATGAGCCCAAGTGTTACAATAGTGCTTGTCATTTTCATCCTAAGGATCAAAATGTTTTGGGGGTGATGGATATTTTGATATCTCTAGCTCGCTTTGACGAACAGATAGGAACAAGCCGAAAACAAATTATAATGTACTTTTTATTTACATTCCTGTTTATTTCAGCGAGCATCGGCTTTTTTATTTTTTTATTTGTTAACACTCCCATTCGCAAATTGATTGAAGGAACTCGAAAAATAGCTAAGGGGAATCTCAGTTATCGAATTGGAACTTACCATTCTGATGAGATAGGAGAACTTGGCAAATCTTTTGACAGGATGACTGCTGAATTAAAGAAATCTCGCGAGGAAATTGAGCAGTGGAATTTAAAGCTAAAAAATGAAGTAAAAAAAGCAACTGAGAAATTAAGAAAGACAAATGAAAAGTTAAATAAAGCAAATAGGAAACTTCAAGAACTCGATAATATGAAATCAGATTTCATGAGAAAGATGGAACACGGATCACGTTCTCATCTTGCAGTTATTAAAAGTTGCTTGAGCTTGGTTCTGGGAGAATATTATTCTGAGCTTAACGAACAACAAGAGGATTTAATAAAGATAGCTGAACGGAGGAGTTCTATGTTGTTAGAGCTGCTCGATGATATTTTATTACTTTCTTATCGCAAATCCACCAAAGCGGTTTATCATATGAAGCCTGTGCAGTTGGCAGACGTTATGCAAAAGGTCGTTGATGATATACAAACTCAAGCCCAAAAGAAAAATATCGTGATAGATGTTCAGATTCCTTTGGATTTTCCTCAAGTGTTGGCTGATCGAGAGGCCCTTAATGAAGTATTCTCCAATTTGTTGAACAATGCTGTAAAATACACTAGAGAGCATGGTGCGATCAATGTATCGGTGAAACAGAAAAGAGGTTTTATCGAAATAAACGTGTCAGATACGGGCATCGGTATCGCTTCAGAAGATTTGCCCAAGATTTTTGATGAATTTTATCGGGCTCCGAATGCTAAATCATACAAAATAGAAGGTACAGGACTTGGATTGACAATAGTGAAAGAAATTGTTGAAGCTCACCATGGCAGCCTTAAAGTTCAAAGTGAGCTGGGAAAAGGAAGCACATTTATAGTATTATTGCCAAAAAAACGCCACAGAAAAAAATAATTTATTTAAGATTGTAAAAAGACAATCATCCCGCCTTCATCTCGAGCTAAAAAAAAGAAGCTTTTTGGTCTAATCTAAAAAGAAAGATAAAATTAATGGAGTAACCATCAAAAATTGTACTAAAGTAAAGAATGAGCAGATAAATTTATCACATCTAATATTTCTCAAATGAGAGGCCTTATCAAATAGTCACTTGATATCTTTTTTACAGTCATCTGTATTGACACATCTAAGCTATCGAGAGTATAGTGAATTGTTATATATGATTAAATGAAAATCTTAGTTCTAGGTTTAGGAAATACCTTATTTGGTGATGATGGAGTTGGAATCCATACTGTTAGAAAATTGAAGCAGGAAGCGGTAAGCAGGAAAGCGGAAGACTTGCTCAGTGGAATTGATTTAGCTGAGACCTCAGTCTCAGGATTAGCTTTGTTGGATATTGTTACTGGATATGACAGACTGATTCTAATTGACACCATTAAAAAAGAAAATCCCGAACCTGGTAAAATCAGATTATTTGATATTAAGGATCTTCGCCATATACCTGGTCCTTCTCCTCATTATGTTTCTTTCCCTCAGATTTTTTCCTTAGGGAAAAAAGCAGGACTGAAAATGCCATCTATAGTAAAGATTATAGCTATTGAAGCAAAAAATATATATAATTTGGAAGAAGGATTGTCAGTAAAAGTTGAAAGGGCTATTCCCAGAGTGATTGACGAGATAAAGAAAATCCTGTCTGAATGGAACGAAAGAGAGGATGCTTAATTTTAAAGATGACTAAAAAGAAAGAAATACTTGTTTTAACTGAATTATTAGGATCCAATCAAAAAATTGCTAATGAAATAAGGAGAAAATTTTCCGACCGTAGCACTTTAATTCTTAATTTGATGAGTTCCCCAGGAGCTGGGAAAACAACTTTGTTGGAAAGAATAGGAGATATTCTTAAAAAAGACTATAAAATAGCAGTTATCGAGGGTGATATTGAGACAGAACAAGATGCTCAGAGAATAAGAAAGAAGGGGATTCCTGCTTTTCAAATTACTACTGGTGGTGCTTGCCACTTAGAAGCAAAGATGATTGCCAAATTATTAGATAGAATTCCATCCAATATAGATTTTCTTTTTATTGAGAATGTAGGCAATTTAGTGTGTCCGGCCAGCTATGATTTAGGAGAGCATTTAAGATGTGTCTTGCTTTCTGCTCCAGAAGGAGATGACAAGCCCAAGAAATATCCGAAAGCTTTTCTTACTTCTCAATGTTTAATTTTTACCAAGTCGGATTTATTTCCTTTTCTGCCTTTTAATTTAGAGAAAGCAAGCAAAGAAGCTTTATCTCTTAATCCAAAGTTAAAGATATTTGTAACTTCTGCTGTTAATGGAGAAGGGATAGATGATTTGATTGAATATTTTAAATCCTGCCTTCGAAGCGTAAAGAGTAAAGTGTGAAGAGTAAGGAGTTATTTTTTTAACGATTTAATCAAGTATAAGGTTTATTTATCACTTTACTCCTTACTCTTTACAATTTACTGTTTTTGTAATTTGGAATTTGTGATTTTAAATAAGTATGCATGAACTGTCAATTGTCACCAATCTTTTTGATATTTTAAAAGAAAAAGCAGAAGAACAAAAAGCCAAGAAGATAACTAAGGTTAAATTAAAAGTAGGGATGGTTTCTGGTGTGGTGCCTGAACTCCTTGAGAGTGCATTTGAGATTTATAAAAAAGGAACAATTGCTGAACAGGCAGAGCTAGAAATAGAAGAAATATCAGTTAAAATAAAATGCAAAAAGTGCGGGATAGAATTCAGCCCTGATGATTTGACTTTTGTTTGTCCAGAATGTAATTCTCTAGAGTTGGAAATATTATCCGGCAATGAGCTTCTTTTAGAAAAATTGGAATTAGAAATCTAACCACAAAAATTCCAAATTCCAAATAACAAATTCCAAACAAATTCCAATTATCAAATAACCAAAGCAATTATTATACTTATCAAAAAATCCAAAGTCCAAAATCCAAATGCCAAATGAATTTCAAATGACTAAATTTCAAATCTGAGAAGTGTAAGTCGCAAGGTGTTGTTTATCACTTTACTCTTTACTCTTCACGATTTAATATTTTTGTAATTTGGTCCCGAGTACTCGGGATGGAATTTGGAATTTTAATTTTTTAGTATGCCCTGGGCAGCCAATAACCCAGAAGCAGCAGCACCCACAATTCCCCGACTCAAACCAGCTCCATCTCCAGCCACATAAATATTTGGATGAGAGGTTTGCAAAACCTCATTAGTCACTACCCGTAAGCCGTGAAATTTTATTTCAGCAGCGTAGAGTAGAGTATTGGCATCTGCTACTCCAGGGATTAATTGATTTAAAATATCCAATCCTTCAATAATATCTTTAACAAAACGATAAGGAAAAGCCATGGCAATATCTCCAGGAGTAACATCAGTCAGAGTGGGAGTAATATAACTTCTTTCCAGCCTCCGCCAGGTGCTTCTTCGCCCCATCTTTAAGTCGCCCAGTCTTTGAAGGATAGGCTTATTTCCTCCAATAGTTGTGGCCTGAAGAGCGATGCTCTCACCATAGAGGTTGGTATTCTCAACTGGTTCAGTTAAATGGACTTTAATTAAGAATGCAAAATTGGTATTTTGGCTGTGGAAATCTTTACGAGAATGTCCATTGACCAGACAGTAATTTTCTCCTTCTTCTTTGACTACATACCCATGAGGGGAAACACAAAAAGTGCGAACAAAATCATCATAGGTTGGAGTTCTAATGTGAACTTTAGGGTCCCAGTTAATCTGACAGATTTCTTCCATAATTAAAGCCGGGACTTCTATCCTCACACCAATATCAATGGGATTATAGATATAATTTATTCCTTTATCCTTAACAATTTTTTCTAACCAACGGGCTCCACTCCTTCCCGGTGCTAACAACAATTTATCAAAAAAAATTTCTTTTTCATCAGCAGTAAATAAAGATTTATCTTTTATTTCTTTAACTTCTGTTTTATACAAGAAATTTATTCCTTTTCTTTTTAAATCTTCGGTCAGACTTAAGATTACTTGAGGTAAGTGGTCAGAACCGACATGAGCTTGTCTGACGGGTAGATATTTCATTCCATTCTGAACAGCTAAAGTTTCTAATTGTCGAGCTTTATCTTGGTCAATTTCTTTTACTTTGACATTATATGTAGAAAATATTTTTTCTACTTGATCAATTAAATCTGGAAGAGCCGAATAACTAATAATCTCGGCAAGATTTGTGCCGATTTCCGGAGAAAAATTGAGCTTACCGTCAGAAAATAAACCAGCCCCTCCTTCTCCATAAAGAATATTTGTCTTATTTTTAATTCTTTCTTTAAGAGGTGGCCCTTTATCAATAATTACTACTTCACACTGACCAGCTAAGTTATAGCCAGCAAATAAACCAGCTGGCCCAGCCCCGATAATTACCGCTTTCATAGCGAATAAATGATGACCTAAAAATTAGTTCCTGTCAATAAACTATTAACTCCTGCAGAGAAATATGATATAAGGGATTAGAATGAATGAATTGAAAAAAATCTGTCCAATCTGTCAGAGCAAGAATTTAATCCTCTATCGAACAGGAAATATTCAGGTTGAGAAATTAAAAGAAAACGACATAAAAATAACTGATTCCCAGTATGGAAAGACCTGGAATTTGAGTCAGTGTCAAAGATGTTATTATGTTTTTTCCAATCCAGTGCCTTCTGAGGGACTTATTTATAGCTTGTATCAGAAAGTGGAAGACCCTCTTTATGATGAGGAAGCAGAGAATCGTTCGTTGAATTTTCTAAGGATTTTGTCTTTTCTGGAAAAATCAATTCCTGAAAAAGGGAAGCTCTTTGATGTGGGTGCAGCTACAGGAATTCTTTTGAAATTAGCGAGAGAAAGAGGGTGGGAGATTGATGGTATTGAACCAAGCTCTTGGGCAGTAAACTATGCTCTTCAAAAATATAACCTGAAAATTAGAGAAGGATTTTTTGAGCAAGCTGATCTTTCTTCCAATGGTTATCAAGCAGTGACTATGATAGACTTGGTAGAGCATACTCCTCAGCCCAAAAAAGTAATTACCAAAGCCTATCAAATTTTAAGAAAAGGGGGAATCTTATGCTTGGTTACCCCTGATATTGGGAGTTTGGGCGCTCGGCTTTTGGGGAAAAGATGGTGGCATTTTCGGCCAGCTCATCTCAGTTATTTTTCTCAAAAAAGCTTGAAATATTTATTAGAGAGTTCTGGCTTTGAAATTTTAAGCCAAAGAAAATATGTCTGGACTTTCAGTCTTCATTATTTACTTTCTCGATTAAAAATATTTAGAATATTGCTAAAATCTCAAAAAATTTCTTCTTTTTGGAAGAAAATTCGTTTAAAATTAGCTTTGGGGGATTCACTCGAAGTTTATGCCCGCAAGACTTGAAAAAGAGAAAAGGGATGGAAGCTTATCTTAGAGCTCTTCGCCTTGAAAGATGGCCGAGGAGCACAGCTATTTTTATTGGTAGTATTGCCTATATATGGTTTAGACCCAACTATCTGAAACTCCATTGGATGGGGATTTTATTTAATGTCTTCTTTGCTTTTCTTTTGACCTGGGCGATTTCTACCCTGAATTATATTATTAATGAGATCGCTGATGCTCCTTATGACATTCATCATCCAGAAAAAAGAAACAGACCCTTAGTGCGAGGAGAAGTTAAAAAAAGTTCATTATTTATTGTTGGACTTATGCTCGGATTGGTGGGTTTGAGCCTTGGTTTCTATTATTTTTCTTTTCATTTTTTTCTTTTTCTTTTAATTCTCCTTCTGGCTGGATTAATTTATAATGTCAAACCTCTCAGAACTAAAGAGATTCCCTTTTTGGATGCGATAGTTGAGTCAGCCAATAATCCAATTAGATTTTTGATTGGTTGGTATGCTCTTTCTGAAGCTAATTTTTTCCCTCCTCTCAGTCTCCTCCTTCTATGGTGGGGTTTTGGAAATTTCCTAATGGTAGCTAAAAGGCTCTCTGAACGCAGATTATTGAAAGATAGGGCTGGAGATTATAGACTTTCTCTTCGAAGATATTCGGAAAAATCTCTTTTTATTTTTATGATAATTAGTGTCCTATTTTTCTTTATTGAGTATTACATATTTGCTCTAAATTTTAAATTACAGTCATTTATCTATTTTTCTCCATTTATTTTCTTTTATTTTTTCCTTTTTTTCAGGAAGACATTGAAAGAAAAAGGTATAATGGAAGAGCCAGAATTGCTTTTTTTAAAAAATTTAAGATTTGCTGGCTATACAATTTTTTTAGGAATATTAATTATTTTTTCAATGTTTTTCGACAAAATAGGGAAATAAAATATGCCTCACTTTGTTCGGCAAAATCCCAAATCCCAATTGCCAAATCCCAAACAAATCCAAA
>JBHIEE010000122.1:0-7862 GCA_046760445.1 Candidatus Aminicenantia bacterium
AATGTCAAATAACTAAATGTCAAAACCGTGAAGTGTAAAGCGTAAATCGTAAGGTATTATTTATCACTTTACCCTTTACTCTTTACTCTTTACGATTTATATTTGTTAAATGCATTATCTAAATCTTCAATTAAATCTTCCCAATGCTCAATTCCTACTGAGATTCTAACAAGCTCATCAGAAAGACCGAACTTTAGTCGTTCTTCTTTTGGAATAGAAGAATGAGTCATAGAAGCAGGATGTTCAATTAAAGATTCCACTCCACCTAAACTTTCAGCTAAGGAAATAATCTGAGTTGAACTGACCAATTTTTCAGCATCTTCAATATTTCCTTTAAGTTCAAAAGAAATCATCCCCCCAAATCCTCTCATCTGTTTTTTAGCCAGTCGGTGTTGAGGATGAGAAGGAAGTCCTGGATAATAAATTTTTTTTACTTTGGGATGATTCTCCAAGTACCGAGCAATAGCTAATGCATTTTGATTGTGCCGTTCCATCCGGAGAGCTAAAGTCTTTATTCCTCTCAGGACTAACCAACAATCAAATGGTCCTGGAACTGCTCCTACTGCATTCTGATAAAAAGCAAGTTGTTCATAAATTTCTTTGTTTGAGGTGACAATTGCTCCTCCTATTAAATCACAATGCCCACCTAAATATTTGGAAGCGCTATGAACAACGATATCCGTTCCTAAGTTAAGCGGCTGCTGAAAATAAGGGGTAGCAAAAGTATTATCCACTACCACCAGACAATCTTTTTCTTTAGCAATTTTACTTACTGCTTCTAAATCAATGATTTTTAACAAAGGATTGGTTGGAGATTCTATCCAGATTAATTTTGTCTCTTTTTTAATTGCTTTTTCGATTTTTCTTAAATCTGTCGTATCAACAAAGTCAAATTCTATTTCATAATTCCGATACAACTCAGTAAACAACCGATGAGTCCCACCATAAAGATCCTGTTCTGCTACTATATGGTTACCACTTTTTAAAAGATTCATTATAGTATTTATAGCCGCCATTCCACTGGAAAAAGCTAAACCATATTTGCCATTTTCTAAAGCAGCAATGTTTTTTTCTAAGGCAGTTCGAGTTGGATTTTGAGTCCGAGAATATTCATAACCTTTATGTTTACCAGGTGCTTCCTGGACATAGGTTGAAGTTTGATAAATAGGTATAATAATAGCACCTGTTGATGGATCTGGCTTTTGTCCTATATGAATGGCTTTTGTTTCAAATTTCATTGCTTCCTCCTCAGAGCGTATTTAAGTTTTGAAAACTCTCTCTATGAAATAATAATAGTACTCGGGATAGCATTTTGGACATTAAGCATTTGCCCTCGTCCTGGTTCCACTGAGGTCACCACGGCTCGGCTGAGCTCGCCGAAGCCGAAGTGAGGCTTCGGGCCGAAGGGAATTTGTTTGTAATTTGTGATTTGTAATTTAAATAAATCTTTGTCATCTTACTTCTCATAGCTGAATAATTATTTTATATAAATCCTTTTTCTCTCATCCAATCATCATTAAATATCTTACTTAAATATCTTGAACCTGTATCAGGGAGAATGACTACTATTGTCTTATCTTCAAATAAATTTCTGGCTAATTTTAAAGAAGCCCAGACAGCAGCACCACTCGAACCTCCAGCAAAAATTCCTTCTTCTTTAACTAACCTTCGAGTCATCAAAAAAGAGTCTTTATCGTTGACCTGAATAAAATCATCAATAACCTCAAAATCTAAAGCTTCACAAAGCATATCCTCACCAATTCCTTCCACTAAATAAATGTGAGGTTCAATGAGTTTTTTGTTTTTAAAATAATCATAATATATAGACCCAATCGGATCTACTCCAATTACTTTTATTTCTGAATTTTTTTCTTTGAGATACCTCCCTGCTCCTGAGATGGTTCCTCCTGTTCCTGCCCCGGCAACAAGATAATCAATTTTGCCTTCAGTTTGCTCCCAGATCTCTGGGCCAGTAGTAACATAGTGAGCTTCAATATTTTTAGGATTATGATATTGGTTAACATAAAATGAATTTGGAGTTTCTTGAGTAATTCTTTTTGCTACTTGATAATAACTCTCCGGAGAGTCAGGTGGCACCTCAGTGGGACAGACAATTACCTCTGCCCCAAAGGCTTTCATTAAATTGATTTTTTCTTCACTCATTTTATCAGGAATAGTAAATATTATTTTATATCCTTTAACTGCCGCATAAATTGCTACTCCTACCCCTGTGTTTCCTGAAGTGCATTCAACAATTGTCCCTCCTGGCTTAAGCAAGCCATTCTTCTCTGCATCTTTAATTATGTAAAGAGCCATTCTGTCTTTGACACTTCCTCCAGGATTAAAAAATTCAAGTTTAGCTAAGATAGTTGGTTTAATTCCTTGAGTAACCCGATTCAACTTGACCAAAGGTGTCCTGCCAATGGTTTGTAGAATATTTTCAAAATACATCTCATACCTCATAATATAGTTAATCACTTTATTCTCTACCTATTCTTCACGCTTAGCATAATATAATTTCCGCCTATTCCTGTCAAGATTGCATTATTTTTCGAAACAAAAATGAAAAATGTCTTTTATGTTTTAACCTAAAAGAATTTTTAATTTGACATTCCATTGTTTAAGAGCTATAAATTTTTAGTCGGGAAATAGGAGAAAAATGAGCAAAAAATGGAAAAACTTGCTGCCGAGAAAGAGGAATTTCTATCTCTTAAATTTGGCTTTTGGAAAAAAATCAAAGAATAAGAGATTCGCTCTTTTAATCCTTATTATAATTTTTACCTTTCTCTTCTGGGCTTGCTCTTCCCACCGTCCAACCCAAAAAGAAATCAAAAGCGAACCCTCCCCAACTCCTTCAGAGATTCAAAAACAACAAGAGCTTGAGCCAGAGGGGGAAACCCTGATTCCTCCAGAGGAAAAGGAAGGGAGTGACGAGGCCTCTCTAATTCAAGAAAAAGCTGGTACCGAAGAGAATGAAGAAGCTTCAGCCTTGATAGAAGAAGCTATGGACGCTTACCAGGATGCTCAGCTTGCCTGGGAAAGGGGAGATTTTGACACGGCCTTGACTGCTTTGGATGAAGCCTACAGCCTTATCCTGAGGGCAAAACTGCCCCAAGATTCACCTCTCATTCAGGAAAAAAACGATCTCAGGCTGTTGATTGCCCGAAGGATTCAAGAAATCTATGCTTCACGCCTGGTTACAGTCGGGGATAAAAACAAAACCATTCCCCTTGTTGAAAACAAGTATGTCAAAGAAGAAATCAAGCTCTTCCAGACAAAAGAAAGAAAATACTTTGAGGAATCTTTCAAACGTTCAGGCCATTACAGGAAGATGATCATTAAGGAATTGAAAAAGGTCGGTCTTCCTGAAGAGCTATCCTGGCTTCCCCTCATAGAGAGCGGCTTTAAAGTGAGGGCTCTGTCCCGAGCTCGAGCCCTGGGTCTGTGGCAGTTTATTTCTTCAACAGGATATCGTTTTGATTTAAAGCGTGACCGCTGGGTTGATGAAAGAATGGATCCCATAAAATCCACTCAAGCAGCCACAAAATATCTTACCGAGCTTCATTCCCTGTTTGGAGATTGGACAACTGCCTTGGCCGCCTATAACTGCGGAGAGCTTAGAGTGCAAAATGTCATTCGGTCCCAGCGCATAAATTACCTCGACAATTTCTGGGACCTTTATATTATGCTGCCTCGTGAAACAGCGCGCTTTGTTCCTCGCTTTATCGCAGCTCTCCTTATCATCAGCAACCCAGAAAAATACGGTTTCAATCTTCTTTCCCCTGATCCTCCTCTGAAATACGAAATAATCTCCATCAACCGGCCAGTCAAACTTTCATCCCTTTCGAAAACTCTGGGGTTGAAAGCCGAGGAGCTGACATCTTTCAATCCTGAACTTCGTCATGACGCCACTCCTGACTATAAGTACCTATTAAAAGTCCCGGTTGGGATGAGCAAAAAAGCCAAGATTGCGGTGAATGCTCTTCCTCGCTGGATCCCTCCTGAAGCCACGTACATCGTGCATTATGTTCGAAGGGGCGAGACGCTCTCTAGGATTGCCAGCCGTTACAGAACATCTGTCTCAGCAATTGCCCGTTTGAATCGCCTGCGCCGCGTTCACCTCATCAGACCTGGACAAAGACTTAAAATTCCAGTCAGAGGAAGAAGATATATATCTACTTCAGCACTTAAGTCAATTAAGCTTGGACAAGAAATTACCTACACTGTAAAAAGAGGAGATTCTCTTTACCACCTCGCCAAAATCTTTAACACTACTGTTCGAAGAATAAAACAGGATAATAAACTCAAAAGCAATGTCCTCCATATCGGTCAGAAGCTTGTGATTCAATCAGGAAGACCAGAGGGTGCTATCGTTTATAAAGTCAAAGCTGGAGATACCCCCTTTGACATTGCTAAGAAATTTGGGATGAATCTTAACGATTTACTGGGTTTGAACGGTCTTAGTACCAGGTCAAAAATCTATCCTGGACAGGAACTCTGGGTCATTCCTAAAAAATAAATCGAAAAGAAGAAAAACTTTTAAAACAAGGTTTGATCCCAAACTAACTCAATTAATTCAAATTGTCTTTTCATCTAAATTCATATAGTATGATTTTGTTATTTTGGCGTGAAAAATGAAGAAATTTATTTGGCTTCTTATTTTAGCTGTAACTTTGAATTTGAATGCAGATGTGGGTTACCAGCTTGATCTCACTTCACGTTATATTTGGAGGGGCTTTGATCTGTTCCCGCAAAACAATCCAGCACTACAACCTTCCATCACCTATAATTTTGGGGAATCTGGATTTTCAATCCAATTATGGTGCAGTTTTTCTCTAAGTAAGAGAAATAGACTGAAATATTCTGATGAAATTGATTTAACTCTAACTTATAATTTTAAAATTTCTGAGGATTTTTCTCTTCAGGCAGGTTTTACTCATTACGGCTGGTATTTTGCAGAGAATTTTTCCTTCAAAGATTCAACGACTCAAGAATTTTTTGTTTCTGCTGAACTCATTGATGTCTTTCTCCGTCCAACTCTTACTGTTTACTATGACACCAATTTAGGCGATGGATTTTATATACTTCTGGAAAGCGGACACTCTGTAAAATTGTCTCATACAGTAACTATCGATTTATCCACTTCTCTCGGGTACAATGCAGGACAATGGGTCGAAGATTCTGGATTCAGTGATTTGAATTTCGGCGTCTCTATTCCCTTTAAATTAAATAACTTAACTATTTCACCCTTTTTCAATTACACACTTGTTTTCCTCGATTCTATCAATAAAAATAACGAAATATGGTTTGGTATCTCTTTCACATTATGATTTCAATCTGCTTTAAGAAGAATTATTAAGTCTTTAGGTCCAAGCTCAAACAAACTAAATTTTTTAACTGATCTTGAGCCAAAATCATCTCATTAGGACAAAAATTTTTGAAAACTAATAAGCGTAACTTTTCGTAGTAAACTATAGTTACTAATTACAGGAGGTCTAAATATGGAGTGGAATTTTATGAAAACAAAGACAAAATTTATTTCTTTTGTTTTGATGCTGGGAGCAGTTGTAACTCTTCATTTTCCTGCTTTTGCTCAAGAGACCGAGCTTATGCTTCTGCTCGATAGAGTCTCGGAACAGCTGGATTCGTACCCCGAGTATGATAGCTGGAAGGCCTCGGTTGTTTCTACCACAACCAAAATGGATAAAAACTGGCAGCCTAAGAAGGTAACAATCGTTAAAAAAATACTCGAAATAGCTAACAACGAGGAAACTGAGGAAGTGTTGCAGGCTCTGGAAACAGAAAAGGGAAAGACGAAAGATGTTACGGAAAAATACATCAAGGAAGCCAAGAAGCAAAGAGAAAAAGCTAAAAAGAAAGAACGAGAAAGAAAGCTCAAAAGGAAAAAGGAAAATAACGAGAGAAAGGTAGAATTGGCCTGGGATGATATTTTTCCCTTTAGCGAAGAAAAAAGAATAAATTATAATTTTATCAAGTTGGAAGATTCTTATATTGATGACCTGCCAGTTTATGTCCTTGAATCCAGAGCAAAAATCAAAAATGAAAAGCTTTGGGAGGGAAAATATTACATTGATAAAGATAGTTTCAATGTTTTAAAAGTAGACTTAAAGCCTTCGAAAAACCCTAAGTTTGTCAAGGAATTAGAGATGGAGATGAGCTTCCAGGTGATTCCACAAGGCTATTTTGTCTTGAAGAAGTCAAGGATGCGGATTAATGGAGGCATATTTATCAAACGTATAAGGATAACAGTTGAGGAAGAGTATTCAGATTATGAAATAATTAATTCAGAAGAAGCTGGGATTTAGTCTGTTAATTTCGTATGGGAAAGGTTAAAAGCGAGGAAAGCAAGACAGACAAGATAAACAAATCAGTCGCTCGATATACTCACTACAAGATCAAGCCCTAAATCCTAATATCGAAATCCCGTAAAGGGACGAAGTCCCAACGGGACTTTTCGTCCTAAACAATACCAAAATCCGAATATTTAAATTCAAAACAATTTACTACAGAGATTAGAGAAAAAACTTAAAATCTTAGGAACTACTTAAGGTATTTTCACGTATATATATATATGAGAATGAAAATTAATGAAAGGAGGCAAAAATGAGATTCAAAGAGAAAGCGGGAATACTGATTCTCAGTATTGTTATTACTTTGGTGGGATTCAATCTTATTGTTTCCCAAGCTGCAGTTGATTTAGTGAAAGTAGGCAAAGCAGCAGGTTATGAGATAGTAGCTAATACAGTTGAAAACCCTAGCCAGATAGGTTAGGACTTCACAAGTAGGTAAATCTCAGAAGTGGAAACTGAGATGAAGAAAGAAATAGCAAAATTAACCAGATTAATAAGAAGGATTGTTATTGATTTAGAGAGAAAAATTCTCTTAATCTCTATGGGCAGATTTAGCCCTCAATCCAAACTTATTCCCCCCTGCTAAATAGGCTGCAACTTCTCATTCACGCGAAGCTTGCAGCCTATTTTTTTATTCTTTCACTTCTATATGATCTATTTAAAATTAATAAAAAATTTCAATAACCATTTAAGAAAAATGACCAGAAAATGGGAAAAATCAATTCTTAGAAAAAGAAAATTTCTATCCCTCGGGTAAATTTGCCATTACATTTACTCGATTTATTCTATCAATATTAATGATACAAAAGAGCAGAGAGAATCTTCTGATTTTACAACCTCTAATTTGAATCCACTATTTCTTGCAGTCTGATAGACATCAATGCCACATGCCTCCATAGATGGCCTTGCCTGACGAGGATATTTACAAGGTTTACTCGTCTCACAAACTTGGCAAAGTCTACAAGGACCAGAAGTCATGCCAAACGCCTTATAATAACCATCTAAAAAAATTTCTCTCTCAAGATCAGCAACAATGTCTTTAAATTTTAAACTGGCGTTTAACTCCTCCATAAAAGAAATATTTTCAATCTGCATCAAAAAACCCTTAGAATATTCGCTAAGCATTTTCTTTGTATAATCAGGCGTTGGAGAGTATGGAGGACATGTAAGACATTCTTCATAGCCACCACACCCATATTGACACTTTAACCTTACCCAATTTCCCACAACAACATTTTTAATATCAATAATCTTTGCCCTGGATACCCCCATAGATTTTGCCCTGTTCACATATTTATCTAACTTCAACATATGCATTTCTCCTTTTTACATTTTAAGTATTGTTAAATTTAACCACAGAAGTCACCTATTATATTAAATCACAAATCTCAAACTCCCCTGCCTGCCCCCGCCTGCCGTCGGGCAGGGGCAGGCAGGAAATATCAAATAAATTCCCCTATACCAATGCTTCGCATGCTCCAGGGCAAGCAA
>JBHIEE010000123.1:0-7852 GCA_046760445.1 Candidatus Aminicenantia bacterium
GGAAAACTTGCTCGGCTGAAAATTGGCTTTACTCTTTCTAAAAACGAAAGTTCATTTTCTTTTATCTATACATTTTAATTCTCTATCTAAATCTTGTTTACAATTAATCCTTTACTTATCTTTTTATTTTTGATATAGTGAATTTGAAATCAGACAGGAGGCTTGAAATTGGTTTTGGACAAAGATCAGAAAACAGAAATTATCGGCAAGTTTAAAACTCATCCTAATGATACCGGCTCTCCAGAAGTTCAAATTGCGATAATGACTCATCGAATAAATTATTTGACCGAACATTTTAAAACTCACAAAAAAGATTTCCATTCACGATTAGGATTAATGAAATTAGTTGGCAAAAGAAGAAGACTTCTCAATTATCTCCGAAAAGAAGACCCTACTCGTTATGAAAAATTAATCAAGAAACTCAAGATTCGGAGGTAGACGAACAATAAATTATGCAGCATAGAGTAGAATTAGAGATTAACGGCCGTCTTCTCACAATAGAAACAGGAGGTTTCGCCCGGCAGGCAGACGGTTCTACCTTGATTCGCTACGGCGAAACAATAATGTTTGTTGCCGCCACTTCCCGAAAAGAATGCTCTGAAATCAAGGATTTTTTGCCTTTAATCGTTGATTACCGTGAAAGCACCTATGCTGCAGGGAAAATACCAGGTGGATTTTTTAAAAGAGAAGGCAAGCCTACTGAAAGGGAAATTCTGGTCAGCCGACTGATTGACCGTCCAATAAGACCTCTCTTTCCTGAGGGATATTTTAACGACACCCAGATTGTTGCTTTACTACTCTCAGCTGATTTAGAAAATGAACCAGATGCCTTGGGAATTATTGGTGCTTCGGCTGCTCTTTATTTATCTGGCATTCCTTTTATCACTCCTCTTGGTGCAGTTAAGGTTGGCTTAGTAGACAACCAGTTCATTATCAATCCCACGGTCTCTCAATTAGATTCAAGCCCACTTAATTTAGTGGTTGCAGGCACAGAAGAGGGAATAGTGATGGTCGAAGGAAGTGGTATTGAAGTTGAGGATGAAAAAGTGGTTGAGGCAATATATGCTGCTTATGAGCCAATAAAAAAAATCATCCAGCTTCAAAAAGAACTTTACCAGAAGTTAAATGTCAAAAAAAGAGCTGTCGAAGTTCAGCAAATAGACCCAGAACAATATCTCTTAATCGAAGAAAAAATTTCCGAATCCTTAGAAAAAGCAATTAAAACTCCAGAAAAGGCAGCTCGGGAGAAAAAGGTAAAAGAAATATATGATCAATTGGTGGCTGATATACCAGAAGATAGTGAAACAGAACTTCACAGAATAAGAAAAATATTTACTGATATTGAGAAAAAAATAGTCAGGCGAGAAATTCTTGAAAAAAATCATCGGATGGATGGAAGAGCTCTCGATGAGATAAGACCACTATCAATCAACATTGGATTTTTACCCCGCACTCATGGTTCAGCTTTATTTACCCGGGGAGAAACTCAGGCTTTAGTAACCATTACTCTTGGAACATTTGAAGATGTCCAGAGACTGGATGTTTTAGGCGAAGAGGATGAAAAAAGATTTATGGTCCATTACAATTTCCCTCCTTTCAGTGTGGGAGAGGTCTCTTTCCTAAGAGCACCGGGCAGGAGAGAGATAGGACATGGTGCTCTGGCAGAAAAAGCTATTCTACCTGCTATTCCTGACGAAGAAAAATTCCCCTATACTATTCGAGTGGTGTCTGATATCTTAGAATCAAATGGCTCTTCCTCAATGGCTACTGTATGCGGAGGAGTGGTTGCTCTGATGGATGCTGGTGTGCCTTTAACTATGACCATTGCTGGAATTGCTATGGGTCTGGTCAAAGAGGATAATAATTATAAAATTTTAACCGATATTGCTGGACTGGAAGATCACTTCGGCGATATGGATCTAAAAGTAGCTGGAACAGAAAAAGGTATTACTGCTTTACAAATGGATTTGAAAATTCCAAACATTGATCCAGCTATAATGAAGGAAGCTCTTTTAAAAGCTCGGGAAGCACGAACTCAGGTGTTAAATAAAATGAGGGAAGCTATTCCTGCTCCACGAGCAGACATATCGTCCTTTGCTCCTCGAATAATGACCTTAATTATTAACCCGGATAAGGTAAGAGATGTTATTGGGCCTGGTGGTAGAACGATCAAAAAGATAATTTCTCAAACCAAGATAAAAATCGACATAGAAGAAAACGGTAAAATCACCATTGCTGCTAATGACGTTCAAGCAGGCCAAAAAGCACTTGAAATGATAAGAGAAATTACAGCAGAGGCTGAAGTAGGCAAGATCTATGAAGGCAAAGTGGTTCGCATTGAGGATTATGGCGCTTTTGTCGAAATTTTGCCTAATATCGTTGGTCTATTACATATTTCAGAAATCGCTCATCACCGCATCAGAAATACCAGAGATGAGTTAAAAATTGGTCAGGAAATAAAAGTCAAGGTGATTGATATTGAGGATAATAGGGTAAAATTGAGTAAAAAGGCTATTGAGCAAGAAGTCTCTTCTCATTACCCTCGACCGTCAATTAAACCTAATACCAAAAAGACATTTTATCCGAAAAGAGATAAAGATAGATTTTATTAATTTCCAATAAACTTCTTTAAAAAATGATTCCGCGAGTTTTTCCTTCGAATCAGAACAAATCTCACCATAAGAAAGGATTTACCTTAATTGAATTATTGGTCACTCTGGCTGTGTTGTCCATTCTGGCAGCAGCTATTTTACCTATGGCAGAAGTAGCAGTCAAGAGAGAAAAAGAAATTGAATTAAGGAGAAATCTAAGAATAATTAGAGAAGCAATAGATGAATATAAAAGACTGGCTGATCAGAAAAAAATAGAGGTCGAATCAGATACTTACGGTTATCCCCCAAACCTGGAGATTTTGGTTGAAGGAGTAGAGATAAAAGACAAAAAAGGAAACAAAAGTATAAGAAAATTTCTAAGGAGAATTCCTAAGGACCCAATGACCAATTCTTATAAGTGGGGGCTTAGATCTTATCAGGATAAGTCAGATTCAATGACCTGGGGTGAAGAGAATGTCTATGATGTTTATACAACCAGCACAGCTACTGCTCTTGACGGAACAAAATATAATACCTGGTAAAAATGAAAAAATATAATTCTCATCAAGGATTTACTTTAATCGAAATTCTGGTGGTTTTTACCCTGGTTGGTATTTTAGCCAGTTTAGCTTTGCCCCAATTTAGACACGCTACCCGAAAAGCGAGAGAAGCTGTCTTAAAAGAAGACCTTTTTCAGATGAGAAAGCTTATTGATCAGTATTATACGGATAAAGGAAAATACCCTCCTTCCCTGGAAGCTCTGGTTGAAGAAGGTTATTTAAGAAAAATTCCTGTGGACCCCTTTACTCAATCAGATGAAACCTGGGTTGTCATCCGAGAAGAACCTTCTGAAGACAATTATTATCAGGAAGAATTGGGTATAATAGATGTTAAATCAGGCTCGGATGAAATAGCCCTGGGCGGAACACCCTATAATACCTGGTAACTTCGTAAACATTGACTTCAGCTTTACCAGTTCACGATTTACGAATAAGATGGCAGATAAAGGTTACACCTTGATTGTCTTAATGATTGGTATCTCAGTAATGTCTATTTTTCTGATGGTTGCTGTTCCTGTCTGGCAAACAACCATTCAAAGAGAAAAAGAAGAAGAGTTAATCTTTCGTGGCAAACAGTATGTTGAAGCTATCCGAATTTATCAAATGAAACATCCAGGTGCTTTTCCTAAAAGTCTTGAAGAATTATTAAAGGAGAAATGCATCCGAAAGCTTTACAAGGACCCAATGACTGACCATGGAAGATGGAATCTGATCCTTCCTTCAGGTAAAACCAGCTCCAAACAGAAGAAATCGCCCCAGGAAGTAATTCTCGTTCCCGAAGAATTAATCGACTCTGTTGATTTTCCTCAAATAATCGGAGTTGCCAGCCAATCAACCAAAGAATCAATTAAAATTTACTTAGGCCAGAATCAATATGATAAATGGTTATTCTTTTATGGTCAGGATCCAAAAAAAATGCCCAATATAATTTATTATGAACAATCCCAAAAAAAGTAACCCTCCAGAAAAACCTTCTAATTCAATTTTAATTATTGCCGGAGAAAGTTCTGGAGAAAAATATGGAGCTAATCTGGTCAAGGAGTTCAAGAAAATAGACCACTCCTCATCATTTTTTGGAATAGGTGGAAACCAGATGAAAAATGAAGGAGTAGAGCTCCTGTTTACTCTATCAGATGTCTCCTTAGTAGGACTTTTTGAAGTATTAACTCAGCTTCTCAGAATCAAACATATTTTTAATACAATTATCAAAGAAGTAAAAAAAAGAAAACCCAGTGCAGCAGTCCTGATTGACTTTCCGGACTTCAACCTGCGGATAGCAAAAAAACTTAACCAGTTAAAAATACCTGTCCTCTATTACATCAGTCCAACTATTTGGGCCTGGCGAGAAGGAAGAATAAAACAAATAAAAAAATATATTAATCAAATGCTGCTCATTTTTCCTTTTGAAGAAGAGATTTATCAAAAATACAAAATCAAAGCTAAATTTATCGGTCATCCTCTTCTGGAAAGAATAAAAATCAAACTTGCTCGCGATGAATTTTTAAAAAAATACAATCTTTCTTCAGATAAAAAAATAATTACTTTAATGCCTGGCAGCAGAGAAAGTGAAGTTAAGTATCACCTGCCAGTGGTGATGGAAGCAGTAAAAAAGATAAGTAGTAAACTTGAATCTCAATTTTTATTAATTAAGGCAGAAAATCTGGATAAAAAATTAATTGAAAAACATATCGATCCGCAAGTAAAAATCATAACTGAAGACAGTTATGAAACAATGGCAAACAGTGATTTAATCATCGCTTCCTGCGGAACAGCTAATTTAGAAGCAGCTCTCTTAGAAAAACCGCTCATCACTTTCTACAGGGTTTCACCGCTGAGTTACAGGCTTGGAATTAATTTGGTTAAAATCAACACTTATAGTATTGTTAATATCTTAGCTGGAAAGAAAATTATTCCTGAATTAATCCAGAAAAATTTTACTACTGAGAATATCTATTCTGAGAGTATGAGAATTTTGAACTCGCCTGATATTGCTGAGGGAATGAAAAAGGAATTCAAAAGAATTAAAAAAATGCTGGGAGAAAAAGGAGCTTCTAAAAAAGCTGCTCTCGCTCTGAAAGAAATGTTAGCTGAGAAAGAATAATTATTTAAGAAAGGGTTTTCAAATGACTTTAAATGATATTATGCAGATTGATGGTGAGAATGGCTTTTATGCAAGCCTGGGATAAATCAAAATGCAAAAATCACCTCGCGCTGAGCCTCAGTGCGAAGCAAGGATAAAAATGACAGGGCAAAAATATAAAAATAGTGCTGCAGTTGAGCGGTGCTGCAGTGCTGCTCATAACTCACCGCAACACTGCAGAACTGCAGCACAGCAGCACTTAAAAAAGTTATTTTTTATTTTTAATTTGTCATTTTGCCACAGTGGTATACCCCACGTGGTGTACCAATTTTTGATATTTGATTTTTTATTTTTATGTGGAGGTGAAACTGAAAAATAGGATATGAAAACCCTGACTTGACTGGGTTTTCAAAGTTGAACACTCTCAAGAATTAAGGAGGGGATAATGAAAATTCGGAAAGGTTTTTTAATTGTCTTTTTAAATTTATTGATAATAAGTTTTCTTCTCCTGAATCCAAGCCAATTATTAGCCCAAAATGGAAAAAAGAAGCTAACTCTCTCACGAATTTTTGACCCTGGGCAACCGAGTTTCAGCGGAAAATTACCTTCCCACGTAACCTGGACTCCAGATGGCAAATATATCCTGTTTGTCACTTCAGACGAGGAGACAGAAAAAACAATCCTCTGGTCTTACAATGTTTCAAATGGCAAAAAAAGTGTTTACCTTGATTTTGAAAATGTTCAGAAACAATGGGAAAAAATAGCTCGAAATGAAACTGAACGAAAAGAAAAATTCAATATTCATCAATTTATTCTTTCTGAGGATGCTCAGAGTATGATTTTTTCTCACCAGGGAGACTTATTCTATTATCAAATTGATAAAAACTGGTTAAAAAGACTAACTGCTACTCTGAAAGAAGAAAAGATTCCAGTTTTCTCGCCAGATGGAAAATATGTCGCTTATGTTCGGGACAATAATCTTTTTGCCCTGGAGATTTCATCTGGGCTGGAATTTCAGTTCACCTCAGACGGCAGTCAGAATATTCTTAATGGATATCTCACCTGGGTGTATTTTGAAGAATTGTATCGTAGAAACTATCAGGGGTTCTGGTGGTCACCGGATAGTAAACACATTGCTTATTTTCGCTTTGATGAGTTTCCTGTCTTTAAAATGACTATGATGAATTTACTCCCTTTTGAAGCAAAACAAGTGCCGGTCACTTACCCCAAGGCAGGAATGACTAATCCTTTAGTCAGGGTGGGAGTGGTTTCACTGGATGACCAAAAAACAGTTTGGATTGATTTGGGATATAAGGAAGAAGTATATATTGCTCGTGCTATCTGGACACCTGACGGTAAATATCTCAGCCTACAGATTCCAAAGCGAGATCAAAATCAGATGGATTTACTTCTTGCTGATCCCCAATCAGGAAAATGCAAACTCATCCTACGAGAGGAACAGAAAACCTGGATTAAACCCAAGAATATCCATTTCTTTAAAAAGAAACCTTATTTTGTCTGGTTATCTGACCGAGACGGCTGGAATCATTTATATCTTTATAATATGGAGGGAAAACTTGTCCGTCGTTTGACTAATGGCTCCTGGACAGTGAAAAGAGTTGCTCAGGTAGACGAAAGAAAAGGCTGGATTTATTTTATGGGTAACAAAAAATCGAGCCTGGAAACTCACCTCTACCGAGTTCGAGTTAAGGATACTCATCTCCAGCAATTGAGTCAAGGAGAGGGCACCTATTCCATTATCATGGCTCCTACTTCTGATCGGTATGTAGCTTTTTATAATAATATTTCCACTCCCAGCAGGATGGATCTTTACAAGGCAAAAGGAACCTTAATTAGGACAATTGAGGAAAATAGAGTCAAGGAACTCTCTCAATATAAATTAAGTCAATGGGAATTTCTTTATGTTCCCACTGAGGATGGATTGAACCTTCCGGCAATGATGCTCATGCCACCGAATTTCAATCCTAAGAAAAAATATCCAGTACTTTTTGCTATTTATGGCGGCCCAGAAAGCCAATCTGTCGCTAACCGATGGCTTGGAAAAAGAGGTATGTGGTACCAGTATTTAGCCCAGAATGGAATTATTATTTTTATTATAGATAACCGTGGCTCAGCTCATTTTGGCAAAGAAGGCGCTTCAAAAATGTATGGAGACTTAGGACACTGGGAAATTGTTGATTATGTTCAGGGAGTAAAGTATCTCTCTAAATTTCCTTATGTGGATACTGCACGAATTGGCATTTGGGGCTGGAGTTATGGTGGTTACTCAACCTGCATGGCTATGCTTACCGCGCCTGATTACTTTCAGGTAGGAGTAGCAGTTGCTCCAGTCATTCACTGGCTTAATTATGATACTATTTACACAGAGCGTTATATGGGACAGCCAAAAAATAATCCAGAAGGCTACAAAAGAAGTGCTGCTACCAATTATGCAGAAAATTTAAAAGGTAAGTTACTCGTCATTCACGGCACTCTGGACGACAATGTCCATTTCCAGAATACAGTTCAATTAGTGAATGAACTCATAAAAGAAAACAAACAATTCTCGGTAATGATTTATCCTAATCGGGATCATGGGATTCGAGGAGACAATGCCCGAC
>JBHIEE010000124.1:0-7671 GCA_046760445.1 Candidatus Aminicenantia bacterium
TCGCATGCAGGGAAGCAAGAAAAAAATTAGCCTCAATAACTTCAAAACTAAGTAAAAAGCACTCATCTCTTTCAAAAAACTATTTTTCTTCCGCGAAATTTAATATTCTTTCCTTCTATGTTTCCAGTTTCCAGCTTCTTGCTTCCAGTTTCTTGCTTCCAGTTTAGGTTTTAACAGTAAACAAAAGATAGACTCCTCCTGCTCCGAAGAGGAGATTGGGTCCCCAGGCTGCTAAGAGGGGAGGAAGAAAATTAACAAAGCCAAGTGATTTAAAAGCGCCAATTGTCGCCCAATAAATCATAGCAATAACAATACTTAGCCCAATTCCAAATAAAGCTCCCCTTTTTCCCATGGAAAATGAAAATGGGATAGCAATAAGAGTCATTATTAAACTAACCAAAGGAAAAGAAAGTTTATAATTCAAATCTACCTTGAATTTGATAGTTTCAAAACCACTTTCCTCCAGTTCCTGAATGTACTTTCTGAGTTCTAAATAATTCATTTGATCAGGTTCTTTCCATTCTTTGACAAAATAGCTTGCTGTTTCCGCAAGAGATAAGTTTATCTCTTGGGATTTATTGAACTTAGTTGGTTTTTCCTGGTCAAATTCTCTGAGCCAGGTATTTTCTAAAGATAAATATCCTTCTTTCATAAACCCTTTTTTCGCATATATTCTTCTCATTAAGGTCCAATTTTTCGAGTCAATTTCAAAAATTGAAAGATGGCTGAACACTCTTCTTTCATGATCAAAATAACTGTAGTGATATATCCGATTATCTTTTCCAAAAACCCAGCGCCGGTCAAGATATTTATAGGTGCGTGGTGGAATATCATTTATTTTATTCCAAATCTCCTCTGCTTTTTTATTAGAAAAAGGAAGAATGTTTTCTTGAAGGAGAAAAGATAAAAAAGAAATCAAGAGAGTAGCTACAATCACCGGAATAATCAACCGATAAAGACTTAACCCACAGGCTTTCATAGCCGTTATTTCATTTGATTTAGTTAATAGTCCAAAAGTCAGAAGCGCAGCAGTTAAGGCAGTTATTGGAAGACTGTAATAAATCATCTGAGGTAAATAAAACCACAGATATTGAAAAAGGAGAGAAATAGGTTTTTGATGTTCATAAATATTGTCTATCCTTTCAAAAAAAGTGACAATGATGAAAATTGATAGTAAACTAAGTAAAATTAATGTGGCGAGACCAAGATATTTTCTAAGAATATATCGATCAAGTATATTTGGAAATCTAAGTGGAATTTGACTAATAAAGATAACCTTTTTTCTCTCTTTTTTATCCCTTCTGAATATTTTCTGCCAGCGATTAATTACTGATGATAGCCAACTCAGATAAGGTGATTCCTTTAAGGATTTATAAAAGAGAAATAAACCAAATAAGCCAATAATTATATTTGCTCCCCATATTCCCAAAAAAGGAGAAATTTTACCATCAATTACCAGATTTTCTCCTGCTGTAATCAGAATATAATAAATCAGAATAATTCCTAAACTTATAGTAAAGCCAGTGGTTCGGCCTCCTTTCCGAGTGGATATTCCTAAGGGCAAACCTAATATACTAAATATCAAACAGGCAAAAGGGAGAGCAAATTTTTTATGAATTTCTACCCAATAAGAATTGTGTTCTGAAGTATTAGGTTTAAATTTCTTAACTGACTGAAATAATTCCTTAATATCTTTTTCTCTTACTCTTTTTTCCCTTTTTATGGAAACAAATAAACTCTGAGCATCTATTTCTTCCTCAAAATTAGAAAAGGTAGTAAGACTGTATCTTTCTGGATTATCTAATAGGTAAGAATGTACTGTTCCTTCAGTTAAATATAAAGTTGCTTTTTTTGTTTCATAATTAACATCTAATCTGCCTTCTTTTGCCAGAATAATTCTTGGTTTTTGAGGAGGGGTGGCAAAACTTACTAAAATATTCTCCCATTTCCCAGTAGAAGAAATATCCTGAATATATATCACCATATTGGGGATTGACTCATTAAATTCTCTGGGTTTTATTTTGAGCTGAATCTTTGAAAAAACTGCTTGACTAATTGTCTGGATAAATTTGTGATTAGAGCGAGGTCCAGCAAAAAGGGTCAAATAGGCAGTGACTAAACTGCAAATTAAAGCAAAAATCAAAATTGGACGCAAGAGACGGCTGAGGCTGATTCCTACTGAACGAAAAGCAATTATTTCATAATCAGAGGATAAGCGACTCATCCCAGCTAAGACTCCCATTAGAACAGACATCGGTAAGCTAAAAGCAAGAATAGACGGAATCAAATAAATCAATAGATTAATTACTGTTTTTAATGGAACTCCCTGAGTAATAAAAAGCTCAGCAGAGATGAGAATTTCATTCATCAGCATAACAAAAGTATAAATCATAAGACCAATCAGGAAGGGATATGTAACTTCTTTAATTAGATACCTATCAAAAAACTTTAACATCTTTTGCAATATATCACAGTTTTTTTGGGAAATCTATGTAAGCGGGGTTTAAAACCTGAATAATATTAGCTTAAAATAAAAAAGCCCTGGCCTGAGAGCCAGGGCTTTTTTATCTGAGAAATTTCTTAGTACATCTCAGGGCCAGGAGGCATCTTTGGTGTTTTCTCTTCCTCAGGAATCTCTGAAACGAGAGCTTCAGTAGTAAGCAATAATCCGGCAATACTGGCTGCATTTTGAAGAGCAATCCGAACTACTTTGGTTGGGTCAATAACTCCTCCTTTAACCAAATCCTCAAATTTTTCAGTCAAAGCATTAAAGCCTTCATTAACGGCCATCTCTCTAACTTTTTCTACAACAACCGAACCTTCCTTGCCAGCATTATTAGCAATCTGACGAATAGGCTCTTCCAAGGCTCTTTTTACAATGTTTACTCCTATCTGTGTGTCCCCATCTAATTTTAACTTATCCAGAGCCTTCACGCATCTCAGAAGAGCTACGCCTCCACCCGGAACTATACCTTCCTCTATTGCTGCCTTAGTAGCATGCATGGCATCTTCTACTCGAGCTTTTTTCTCTTTCAGTTCTGTTTCTGTGGCTGCTCCAACTTTAACCACCGCCACACCACCAACCATTTTGGCCAGCCTTTCCTGGAGTTTCTCTCGATCATAGTCAGAGGTTGTTTCCTCTATTTGTGTTCTGATTTGCTTAATTCTGGCCTGAATATCTGCTTCCTTGCCTTTTCCTTCCACAATGGTGGTGTTGTCTTTATCAATGACTACTTTTTTTGCTTCTCCTAACCAGTCCATAGTGACATTTTCCAATTTCACTCCAATATCCTCAGTAATTACTTTACCACCGGTCAAGACAGCAATATCTTCCAACATGGCTTTTCTTCGATCACCAAAGCCAGGAGCTTTTACAGCAGCACAGTTTAGAGTTCCTCTCAATTTATTAACCACTAAGGTTGCTAAAGCCTCGCCTTCCACATCTTCAGTAATCACGAGCAAAGGTTTGCCCATCTTAGCTACATTTTCCAAAAGAGGAAGAAGTTCTCTTAAATTGCTGATTTTCTTTTCATGAAGAAGAATTAAAGGATCTTCCAAAACGCATTCCATTCGTTCAGCATCAGTTATGAAATAAGGAGAAAGGTAGCCCCGATCAAATTGCATTCCTTCCACCACTTCCATTGTGGTTTCCAGCCCTTTGGCTTCCTCGACAGTAATGACACCATCTTTTCCCACTTTGTCCATTGCCTCGGCAATAATTTCCCCAATTGACTCATCGTTGTTAGCTGAAATTGCTCCTACCTGAGCAATCATCTCTCCAGTGACCTCTTTACTTAATTTTCCTAACCCCTTAACTACTTCTTCAACAGCTCCGTCTATACCTCTTTTAACTAACATCGGATTCGCACCAGCCAGGATAAATTTTAACCCTTCCTTGTAAATGATTTGAGCAAGAATTGTAGCAGTAGTTGTTCCATCTCCAGCTACATCTGAAGTTTTAGAAGCAACTTCTCTGACCATCTGAGCTCCCATATTTTCCCAAGGATCCTTCAGCTCAATTTCTTTGGCAACAGTTACTCCATCTTTAGTGATAGTGGGTGAGCCAAATTTTTTCTCTAAAACAACATTTCTCCCTCTTGGCCCTAAGGTTGATTTAACTGTATCTGATAAGATATTTACTCCTCTTAAGACTGCCTGTCTGGCTTCTTCACCCATTATTATTTGTTTAGCCATTTTTTCCTCCTTTTAATATGACAATAGATATTTTACTTAGTTATTTTAGCTAAAATCTCATCTTCCCTGACAATAACATATTCTTCATCCTCAATCTTAATCTCTGTCCCAGCATATTTCCCAATTAAAACCTTATCTCCTTCTTTTACATCAAGAGGAAGAACCTTTCCGTCCTCAAGGATTTTTCCTTTACCTACTGCTTTAACAATTGCTTCTTGAGGTTTTTCCTTAGCTGTGTCAGGGATAATGATTCCACCCTTTTTAACTTCTTTTTCTTCTAATCTCTTAAGAAGCACTCGATCTTGTAAAGGTGTTACTTTCATTTTTTACCTCCTCCTTTAATTTTTAGCACTCTTCTTTTGGAAGTGCTAATTTTAAATTAAAATTTTTTATTTGTCAAGAGGTTAGGCTGGATTTCGGGAATGAGAAATTTGAAAATAAAATTCATTTATGATATTTAGTTTAGTTAAGAAATTTCCTTGGTAAATATTCTCTGAAGAGGAGTTTTTCCAGATATGATTGATTTTCAGAAAAAAATCAGAATCGGAGTAATTGGTGGAGGCAAGAAAATAAATCAAAAAATATGGAATTTAGCTTATCAAGTAGGAAAATTAATAGCTCAAAAAGGAGCAATATTGGTTTGTGGAGGATTGTGGGGAGTGATGGAGGCAGCGGCAAAAGGAGCAAAAGAGGCCGGAGGTTACACCATTGGAATTTTACCTGGAAATGATATAAAAGAAGCTAACCCTTTTATTGGCTTACCTATTGCTACTGGACTGGGATATAGCAGAAACTCATTAGTAGCTATGAATTCAGAAGTAATAATCGCTGTTGATGGCCAATATGGCACTTTAACAGAAATTGCTTATGGATTGATTTATGGCAAAAAAGTTATTGGCCTTCAAACTTGGGAAATTGAAGGAATAATAAAAGCTAATACTCCTGAGGAGGCTATCAAATTAGCCTTCAAATAGAAGTTAGAGACAGGATGCAAGAGGCAAGAGTTCTTTCTTGTCTCTGGCTTCTCGTTTCTTGCTTCCTTAACCCAATAACCGATTAACTGTTTAACCAATAAACTAAAATATAAGGGGAATTATAAAGGGTTTTCAAATGATCCTAATAAAGAAAAGATATATGAAAATTCCATCCCGAGTACTCAGGAGAAAACCCTGACTTGGAATGGGTTTCCAAAGTCGAAAACGCTCTTATGTGAAGATCCTAAAAAATGACAAATTTCAAATTAACTATAGCTTATGATGGAACTGACTTTCAGGGCTGGCAGATTCAACCCACGGGAAGAACTATTCAGGGAACAATAGAAAAGGCTCTGGAAAAATTAATCAATCAGAAAGTAAAGATTATTGGCGCGGGTAGAACAGACGCTGGTGTTCATGCTTCAGCTCAGGTAGCAAATTTTAAAGCTGATTTAAAAATTGAGATTAACCTTCTGCCTAAAGCTTTAAATGCCACCTTGCCTCATGATATTCGAATCTTAAAAGTTGAAATAGTAGATGATAATTTCCATGCTCGAAAAATGGCTAAATCAAAAATATATCAATATCGAATCCTGAATTCACAGATAGTCAGTCCTTTCCTTTTTAGATATGTTCTTCATTACCCATATCACCTGAATATTAAAAAAATGAAAGAAGCAGCTAAATTATTTGTTGGAGAGAAAGATCTCTCATCTTTTTCTTCCTCCCAAATGAGAAACAAGATAAGGAGAATGTTACGCTCAGAAATAAGTCAATCAGGAGAAGAAATAATCTATCTGATTGAAGCTAATGGTTTTTTAAGATATATGGTGCGAACAATTGTCGGCACTTTGCTTGAGGTGGGAAGAGGAAAGATTAAGCCGGAATTTTTAAAAGAAATATTTGTCAAAAAGGATCGGTCTCTGGCCGGCCCAACTGCACCAGCTAAAGGTCTCTGTCTGGAGAGGGTAGTCTATTAAATAAAACCTTGGGAAGTTTAATCTAAGTATTTGGCGAAAACTAAAGCATCTTCTTTGGGGCTAAAATAATAATCCTTTCTTTTCCCCAATGTTCTAAAACCGAGTTTTTGGTATAAGGAAATAGCAGCTTTATTGGAGGGCCTCACTTCCAAAGTAACCATTCTTGCTCCCTCTTTTTTAATTTTGTTCAAAATAAATTTCAAAACCGACTCCCCAATGCCCTTTCTTCTAAACTCTGGATGGAGAGCAATATTATTAATATGAGCTTCTTGCATAATTCTCCAGTAAATGATATAGCCGATAATTTTTTTACTTTTTTTCTCTTCAATAACTAATGGATTCGAAATGGGACTACTACAAATTTCTCCAATAAAAGCCATTCTGCTCCAAGGATTGGAGAAAGAAAGTTCCTCGATCTCCAATACTCGGGAAAGGTCATATTCAATCATATTTCGAAGAATAACCTTTTCGAGATTAATTCTCATCTATGGTTTTTTCTCTTGTGGAATAGTTTTTTGCCTTTTAATCTCCGCTTCAGACAATCGGAGATAAAGAGGTTTCAGCTGGTTAGAGAATACCCCTTGCTTATTTTTAAGTATATGATAGCCTAATAAGCCCACCTCATAGGCAATGAATTCGCTCCTTAAACTGAATTTTGCTCTGTCTTGAAAATAAGTTCTAATTTTCTGAAGATAAAGCTCTACTCCATTACCAATAAAATAGATTATTCTTTTTTGAGGAAGAAGACTAAAAAACTTATCAGGGAAATAAGCATCTTGAGCTATTACCTCTTTTAAGGAAAAGTTGTTCGATTCAAAAAGAGCAGAATATATTTCTCCTTTTTTGGCATCTAAGAGAGGACATATCAATCTTCCTTTTCTTTCTCTTAATTTAAAAGCCAAGGCTTCAAGGGATGAAACCGGGGCGACCGGTTTCTGAGAAGCATAAGAAAGAGCTTTAATGGTTGCCATACCAATTCTAATCCCTGTAAAAGAGCCAGGACCGATTGTCAGAGCATAACCATCTATCTCAGAGATAGATAATTTATTCATTTTAAGGAGAAATTCAACTGAAGGAAGGAGCCTTTCTGAATGAGTACTTGGGGAATTTATATTTACCTCGCCAATTAGCTCCCATTCATTCAAGAGAGCAATTGAACCAGCAAAAGTAGTAGTATCAATAGCTAAAATCTTCATGTCTCATGTCTCAGGTCGGCTTACGTCTTGGAACATGGGATTTGCGACCATATTTAAATAAATTTCCGGCCCGATAAATATCCAATTGAACTTGACCCATTGGTTTTGCTCGAAGATTAATTCCTTTCGTGACATTTTTAATCTCGCCAGACAACAAATTAACTTCAATTATATCCCCTGTCTCCAGTTTCTTCTGATTAATATACACTTCCAGCTCAGGAAAGCTCAAAATAGGTAGTCCAGAATTAATGGCATTCCGCTTGTAAATTGCTCCAAAAGATTGAGCAATTATTAATGAAATTCCTAAGGAAATAAAGCAATCAACTG
>JBHIEE010000125.1:0-7630 GCA_046760445.1 Candidatus Aminicenantia bacterium
CTGACATCTCTTGAAATAAGGAACATAGAAGAGCGAACATCATGCTGGGTTTGGGCTAATTGCTGTTGGTCAACAGCCAGTTTATTGCTTCTGACATAAAGAGTGAGAGCACCAACAACAAAAATGACCATTACTGCTGTAGCTACTACAAGCTCAGCTAAAGTAAATCCTCTATTAGTGCTGCGGTGTTGCAGTGCTACAGTGCTGCAGGAACTGACAACCGGTAATCTGGAATTGATAATTGATAATTGATAATTGGAAATTTTTTGTTTATTAGTCATTGTTTCCTCCCTCAATAATTTTATATTTCTTAAAGTATTATCGGGAAACAATTGTTCTGATATCCGCCTTAGGGCTGCTAGGATCACCAAAAGTATTTAATTCTGAATATACTCTTACCCAAATCAGAAATTGGCCCGGTGTTCCAACAATCACATCAGTTTCTCTCCGAAATTCATTTATACCATCACTATTTAAGTCTAAATTCTCTATTACAGGAGAATTATTCATCCAAGTACTCAAATCATTTAAAGTCAAATTTCTTAAGACATCAATTTGCTGCTGTGCTAAAAAATTGGCATTAGTCACTACATCTGAATGAGCATTATTAACTAAGCCGAGAATAAAAAGCTGAGCTAAAACTAATAAAGCCAGAGATAGAAGGAAAACAGCCACAATAGTCTCTATAAACGAAAAGCCATTTTCTTTTTTATCCTTTTTTCTCATTTTATGACTCCTGTTTTTCAATATTAATCGACCCTCCTATCATCACCCTGATTAATCTGAGGTCTTCTACTCCCACATAGTGAGTTAAATTAGGATTCTGAAGAGTGATAGTTCCTTCTCTATCAGCAAAACCTAAGGAATTGAAGACTACCTGGTCATCAACATTAATTGCTTCTAAGGTATCAGGATCAGGAAGACTAATATTATCAATTGTTAAGGGTGAAGGTATTTGCTTGGTTAAGATTATGTCCCATTGACTGGTCGTGTAGTTATATACACTCAATGTCCAACTATTTTGAGCAAGATCAAAAGAAACACTATAAATTGTTTTATTCCTGATTGCTTGAAATTTTGCTCTCTGAAGAGTGGTTAAGATCTCCCTCCCTGTGTCATCTAATTTTCTTTTTTCTAAATTAGTTCTTATTGCTGGATATCCCAAAGCAAGCATTACTCCTAAAATAGCAAGGATAATTAAAGTTTCGATTAGAGTAAATCCTTTGTTTTGTTTTTTCCATATTTTCATAGCACTTTACTATTATGCAAAATTGAGGCCAAAATAAAAATTTTTTGCAGAAATTTTTATCTTATTTATTTTTAATGAGTTACAGATTATAGTTGAGCTTAAAGATTTAAAAATAATTTTTAAGATTAGAATCTTAAAAATTATTGTGTAAAAAAGTAACAGTTTGAGAACCAAATTTCCTATAGAATATCTCTATTGAATTTTTTTTAAGATTATGATATTGATTAGAAATCAAAAAATTAAGCTTAGCTGAAGAAACTAAAAATTAGAAGATGCCTCTTCAAAATAAAACTTCATTAACAATAATTTCCCTTATTTTTTTATTTTTTCTTGGATTTTCACTTTTCATTAATTTACCAGCTGTCCAACGAGGCTGGCTTTTTAGCGATGAGTCAATCTATTACATTATGAGCCAAAGCATTGCTTATGACGGCGATCTCGAATATACCAAAAAAGACTTGGTACGATTTTACTGGGACTTTCCTGGGGGACCCCAAGGAATCTTTCTAAAAAAAACTGAGAGCGGCAGAATTTTTTATGCTAAATCTTTTGCCTATCCTCTCTTCGTTTCTATTTTTGTTAAATTTTTTAACTATCATGGCTTTTTTATTTTCCACTCGTGTTTATTATTCCTTATTTTATTAATGGGATATTATTTTTTATCTTCAAAAAATAACCTAACAATCTCTCTAATTTACACCCTGACCTTTCTCTTCGCCTCAATTGCGATTATCTATTTTATCTGGATAACAGGGGAATTTTTCAACCTGTTTTTGGTTTTCTCAATCATATTTCTCTGGGTATATAAATTAATAAAAGAGAATAAAGCTCAAATTTCTAATAATAATCAACACGAAATCAAAAATTCATTTATCAAAAATTTTCTAATATCTGATAATTCGGATTATCTCGCTTCATTTCTGGTTGGAATTGCTACTTTCTCTAAACCACCAAACATTCTCTTAATAGGACCTCTTTTCATTTATTCTTTTTTTAATAAAAGATGGATGAAATCAATAATCATTCTTCTAATTTTTTCTCTAACTGTAGGAGCCTTTTTTGGAGTAAATTATCTTCTCACCTCTGACTTGAATTACATGGGAGGCGAGAGAAAAACATTCCTTTTTAAATTTCCCTTTGAGCAAGAAGGATATAGCTTTGACTCCTTAGGTCATTTAATGACTTCAGAAGATTATTTCAAAAAACATCCGATTAATCTAAAAATTATTATTTATAATATTTTTTATTTCTTTTTCGGTCGATTCTCTGGCATTGTCTGGTATTTTTTCCCTGCTTTTCTTGCTTTGCTATTATTTCTATTTTCCAGAGAGAAAAAATTATATCAATGGTTAATTTTAGCCACTATCTTGGGAGAAATTTTAATCTATGTTATTCTTATGCCAGACAATTATATTGGAGGTGGAGGGACACTGGGGAACAGATATTTTCTAAATATTTATCCTTTATTCTTCTTTCTCCCGAATTTAACTAAATCCAAAAAAGAGATCATCCTTAGCTGGATCGTGGCTGGAGTCTTACTTTCTCAAATTCTATTAAATCCATTCTCCTCTTCTTCCTATCCAGCTACTCATGCCAAAAAATTTCCTTTTAAAATTTTTCCTGTGGAAAAGACTTTAATCAATACTTTACCAACCAACACCAATCCGTCAGCTTTTGGTATAAATTTTGGCTATCCGCCAAATCGACATCGCCTCTATTTCTTAGACGATAATTTCCACAAAAAACAAGGCAATGGATTCTGGACTTATGGTGATTCAACCTCAGAAATATTGCTGAGAACTTACTACCCTATAAAAAAAATCCGATTTAAAATTACCAACAATGGACGCCTTGCCAATAAAGCTTTCGTCAAAGTAGATGGGGCTAAGAAAGAAATAATCCTTCATAATAAAGAAAAGAAAGAGATTGATTTTACTACTGGTTCAGGCTTCAAATTTGGCGGATCCTATATTTATCATCTTAAAATTAAATCAGCTAAAGGAGCTATTCCTTATTTTGAAAACAAAAAAAGCAATGATCGCCGATTTTTAGGTGTTTTTGTAGAAATTGAAGTAGTTCCAAAATGAATATGTGTTTATGACTAAATAAAAATGCAAAAATAAAAAATCAAAATGACAGAGCAAAAATTAAATATTGCATATTCGAGTATTTGTTATTCGGATAAATATTTATGATTCAACGATTAACGAATAACAATTTAACGAATTCATCTTTATGCTTTATTGGAATTTGTGATTTGAAATTTGGGATTTATTAATAATGTGTGGTATTTGCGGAATTATCAAACCAGATAAGAATCAATCTATTCCACTTCAAATTATAAAATCTATGTGTCAAACTATTATTCATCGCGGGCCCGACGATGAAGGCATTTTTCTTGAAAAAAACATTGCTTTGGGAGCTCGACGATTAAGCATAATTGATTTAATCAGTGGTCATCAACCACTTTCCAATGAAGATAAAACAATCTGGATTACTTATAATGGAGAAATTTATAATTTTCCAGAGCTAAAAAAGGAATTGGAAAAAAGAGGACATAAATTCAGAACAAAAAGTGATACTGAAACAGTTGTTCATAGTTACGAAGAGTGGGGAGAAGAATTTGTCAACAAATTAAGAGGAATGTTTGCTTTTGCTATCTGGGATGGAAAAAATAATAAATTAATTCTGGTTAGAGATCGAATAGGAATCAAGCCTTTATATTATACTTTATTGAACGATGGAACACTAATTTTCGGCTCTGAAATAAAAGCAACTTTAAAATATCCAGGCATAGTCCGTGAAATTGACCCTCACGCTTTAGATTTTTTTCTAACCTTAGAATATATTCCTGCCCCATATTCTATTTTTAAAGACATCCATAAACTGCTGCCCGGGCATTTATTGATTTATCACAATGGTCAAATTAATTTAAAAAAATACTGGGAAGTTGAAAAATATAGTCTCCAAAAATCAAAAATGTCCAGCCAAAATGTCAAACAATATTGTGACGAACTTTATCATCTTCTCAAAGAATCAGTCAAATTAAGACTGCTCAGTGATGTTCCCCTTGGTTGCTTCTTAAGCGGTGGAATTGATTCAAGCTCAATTGTGGGACTAATGAGTGAATTGGGAGTCAAGCCAATAAAAACTTTCTCCATCGGCTTTGAGGAAGTCTCCTATAATGAATTAAAATACGCTCGCCTCATTGCTCAAAAATTCCAGACCGAGCACCATGAATTCACCATCAAACCAGAAGTTATTGATTTAACCGAGAAATTAATCAATCACTTAGATGAACCTTTTGGAGATTTTTCTATTTTCCCTACCTATCTTGTCTCTAAAATCGCTCGAGAGTATGTCACGGTTATCCTTTCTGGGGATGGAGGTGATGAAGTGTTCGGAGGATACGAACATTATTTAGCTCAGAAATTAGCTCAAACTCCTTTTTCTCTTCCTTTTAATCGTCTAATCCCATTTCTTTTAAAACCATTTCCTCCTCAATCAAAGAAAAAAGGGCTGTGGAATAAATTGAAAAGATACGGGCAAGGATTTGAGCATCCTGAGCGGTTAAGACATTTTCGCTGGATGATGTTTTTAACTTTAAAGGAAAAAGAAAAATTATATTCTCCTTATTTTGTTAATCAGTTGAAAAACCTTGGCGAGTTATTAGAAAGAGCACCTTTAAAAGAATATTTTGAAAAAATAAAGGGATTAGATGAAATAAATAGTGAACTATACTTAGATTTAAAAACTTATCTGGCCGATGATATTTTAGTTAAAGTAGACAGAATGAGTATGGCTACTTCTTTGGAAACAAGGGTTCCTTTATTAGACCATAAGTTAGTCGAGTTTGCCTTCAGTCTTCCAGGTAATTTAAAACTTAGGGGCTTTACTTCTAAATGGATATTCAAAAAAACTATGGAGCGTCTTTTACCAAAAGAAAATATCTATCGCAGCAAAGAAGGCTTTAGCATTCCTATTAAGAATTGGCTAAAAAAAGAATTAAAAGAATTAATGTTTGATTTTCTCGATGAGAAAAGAATCGAGTCTTCCGGCTTTTTCAATTATCCATTTATAAAAAAAATGATTGATGAGCATTTGAAAGGAAAAGAAAATCACAGCCATCGCTTATGGGCTTTGCTTGTCTTTGAAATGTGGCAAAAAAATTATTTAGGATAGTCTTTCTCGTTTTTAAATGTAATTAACTCACACTTTCCACTCTAATAACCGGCCGAAGGATATAAATCTTAGTCACTCCAGTTCCAGTAACTAAAATTGAATGTTCAGCTTCAAAGTCCAGCACTATCTTGGTTTTCTCTTCTCCTTTGATCTCAAAAACTATTGGAATTTTCACCTCTTCACTTGGCACAACCATTTGATGAGATTCTCCTTCAATTACAATTTCACCAGAACTAATAGAAAGACGAATTTGAGTATACATTCCCTCATCCATACTTGTATCTAATAAAAGTTCCTGCTTTTCTCTTAGTTTTAATAAATCGTAGGTCCGACTCGTCTCAGACACAGTTATAAAACCTGTCTCTGTCTTTTGAACCCTTACTTGATTAATTGTAATATAAATATTATCTGCATCCTCAACTGGGGTATCTTTTAAGTAAATTTGAAAATTGCCTGTTTGTTTGAAAAGAGAACAGGAAATCAAAATAAAAATAGCTAAAATAGCCAATCCAATAATTGGAATTATTGATTATTCTAGATAAAACAAAATCGATTATTTCTTTTTAATTAAAAGAATTGACTTAGTAGAAGAAGTAACCTTAAACTGCTCAGCCACAGGTAATCCCAAAACCCAGACAATTTTATCTTGTGAAAGAAAAACCGGTCGACAACTTCTTTCTAAAAGTGGAATTCTTTTGGCTCTCATTATTTCTTTAAGTTTCTTCTTACCCGGAGCTCCAAGAGGCTGATACTTATCACCCTCTTTCCTATTTCTTACTTCTAAGGGAAAGTTCAATTTTGCCGCATCCAAATAAACATGAGAATTATCATCAAATCTAAGCTCGCTTAAATAAAATTGATTCATCACTTCGGTCTTGAACTCTAAACCACATTCTTTTATTTCAATCTTGTCATTTTTATCTATAAAATAACAATATTCAACTATTCTTTCCCGATGTTTGGATTTCAAAAAAATTAAATTATTTTCTCTCCTAAGTGTTAATTCTTCTCCCAGGTGAACTTCTTTATTCTCTTTCAACTGAAGAAGAGACTGAATATGCTGGAAGGTTATTCCTTTTAGATTTCCTTTTAATTTTAAAATAAAATTTCTCAAAATTCTCCTCTGAAGACCTAATGGATAATTAGATAATAATTCTCTGTCAAGAAGAAGTGTTTCCTTTTTAGTCTTTATTACTTTTTTACTTTCCTTTTCAGCAATTTCTTCTATAATTGCTTCTTCCTCTCGGATAAGCTCAGTTAAATGACCCAAATGAGAAATTATTCTTTCACTGAATCTATTTTTCAAAAAAGGAATGAGTTCTAATCTCACTCTATTCCTCAAATAATGGGTATTTAAATTTGTTTTATCTAAGCAATAAGTCAAATTTTTCACAGTAAGATATTCTTCGATTTCCTCTCTCTCAATTTCAATTAGGGGTCGAATAAAAATCTCATCCTTCACAGGATAAATACTCCCTAATCCAGTAAACCCGGCTCCTCTGATGATCCTCATTAAGAGAGTTTCAGCCTGGTCAGTTAAAGTATGGCCAAGAGCAATTTTGTGAGCTCTTATTTTTTGGGCAGCTTCTCGCAGGAATTTATACCTCAGAATTCTTCCTGCTTCTTCCAAGTTCAAAAATTTTTTTTGAGCAAACTCTCGAACTCTCTGGCTACTAACAATAAGAGGTAAAGAATATTTTTCAGCAAAATTTCTTATATGGTTTTCATCTTCATCCGCTTCTTTTCTCAGTTTATGATTAAAATGAGCTAAGTGAAGCTCCAGCGGAATTTCTTTCCGATATTCAAGAAAAAGAGAAACTAAAGCAGTGGAATCTGGTCCGCCAGAAAAAGCAATTAGAATTCTATCCCCTTCTTGAATCAGATTATACTTATCTATGGTCTTCTTAAATTTTTTTAATAGCATTTACATATAATGTGTTAAGTGATTGTGCATAAATCCTGAATAATAATTAAATCCTAAATCCTAATATCTAAATTCTAAACAATTTCAATCCCGAGTACTCGGGACAAATATTTAAATTCAAAACAATCTACTATAGAAATTAGAGGAAAGGATTAATTCTTCTTTCTTCTTTTTTCCTTTTATTTTATATTTTGTATTTTGGTCATTTGAATTTGTTTAGGGTTTCGGATTCAGAATTTAGTATTTTTATTCTATACTTATTCATATATTTAAAT
>JBHIEE010000126.1:0-7628 GCA_046760445.1 Candidatus Aminicenantia bacterium
GCCAAATGAATTTCAAATGACTAAATTTCAAATCTAAGAAGTGTAAGTCGCAAGGTGTTGTTTATCACTTTACTCTTTACTCCTTACTCTTCACGATTTAATGTTTTTGTGATTTGGAATTTTTATTATATATCCTTTCTTTGTTAGGATCATTTGAAAACTCTTAAAATAGGATTTCCTTGGGTAGAAATTATTTATCTGATATAGTAAAATATTAGATTTCTACGAGTTAATTGATTCTCTTCTTCAAGGAGAAACAAGATGAAGAATGAAAATCTTGAAGAGAAAGATAAACTGGATGAAATTCTTTATCCTAAAAAAAGCCCAAAAGTTTTTAAAGTTACTCTAATTTTTGGCCCCCAAATTTCTGGCCGCTACCAAAAAGCAGTTGAATTGGCTAAAAAACACCCAACTTATCGAGAAGAAGGAAGTGGGGAATGGCTGAGACATTATGTTACTTATACTCCAGATGAAGTGGAAGACCTCTTTCAGGTATTCAATTTAGTTCATGACTTTGAGGATACAGAAATATTAATTAATCACAAGAAACTACCCTACGCTCACCAATTATGGATTCCCTTAATGTGGTTTTATCGAATTTAAAAAGAGGTCAATTTCTTAAACTCTTGAAAACGTTTTTTGATTTCCTTAGGAGTGAGATTCATTAAACGATTTACACTGAAATCCTCAATCACAAAAGAAGCTAAAATACTACCATAGATTAATGCTTTACAAAATTTTGAATAAGTAACTCTTCCTCCTCTGTCCAAATAGCCCATAAACCCACCAGCAAAGCTGTCTCCTGCTCCTGTGGGATCAATCACTTCTTCCACTGGATAAGCGGGAACAGCTAAAAGAGAATTTTTCTTAAAAACCAAAGCTCCATGAATTCCTTTTTTTAAAATAACAGTTGATGGTCCCATTTTAAGCAACTCTTTACCCGCCTTAATAATATTCAATTTCTGGGTTAACATTTTAGCTTCCTCTTCATTAATAAACAAAATATTGGTTTTTTTAATCACTTTTATTAAAGAGTCAAACTTTTCCTGAATCCATAAATTCATTGAATCTATCGCCACTAATTTGGGGTTATCTACCTGAGAAAGGACATCAAACTGCAAATCAGGGTCAATATTAGCTAAAAAAACTAAATCAGATTTTTTATAGCTCTCGGGCAGCACAGGAGAAAAATTGGCAAAAACATTAAGCTCTGTTTTAACTGTCTCACGATAATCTGGGTCTTCTCCATATATTCCTTCCCAGTAAAATGTTTTTCCTGAATCAATTTTTAACCCTTCTAAATCAATCTTTCTTTTCTCTAAGGATTCTAAATATCCCTTCGGGAAGTCTTCTCCAATCACTCCTACTATTCTCGGCTGAGTAAAAAAACCGGCTGCCAAAGCAAAATAAATGCAGGAACCACCTAAAACTCTTTCCCTTTTGCCATAGGGTGTTTGGATAGTATCTAAGGCTACTGAACCAACTACCACTAAACTCATTTTAGGTACTTTTCAATTATTAATTTCACCTTTTCTCTTGTCTGGGAAGGAATTAATTGAGGGTCAGTAACAATAATGTTTTCAACAGCTCGATGGCACTCACATTTATCACCACGGGAGGATGGAATAATAGAAAGACTTCTTTTTATTATGCTTTTTGCTTTGTCAATACTCTTCTCTAAATTTCCAAGAATCATCTCGACAGAGACTGGCTCCTTTGAAATGTGCCAGGCATCATAGTCGGAAACCACATTCATCGTAGCATAACATATTTCTGCTTCCCTGGCTAATTTTGCTTCCGTAGCACTGGTCATTCCGATTACATCTCCTCCCCATAACCGATATATATTTGATTCTCCCTTAGTAGAGAAAGCAGGGCCTTCGATACAAATATAAACTCCTCCTTTATGAACCCTTAGACTCAAATCTTCTCCAGCCTGGTACAAAATCTCACTCAATTCAGGACAAACAGGTTTTGCAAAGCTGATGTGGGCAGCAATTCCTTCACCAAAAAAAGTGTTTTTACGTCGGGTTCGATCAAAAAATTGGTCAGAAAAAGTAATGTCTTGCGGTTTTATTTCTTCTTTAAGAGAGCCAACTGCGCTTACAGAAATTATTCTCTCTACCCCAAGCATTTTAAACCCATAAATATTTGCTCGATAATTTATTTCCGAAGGTAATAGTTTGTGTCCTTTGCCATGACGAGCAAGAAAGGCCACCTTTTTATCCTCCAATTTACCAATAACATAAGAGCCTGAAGGTTGACCAAATGGTGTATTTAAATTAATTTCTTTAATTTCTTCTATCCCTTTAATCTCATACAACCCAGTCCCACCCAAAATTCCTATCTCAGCTACTTCAGTCTGAGGTGAATTCTTTTTTACCATTTCCTCCTCCATTTCCGAGATTTCAGAATTAGATATATATAATTTATTAGCTGATAAGTCAAGAATAACAAATGAAGAAGGCACAAAGGTAGGAAATTGAATGACAATTAATGATTATTTTCTGAGGCCACTTACTTTATCAAATCCCAAAAATCCTAATGCTACCAAACAAATCCAAATGTCAAAATCCAAATGTCAAATCAATGACAAATGACTAAATTTTAAATAGTTTGAAAATTCGAAATCCAAATATCGAAATCCGAAACATCCCGAGCACTCGGGACAAATTTTCAAATGCTCCAAACAATATTGTCAGAGATCCTAAATTCCGTATTTTCTCTGTTTTGAATTTTGAATTTCGGACATTTGCTCTCGTCCTGAAAGCCTCGGGCCGAAGGGAAATTGTTTCGTATTTCGGATTTCGTGCTTCGGATTTTGTGTCGTATTTGGTCATTTGGATTTTGGATTTCATTTGTCATTTGAACTTTGTTATTGATATTTTAGATATTTCGTCTGTGTTCTCTGTGGTTTCATGATTCTTTCATGCTATTTTTGACACTACTTATTCTGGAGTTTTCAATTGCTTAGCTGGAGAAACATATTGACTTTGATCACTGTATTTGACCTCTAAGACCCCTTTCTAAATATACTCCAGGTTCAGTTCCCAGGTACCTTTGAGGGAAGCAGGAAAGTGGAGCTTCTTGAATATCTTTTCCAGAATTTCTTTCTTACATTCTTTACCTTTATATTTTTTTATTTTAATCGCCTTAACTTTCCCTTTTTCTACCTCCAGCACTATGGTCAGACTCTTCAGCTGCCATGTCTTGAAAACTCCTTCCAAATCTTTTTTAATCTGGCGGAGTATAATCTTTTCTACACCATCCAGAGTTATTTCAGAAGGCAATTTCCCACCAATTACATAAATCTGAGGAGAGATATTTTTGTCTTCACCTAAGCGTACTTCTTCTCTTGCTACTTTAGGAGCAACCATCCGATAAGCGGTTGGTGCTCGAGCTATACTACCACCAACTGCATAATCGCTTACTCCTTCGGGGAGAGGCAAAGGTTGTTTTACGGTCACTACTTCCCCGGTTTTCCTGATTAACTTATCTACTGCCACAAAAGAGGTATATTCGGTCATGAGATTGTATTTTAACCCCAGATTTGTTACTTCTTCTTTTACTTTCATTCCTATCTTTCCATAATCAGAGAGCCGGGCTATCTTCTCCCTGGCCCAGAGGTATCTGAGAGCCACATTATCTTTATCTTCCATTGATGAAGTCACCACGATCTTTTTCTTATAATCACCCGATACGGTCTTACCCTTTACTTTGATCTTTCCAGATGCATTCTTGTATTTGCCGAAAAGAATAAGGGGACGCTCGGCAAAGAGGTCAGGAAGGGAAAGTGGCTCTACCTCATAAGCATCAAATCCCTCAAATGCTACCTCTATGTCGGTCAGAAGAGGATGTTCTATGTAATTCATAAACTTTTCTGCCATCTTTTCTGCCTCTTCTTTATTGGTTACCACAAAGGGCTCTCCCCTGCCTACCCTAGCCATTCCTTCAATAAGAAAACGGTTTACTCCTGTTCCTATGCCAAAGGCAAAGAAGTTTGCCTGGCCGAGGTTTTCCCTCATAAGATCAAATACTTCTTTCTCCACCGCCACATATCCGTCAGTCGCCGTAACAATGATGCGGGATAAACCCTCCTTTTTCTCTAAGGATAAGGCCCTTTTTAAAGCATCGAGTATCCTGGTTCCTCCTCCGCCTGTCCTGGACATGACCATATCTATGGCCTTCTTTTTGTTTTTCTCGGTGGCGGGAAGGGGATGAAGAGAGAGAACCTCTGAACCGCCAGCAAAAAATAGTACATTGAAGTAATCTTTCTCTCTTAAATTCCCTATTATCCTCTTTATTAAAGCTTTGGAGACTTCTAAAGGAAAACCATGCATGGAACCAGAGACATCCACAATGAATACATACTCACGGGGAGGAACCATGTTTATATTTACCCTCTCCGGCGGCTCAAGCATTAAGAGGAAAAATTTCTCTTTTTCACCCGGATAGAGAAGAAGTCCGGTATGTATGGCATCACCCTGTAAGGTGTACCTCAGAATAAAATCTCTGTTCCCTCCCTTTTCCTCCTTAGGAGAGAGCAGAATCTTTGCTCCATCCCTACCCTGCTTGCTTATCTTTACCTTATGAGAAGTTACCCATACTCTGGAAAGGGGAAGTCCTGTCCTTAAATTTACTTTTATATCAAATTTGTAGGGAGGTTTTTCTCCTTCATGAAGATAGGAAGTGACTACCCACCTGTCTTTACCTTTCAGTTCTCCTTTATCCTTTTCACCTGTAAACCGGGGACCCACCACAGTGGGGAAAACAAATTCGTATATCCCTTTCTCAGGAACAAGAATCTCTGTATACCTCACCGCCACCTCTACTACATCACCGGGCATTATGTTGGCTACTTTCATCTGGAATACATTGGGCCTTTTCTGCTCCAGCAGGGAAGCCACTTTACCTTCATCTTTTGCCCTTTGGTATATCTTCTGTGCTTTTATCGTCTCCTCAATCTTTGCCTCAATTATCCTGTTACCTATCTTCATCTTCATGGCATGTATAGCAGATTTTGTCCCTAAGGGGAAAACATAGACAGCCTCTATGGTCCTCTTGCCATCATTCTTATATACCTGGGTAAGCTCTACCTCAGCGGTAATCCCGGCAATATTTACCTTCGCCCCTGTTTTAAGCAGGGGAAAATGGTCTACTTTGGGATCGCCCTGCACAAAGAAGTAAGGAGAGAGGGTTTTATCTTCTTCCTCTCCCTGTGGGGCAGCTTGAATTACCTTTGGCTGAAGGACAAAGGTAATTATGGTTAAGAATAGTAAAGCTATTAACTTTTTCATCATTTACCTCCTTATTTTCACGAGCATTTTCAACTTTGAAAACCCAGTTGTGATGCGGGTTTTCTTGCTCTATTTTTCAGCTTCACCTTCTCAAAAGTTAAAATCACAAATTCCAAGCACCAAATATCAAATAAATTCCAAATTCTAATGACCAAATGACCAAAACAATTATAAAGAGGTACTTCTTTAGCAAACTGATAAGTTTGTTCCTCTAAACCGCAATTATCTGCTCTTTTTGTTTGGGTCATTGGGATTTTGGTCATTGGAGCTTATTTGTAATTTGGGATTTGTGATTTGGAATTTTTATTATATATCTTTTATTTGTTAGGGTCATTTGAAAACCCTCCTCACTATAATATACAAAAAAACTCTCTAAAAATTCCCAATTTTTTAAAATTCACTTGTTTGTTGACCATCTCACATTCACCATTCACCGGTTAAAGGAGTTAGGGATTTGCTTTTTCCACTAATTTGCAATTTTTCCTGATTTCCTTATCATTCTTTTCAATTCCCTGCCTAGAAACATATAGCAATGGCTTGAGTAAAACTCACTGAAAAATTTTATTTTATGAATGGTTTTCTCTTGCTGGTCAAATTTATAAAAAGTAGCCTATGCTTTAACTTAAATTGTCAAAAATTGAGACTTGATCCTAATTACTATGCCGAATGAAACTAATCTGGACCTGTGACCAGTTTCAAGTTCAAAATGTAATAATGCAAGATGTGACTCAACCGATCAACTATTTCTTACGATCTTCTACTCTGATCTCCATGACGATATGACCCCAGCCGCCACATTGCACCCCTACATCGAAGCAGCCGACTCTCTTAAATCGCATCTTATTAGGATCAACCCCTGCATAGAATAGCTCGTTTGATGTGAAAATTAACGGTGCCACTGAAGTCAAGGCGTAGATACAGACTCTCTTCGGACAAAGTTTAGTAATAAGGTTGCCTGCACCATCAAAATAGAACTTATCACCTACCTTATGCTGACTATTACACCCATGTGATTCCACCACCCCTACAACGATTGTCTTGTTCATTAATGCAGGTCCCTTGGAAAGAACATCTTCATTTCTCGGATTTTCTCTGAATTTCTTCATTTCTTCATCAGTGTAACCCAAATGCTTTTGGAAAAAGTTCCATACACTTTCATCGACCTTCATGTTTTTACCTCCTTAAATTATTAAAGCCAATGGCATATAACGGGCGGCGGTCGGCGAAGTCCGACTTGTCGGGATTTGGGCGAAAGCCGAAGGCCGAAGCCGGCAACCGCATGTTATGTGCCGTAGCCCTTTCAATAATAACTAGCTTCGGAAATATCAGTATCGGATCGTTGAATCCAGGTGGATTAGTACCTTGCTGTAGTTGATTTAGCTACCTCATCTGCAATCACATTCAACAGACGAAGACCAATTTGAAGTGTCTTGTCATCTTTATCGTAATCAGGGTCATAGGCGGTAAGAGCTGCTGCCTTTATCCGGAAACGTTCGGTAATCATCTGTACCACTTGCTCCACCTCGTTTGAAGAAAGTCCGTTTGGACACCTAAAATCAACGCCAGGAGCTTCCTGTGGATCGAGCACATCAATGTCAATATGGAGATAGACCTCGTGGACTTGTGATTGAAGCTCAGTAAGCCTTGGAAGGAGACTCGCCATCAGTCCAGCTTTCTTCAGTTCATCAGCAGCAACTACATGGATCTCGGAGTGTTCGAGATGCTCTCGTTCTTTTGGATCTAGATCGCGCACACCAATAAGAAGAGTACAGGACTCCGGGATAGGACTGCTGTTTTCAATTAGTGTCCAAAGTTCTCTGTAACACTGACCAGTTGCAATTGCCAGTGACATTCCGTCAAAAAAACCACTAGGGCTTGTTTCTGGTGTATTGAAGTCACCGTGGGCATCAAACCAGATGATCCCGATCTGATAGGAATCAAGACCCGCAAGTGTGCCAAGACAAGTATTGCAATTCCCGCCGAGTACCAGTGGGAAGTATCCACTAGTGATAGCGCCCTTGACACATCTTGCAAGACGAGTATCAATGTCAACAATCGCGCTCAGCTCATCTTCAAATCGATCGTTGCACTGAATAGTCTCGACCTTAAGTTCAAAACCTCGGTCTAACAAATTGCGATTCGCACCAGCTTGCATGTAACGAACCGGTCCCATCCCCACTCCGACACATCCCTGCCCTAAGTGATATGGTACTTGGATAAGACTAATCTTCATTGTTTGGTTGCCTCCTAACTTCTACAAGTAGAACTATGGCACATAACGTCAGACTGTGTGAAAACCAGAAACAGTTAGGTATACACTCCCTCACTATA
>JBHIEE010000127.1:0-7499 GCA_046760445.1 Candidatus Aminicenantia bacterium
CAATTTGTTCATAAATGATCTTTCCCAATTGTTCACTTTTGATTATTCCGTAACAACAGAAAAAAAGACTTGACAAATTGAATTTTTTTGTTTATATGTAAAATACTTCGTTAATCGAAGTATTTGAAAAAGGAAACATAATGACATTTGAAGAAAAAGTAGATAAATTAGCAGAATATATCGAGCTGTTAGTTCATCGATTTATGATGGTCAATTGTGATGAAGATAGCTGCCTGAATGAAATTAATTTTCAGGAGATAAAAGTTATTGAAATCCTTGGTAAGAAACATCGGAGCATCATGCGTGAACTTGCTGATGAAGCATTAGTTGCAATCAGCACAATGACTGGTATCATTGATAGGCTGGTTGAAAAAGGCTTCGTCACTCGCTACAGGACAGAAGAAGATCGGAGAGTTGTAATCGTTGAATTGACAGAAAAAGGCATGGAAGGCTATCAAGAACATCTTAAACAGTATCAGGATCTAAGTCGTGGAATGCTAATGGCTCTAAATGAAGACGAACAAGATACGATGATAAAAATACTCGGGAAAATTTCTGGGGTGATTTCTGGTGGATAGAATTTTTTTAGCTATTTACTTCGGAATTCAAAATATATCTAAATCAAAATATCCAAAATACAAACGAAAGGAGAAAGAAAAATGAGACGATTTGCAAGCATTGTGACCCAATATCCCAAATTCGTTTTGGGAATCATACTTTTAATCACAATTTATATAGGTTTTGGAATCTCTAAACTGGAGACCAGAAACAACTACGATGCCGAATTGCCAAAAGATGATTCGATTATCAAAACCAATGATCGCTTCGAGGAAATCTTTGGCGAGAAGGATATGATTATGATCGGGATTGAGAGTAGTAATGTTTTTCAGGTGAACACACTAAGAAAGATCGCACTCATCTCTGAAGAATTGAAAAGGGTAAAAGGAGTCGTTGAAGACGAAATCACCAGTCTTTCAACCATGAACAACATCAAAGGCAGAGATTGGGGATTGGAAGTTGGTCCCTTTATGGAGGATGTCCCTGAAACTAAGGCTGAAATTGAACGCCTGAGAGATGATATTCGATCAAACAAACTGATTTACGGTCGGCTCATTTCTGAAGATGAAACATCAACTTTGATTATGGCGAATATTGAACAGGGTTATGATCAGGCAGCAGTTTATCGTCAGGTTTATGAAATAATCGACAAATATCAGGGACCTGAAAAAATATATGCTGCTGGCGAACCGATTATGTCTCAGGAAATTGATATGGGCATTCAAGGCGATATCACGCTTTTGTTTCCTATAGCTTTGACTTTAGTGTTAATAGGATTTTATCTCTCTTTCAAGACACTGCGCGGTGTTTTTTTGCCCTTCAGTGTTGTGGGGCTCAGCGTTTTCTGGACAATGGGAATAATGGGACATATCGGACTGCCCATCACAGTCGTTTCATCTGCTTTACCGATGCTGTTAGTTGCTGTTGCCAGTTCATATGGGATTCACGTGGTTCATCGTTACTATGAAGAGGTGATCAGTAGAAATAAAGTTGAAGGAACACGAGAAGCAATGAAAAAAATCACTCCGCCTATTCTGATGACAGGAATTACCTCAGCACTGGGTTCGGCAACATTGATGATATTTCGAGTGGTTTCTATTCGAGAGTTTGGCATCATCACGGCGATGGGTATTCTTGCTGCGCTGATTTTGTCAATTACAGTAATACCAGCTTTCCTCTCGATACTGAAAAAATCAGTGAGAAAACAGAAAAAAGATAAAATCAGTTGGGGAAACAATGTATTAACCCGTTTAGCGAAATTATCTTTGAGGAAGAAAGCATGGGTGCTGAGCTTTTCTGCTATGATCATTTTGATCTCACTTTTTGGAATTCACAAAATCAGGGTCGGCAGTGATTTCGTTCAGTATTTTCCCGAAGATCATCGGATAAGAAAGACATTCGATATGTTTAATGAAAAGTTAGGAGGAGCAAGATACCTTAATGTTATGGTCAAGGGAGAAGGCTACGATTCAATCAAAGATCCCCGATTACTAAATCAGATTCTTAAGTTTCAGGAGTATGCCGAAAGCTTTGAAGAAGTGGGTTATACCAGTTCATTTGCCGATATTATCAAACGGATGAACAAGGTAATGCATGCGGATGAACCTGAATATGATCGTATCCCTGATTCTAAAAGTTTGGTTGCTCAATATTTACTGCTTTATTCGATGTCCGGAGATCCAGGCGATTTTGATGACCTGGTTGATTACGATAATCAAAGAGCAAAAGTGAGAGTAATGGTTCAAACTTCCGACCAAGATGACCATAAGCGACTCTATAATGCCTTTCAGGAATATGTGAATACACACTTTGACCAAAACGTGAACATCGAGTTTGGCGGGATGCTGATGGTCTGGATTGCTCAGGTTGGATATATTGTCACAGGGAAAATTCAAAATATCATACTCGCGATTATTATCGTTTGGTTATTCTGTGTGGCGGTTTTTCGATCTTTCGTGGGTGGCCTATTCAGCATTATTCCCCTTACAGTAGCCACATTGTTGACATTTGGCATCATGGGATTTATCGGAATAAGATTGGAGATGGGAACAGCCATCATTACCGCTGTTGCAGTCGGAATCGGAGTCGATTTTGCCATTCACTACATCAGCCGATTCAAAGAGGAAATCAGAAAGACGAGAGATATTGAGAAATCAACTGTCAATACAATGTTATCCTCTGGGAAGGCGATTATCTATGATATGATGTCCAATATTCTTGGATTTGTAGTTTTTATCTTTTCTGGATTTCTACCCATCCAATACTTTGGCTGGCTCATTTCCTTGACAATGCTCACAGTTGGATTCGGGTCTCTGGTTATGCTTCCAGCAATGTTTGCTGTATTCAAACCTAAATTTATTCGAGGCAGTGAAGGGGTAGAATCTGTGCCTGTTTATAATGAATTTGACAGAATCAAATCAATTGAGGAGGGTATGTTATGAAAAAATTAATCATTATGATGTTAGCAGTGGGATTCATTGCGCTACTCAGCGCAAATATGACTTTTGGGCAGGATTTATCTGCTCGGGAAATTATGAAAAAGAACGATCAACAACGAAAAGCGGATGATGAACGATTGGAATTGGTGATGAAACTTATTAACAAAAAGGGGAAAGAACGCGTCCGACAAGTGATACAGATTACCAAAACAGATGCCGAGGGCAATCAAAAATCTCTCATTCGCTTTCTGTCACCTGCGGATGTGAAAGGGACAGGGCTTCTCACGATTGAACATTCTGACAGAGATGACGACCAGTGGCTCTATCTTCCAGCGTTGAAAAAGGTGAGACGGATTTCTGCCAGCGATCAATCGGACAACTTTATGGGTTCCGACTTTGCCTATGAAGACATGGGCACCGAAGAGATGGGAAATTACGATTATAGGTTAATCAAAACGGAAATTCTGGATGGTGTCAAATGTTACGTCATCGAAGCTGTTCCAAATAATGACAAAGAAAAGAAAGAAAGCGGTTATAGCGAAAGGGAAATCTGGATAGATAAGGACAATTTCGTGGGAGTCCAGATCAAATATTATGACAAGAAAGGGGAATTGTTGAAAATATTCAAAGCCAGCGACATCCGATTGATTGACGGCACAAACAAATGGCGAGCCCATCGCATGGAGATGGAAAATATCAAGACAAGCCATAAAACCGTTCTTCTTTTTGATAATTTTGTGATCAATAAAGGAATAGAAGATAAATTTTTCACGCAAAGATATTTAGAGAGAGGAAAATGAAAAATATAATCATTTTAGCATTTGTGATTTTTTCGGTCACCTCGCCTATTCTTCAAGCGCAGGAACTGGAAATAGATGGCTTTGTGGAAATTGATCACGTTTCATATTTTAAAAACAACAACGAAAGTAAAATCAACAGTCGGAACCAGGGTATTTTGCAAATGGAGCTGAGGTCAAGCCTCGGTTATCAGGCATCAATTTTTTCTGCTGTTGAGTTCAGAGAGGATCGGTCCGATCCGTCAAGAAATCGAATTTATTTGGATGAAGCCTACATTGATCTTTATCTTGGCAATTTCGATTTCCGGCTCGGCAAGCAGATCATCGTCTGGGGCAAAGCCGATGGTATCAATCCCACTGACAACATTACGCCATGGGATTTCAGCGATTTCCTGGACACTGACGATGAGCGGATTGGCGTATTCGCATTGAAAGCGAATTATTATATCGGAGATTGGACATTTGAGGGAATTTTAATACCGATTTTTACACCAAGTATTTTGCCTTTAAGAAATTCCCGCTGGTTTCCAGATTTTCCTGAAGAGATTTCCAACCCGATGTATCCAGCATCAGGCTCACCGACAGTGAAAACATCCTATGAATTTCTTGATCAAACTTTACCCGATGAAAGTTTCGACGAAGCTCAATTTGCCGTCAAGCTGTCTTCAACATTTTCAGGTTGGGATGTTTCTCTCAGTTACTATTCTGGATGGAATAACTTAGCAACGTTTCATCGAATTTTACAACCTGTCAGTAGCGATTCACTTCACATTATACTTCAGTCAAAATATCATCGTCGCAAAGTAGCCGGAGCAGATTTTTCAACAACGTCAGGAAAACTGGGCATTCGTGGAGAAGCGGCTTATTATTTTACCGAAGATCCCAATGGAGAAGATCCTGAGATCGATGATCCCTATTTCCAATACGTGATCGGCATTGACCGCACTTTCAGCGATTTGATCGGTGACAATAACCTGTTTGTGCTGATACAGTGGATTCAGGAAATACCCAAAAATAATGTTGAATACCGCAAAGACGATCTGAATCACATTTTTCAAAAATCGATCACTGTACGGCTCGAATACGAACTGGGCAATTACGCTAAATTGATCGTGGAAGGGGTTTACAATATCAAAGGAAAGGATTATTATTTACGTCCCAATTTCTCCTACGAGGTTACAGATGCCGTGACGTTGGATATTTGTGGAGATATTCTAGGAGGAGAATCGGATACCTTCTTTGGCAGTTACAAAGATAATAAGCGAGTGCAGGTGAAAATGAAGTATAGTTTTTGATCTGTACTTTCGATCCTGTCACTTTGAGCGAAGCGAAGAGTTCCTTGCCCGCCTCAGCACGAGATTCTTTGCTTCGCTGCGTTTTGGGCAGAATGACACGGGGCGATATCACGAGAAAATTTATAAAAGTAAGGTCAGCAGGCTGTCCGAAAATTCCCTGCATATAATTCTGAATAGGGTCACCAATGATCCTCATTTTATATTAAATTTTTTTATTTTTCTCATTCGATTCTGATTAATTTCGAAGATGTCTTGAACGATTTACTTAGTTTTCTTGCTTCTTTTACATACTAAATGCTACAATTTTTTTGTTTCTTTTAGAATGATTATGATGAAGGAAAAATCTGGTTCGGGAGGTTATAAATGAGTGAAATAATTATTCCAACTATTTATTTCGATAAGCCTGGTAAGGAGAATACACTTCGCACTCTTGAGATAGCCAAAAAACGAGCTGAGGAGTTGAAGGTTAAAAACATCGTGGTTGCTACTACTTCAGGTGAAACTGGAATTAAGGCCGCAGAATTATTTAAAGGATATAACTTAATTGTAGTCACTCATTCCACGGGATTTACCCGTCCAGACTTCCAGGAATTCACTGAAGAAAATCGGAAGAAAATTGAAAAAGCTGGAGCAAAAATTTTGACTTGTCAACACGCTTTTGGTGGGATTGGACGGGCAGTGCGGAAGAAACTTAGAACTTATGAGCTTGAAGAAATTATTGCCTATACTTTACGCATTTTTGGAGAAGGAACAAAAGTAGCAATAGAGATAAGCTTAATGGCTGCTGATGCGGGATTAATTCGAACTGATGAGCCTTGTATTGCTCTGGGTGGAACATCCTGGGGAGTGGATACAGCCATTGTTCTTAGGCCAGCCAATGCTCAAACATTTTTTGATATTCGAATTATGGAAATCCTCTGTAAGCCACACTTTTAAATTCCCAAATTCTGGAGGTAACAAAAAGTTTTTTTATCATAGAGAATTTTAAAGAAACTCCAGAACCTCTATGGTAATAATTGACTTTATTAAAACAAATTCATTATAATTTTTTAACAGGAGGAAGCGATGAATAAAATCTTTAGAAAGTGGGGATTAATTTTAAATATTATTTTTTTGTTATCGGGAAGTTATTTATGGGCAAAGATGAATTGTTTTAATACTTTAGAGGAAGCCCTTTCTTTGGCTTTAAAAGAGAACAAGAATATTGCTCTCAATGTCTCTGCTAAATGGTGTCCTTATTGCCAAAAATTAGACCAAGAGATCTATCAAACTCAAATAGGCGAAAAATTATTCAAAAATTTAATTTGTGTGAATGTTGATTTTGATACCAAATATGGGCAAGAGATGAAAAAGAAATTCCGTGTTATTGGTTTGCCAACAATAATTTTTCTTAGCCCCCAAGGGAAAGAAATAGACCGGATTATTGGCTACAGTGAAAAGAACCACTTCATAAATTTAGCCAAAAAATATGCTCGCGGGGAAGATTCTTTACCAGCTCTCCAAAAGAAATTAGAACAAGAACCTGAAAATCTGAGATTACTTTTTGAAGTAGGAGAAAAAATTCTCCTGCGAGGAGAGGAAAAGAAAGGGATTGAATTATTGGCCAAAATTTTAGCCATGGATCCAGATAATTCCTCAGGTTTTTCAGATAATGCCTTATTTATCTTAGGAAGATATTATTCTCGAGTGAAAGAAGAGCCCAAAAAAGGACTAGAATATTGGCAGAGACTTTTTCTTAAGTATCCTCACTCTGATTATGGACAAGGAGCTTTGTCTTGGATGCTCAAGGCATATAAAGATTTGAATAAATTAGATAAAGCTTATTCTTTTTTAAAACAACAGATAGAAAGTAGTCCTGACAATTCTTACCTTTACTTTTCAATGGCTTATTTTTGCCTGAAATATAAGGAAAACTTAAAAGAAGCTCTGACTTATGCCCAACAAGGATTAGAATTAGGCCCAGAAAATGTACCTCTTTTGGAATTATTAGCAGAAATTTATAAAAATTCAAAAATGTATTCTGAAGCAATAGAAACTTTAAATAAGGCTGTTAAACTTAAACCAGAAGATGAAAATTTAAAAAATAAATTAGAAGAATTAATAAAATTAGAAAAACAAAAACTCTAATCTCCTCAGCCCATATTTAGCTAAAAGATTTAAGCTTTAGAGGTTGAAAGGAATGAGTCTATTTACTTTCTTTTCTGGGTCAAATAAGAAAAGATCAAGAGAAGAGCACCAATGATAATAAACACCCAGGCTAAGGCAGTGTAAGTGGTTAGCCATTTTAAGGCAAGCCCAATAAGAAAGATTATTAACCCTAAAATTTTCATTTCCCTCTCCTTTGTTAGCTTTATTTTATTCCTATTTGGATCATTTTTCAATTAAATAAATTTGAAATGTGAAGTTTGATT
>JBHIEE010000128.1:0-7285 GCA_046760445.1 Candidatus Aminicenantia bacterium
TCCCAACTATAAGTAGGAGAATTATTTTTATACCATTTATTTTGGTCAGGATGGGTTTCCGAAAAAATTCGAGGACCTTTAAAAGGAGGAGGGAGAATATTATATACTCCCCTATTTACTGAAGTAAGAATATTAACTCCTCCTTCTCCACCAACTAAAACCTTAGAAGAATCAAGAAAATCTACCGTCATCTTACCCGGAGATATGGCCTCAAAAACTATAACAGTAATAAGCCCTTCAGAAGTATTTATTCCTTCTCGAAGAAATCCTCCCTGTAAGTTTATGGTTCCTTTAATATTTGAAAAGCTCGGTGGAAAAATCCACTCCTCTACCACTGATATTCCTTTGGCAGGAGTAATCACCTGCAATCTTTTTGGATCAAACTTTAAATCAACCTGAACAGCATTGATATTGTTTCCCCCGGTATTCATAAAGATAGAGACTTCAAAAGTGCTGCCTGCTGTAAAGCTTCCTGTTTGAGGGAAAATTGATAAGGAACCTCCATCTGCTCTTGTTGTCAAGGGCGACAATACACCAATCAACCCAAATAAGAACACAAATCCACCCAAAAATATTGGTGTAGATCTGTGTAAGCAAAGCGGGAATAATTTGTGTTTATTTGTGGTCATCTTAGTTTTTCCTCTAATTTTTCTTTTTCTTCCTCAAATTTCTCTTTTAATCTTCTTTCTTCGATTTCTCTTTCTTCAATTTTTTTAATGGCTTGTAATGCTTCTTCAACCTCCTTTATTCCTTTTTTAAAGCCTGCCCTCCGCATTAAAAAATAAAAAATCAAATATGCCCCACCTCCAATTAACAAAAATAAAATAAGATAAATTGCCCACCAAGGAAAAAGAATTCCTTTTATTTGAATGCCTTTGCCTTCAATCAAGGAAAAGGTTGGAGATATCATTTGAAATCTGGTTTCAGCTGTCTGCCAATTTCCGGCTTTATCATAAGCTCGAACGATTATTCTATATTTTCCCAGTTCTTTAGAAGGGATTTTAAAAGGAGAAGTAGCTTCGATAAAAAAAGGAGCCGGAGTGGGAGTTTCACTAATATTGGAGACACTAATTTCATAATGGTCTATTCCTGAGTGAGAATCTTCAGTCTCGAAATAAACAAAACCGCTCGGTAAATCTATTCTTGCTTCAAATTTTTCCGGAGGAGTAGTATCAATTTTCACCCCAAAATGGCTGGCCCTCCCCCAAATTCCTCTCTTTTGAGCTCTAAGATGAAAATACCAAATTCCATCAGAAACATCACTGTAAGAGATGGAGTTTCCAAATCCTTCAGAGACAATATCAGGAACTTCTTGAGGATTTTGAGAAAAACTAAAACTAAAATCAGTCACCTCTTTTTCTTTTTCCCAAGAAAAAGTAGGATTAGAATCGGGGTACCAAATGTCAGAATCAGGATGAGTGAAGGATCTAATTCTTGGTCCTTCCGGGGGAGGCACTGAAATTTCATAAATTCCTCCAAAATTGGTGGTAAAAATGGGAGTCCCTTTCCCGTCTTTGAGTAAAATCTTTGAGGAATCTAAAAATTCAACCTTAGCCACTCCCGATGACTTTGCCCTAAAAGTAATGGTCGAAATTAAACCAGCTGTTGTCACAATTCCTTCTGGTATTCCTCCTTTAAAATTAATAAATCCTCCAATATTAGAATAACTTGGAGGGGTAAGCCATTCAGAAATAAACGACTCTCCAGCGGTAGGAGTGGTTACTTGCAAAATATCGGGAGGAAATTTTAAATCCACCTGGACGGCATTAATTTCATTGTCCTTGGTGTCAACAAAAATAGATACTGAAAAGGTGCTTCCAACAAAAAAAGTTCCTCGAGAAGGCGCAAGATATAAAGAGCCTCCAGCAGCTTCAACAGAAGGTACGATTAGGGAACAAATTGTAACGATGATTAAGATGAGAAATATTTTTTTCATTCTCGAAAATCAAAAATTAAAAATAAAAGATAAAAAACACAAATAAAAAACCGAAAAATTATTTCTTGCCCTTCATAGTTAAAATGCTGGCAGCAAAAATATTGGCAATCTCTTTTGTCTCCCCTAAAAGATGTTGACATTCCCCTACCAATTCCTTTGGTGCCAAACCGCTATCTTTTAGAATAGCTAACCAGAATTTTGATTCATTGGCTGATTTAAGTGCATAAGAGTTCTGATAATTTCTCTTTGAACTAGCAGCTTCAGCCTCAAAATAATTAGCACCTATTGAAGTCCCGCTCTTTGTTAATTGCCCTTTTATTTCACGAGTTACCGGATCATTTGGTAATTTTGTTAGAAACTTTAAGAGTCGCAGGATATATCGATATATTCTCGATTTGAATTTTTGTTTTAAGATCTTTTTGTCTTTCATAAGAAGTTTTTATATTTTTAGGTATGTGTTTTTTATTTTTTATATTTTCTTTTTAATTTTTTGATCAGCCACCAGACAACCCCTATTCCAACCAAAATAATTACTACCACCCAATACGGGAATGGAGTTGGCTTTTCAGGCGGCACAATTTCAGCCATTCTTTCATTACCTGCCTTATCAACTGCTTTTACTTTTATTACATTTTGCAAACTTTGATCCTCCAACAAATACGGACTCTCCCCTATTTTCCATGTTTCTTGTTCCTTGTCTCTTGTCTCTAAAATCTCATAGTAATCTATACCAGACATTTTATCTACGGTCGCAAAACTCAAAAAATATTTCCCTCCAAAAACAGCTTTATCTTGGCCAATTTCTGGTTCAAAAGGTTCAGGGGACACAGTATCAATCATTGCCCTAAAAGTCACTTTTGGCCCCCATTTTGGCGTCTGTTTCGCGTTGGTTTCGCGACTTTCACGTAAGTGAAAGTAATAGATTCCATCAGCCAAATTCTCATATCTCATATCCCCCAGCCACATTAATTCGCCTTCTGGTTTATCCGGAATCTCATCAGGCTCAGCCAAAGGGTCATAACTCAAAAGATAGCTATATAAAGCTCCCTCAATTAAATCCCAGTGAACATGAAAGGCGTTTTGGTTATACCATTTATTTTGGTCACGATGAGTGCGCGAGGAAATCCTTGGTAATTTGCCTGTTTTTTGGCCAATCTCATAATTTCCTTCTAAAAATACCAGTTCAGCTTTAGTGCCCTTTCCATCATTTAATAGAACTTTCGAATTTTCTTTGAAACTAACTTTTGCTCTCCTTGTCTCTTGTTGCTTGTCGCTTATCGCCTTGAATGTAATCTTTAAAATTAAACCATCGCCTATAAATCCTTGAGGTGTTCCTCCAATAAAAGAGACTTCATTTCCTTTAATCTCAGGTCTCTCTGGCCAAAGAGTCAAAACTGAATTCCCTTGACTAAAATCAAGAGCTTTTAACAAATCTGATGGAAATATTACCCCTGTCCCCACCGTATTTATCTCCTCCCCTTCAGTATTTAACCTAACCTCAACAATAAAAGAATCATCCTGATATATGGTTTGCGCCTGGGGCATTAAATATAAAGTTGCCGCTTGGGCACCTATTGGTGCCATCGCAAAACAGACACCAAACAATACGCAAAAAAGTAAAGAAAACTTCTTGAAACTTAAAACTTGAAACTTGAAACTTATTTCAGTTTTCGTATTATTCCCCATAACATTGCCCCGATATTATCGGCTAATTTAATTGCTTTTTTATAATCATCTTTTGACAAAAATTTTTCCACTAATGAAAAATACAAAAGATATTTTGATTCTTTTAACGAGCCATAAGAAATCTCAAGGAAATTTTTATGAACCTTATCTTTACCTCGAGCATAACCTTCAATATAGTTTAGAATTACAGAGAGACTAGCTCTCCTGAGCTGAGAGGTTACTCCATAAAGCTCTTCCTTTGGGAATTTTCTTGTCAAGCTATAAACAAAATGAACATATTCATCCATGTCTTTCTTTAATTTTTCGTGATATGTTTTAGGTTTCATGTTTCACGTTTCATGATTTATCCTGTCCACCAATACATCATTATCGAAAAATCAAAAATATCAACTATTCCATCAAAATTTATGTCAGCACACCGATTTTCAGGATCTGTCTCTCCCCAAAAATAAAGCAAAATTGAAAAATCAATTATGTTAACTTCTCCATCAAAGTTTAAATCTGCTCCCCAACAAATTGGAACTTTTAGCGGAATAACTAAAAAAGAAAGTGTCTGGGAAAATAGACTCTGCTCACCATCCCCATAAAATGCTTTGGCCTTAACTTCATACTCTCCTTCTTCCAAAGAAGTAGTATCTAAGGCGAATAGCCAGCGTCCTTCTTGAGAAGTTTTAGTCTTCTCTACTATTTCTTTTGGAGAAATAAATATCTGAACCTCGCTTCCTGGAAAGGACTGACCGAAAATATCAACTTCTTGCCCTCTTTCTACCTGAGTTGGAAAAATTTCAATGGTAGGAGGAATAAAGATTCCCGATATTCTGGTAGTTGTTCCCTCTAAAATATCAATTGTAAAACTTAAAGTAACTGATTTTCTTCCGTCGGTATCTTCTGCCCAGATTCCAAAAGTATATCTCCCCCCCTCAAATCCGGTCAATTCTTTTTCAAACAAGCCCGAATCTTGGGCAAAAAAAGTAGCTGCTACCTTACCGTTTTTTAAGAAAGTAAGGAAAGCTAAAGGATAAGCCCTTCCCTCAAAAATAACTTTGGTTACTGGTGGCCAAGACACACCCGGTGGAGGTGGAGGAATTGGGATTTCTTCCACAATAGTAACAGAAACATTTAGACTCTCTGTCGAAGTAGATGCCTGAGCCAATACTAAAATAGGAAAAAAAAGTAAAACTACTCCTAATAAAGAAATTATAAATTTTACACACTTTTTCGCGTCTGTTTCGCGTCTGTTTCGCGTCTTATTCATTCGTTTATTATACAAAAAAAATCGTTCAGAATAAACTGAACGACTTCTCACTCAATTTCTATTCTATTATTTTCCTCTAAGTAAAATTCGCAAGGCCATTCTCCATCTTCTTCTTGTCTTAATAAAGTAAGTCATCAACAACCCTAAAACCAAAAATATTCCCAAAGCGACCTTCCAAGGAAAGACCCAGAAAACTACCACTGGTGGATTGAAGGGCAGATTTTGGGTTCCATAACTCCCCACTAAGGTTGCGGTATAGCGACCAGCTAACCATTTTTTATTCCAAGAGGCATTAATTCGCCTGATAGCTCCCGGAATAACATTTTGTTGAGGAAATTCAACATCAGCTGCTTTTTTCCCCCGCCAGTCAGTAATAGTTACAAAACCTCGCGGCCTAACATGAACTGTCCCGGTGTTTTCAAATCTGATAATAAATGGCACTGGCCCATATTCCAAAAAGAAAGGAACAGTAAATTCCTTTATTTTTAAACTCTCAACAACCTCACCTGAAACTGCCAACAAAACCAAAGAACCTACCTTTTGAGCAACTGCTACCCCCACCATTTCTTTCCCCGGACTAATTACTCCAACAGTAGTAGCTAAAACCGAGCCGTATTTACCTCCTGGCTCGGCGTTTTCTGGAACATTAATTGTAAAATCAACAAACTTCTGTTCACGAGGACCAAGACTGAAAGTCCCCGGACTAACGCTAATCCACCTGGCTAAAGAATAGGTTTCAGTCTCAGCTGGCTCAATTCTCACCTCTCCTCTCTCCCCTACGGCGGTGAAGTCTTCGACCTCCATCTTTACCGCAATTGTCGAATCACTCGGATTATAAACCCTGAGTTTGTTAGTTAAAACATCTCCCGGATTTGCTGTCAACTCAAAAGTCACTGGAGAGATCGAGAGAGCCGCTCCCTGAGCATAAACTCCGCTAACCAAAATCATCCCTCCAATTATTAAAATTACTAAAATGAAGGGTTTAATTGCTTTCATTTTACTCCATTACTCCTCCAAAACTTCTTTGTGGCTCAGACCTCTCAACCAGCTCCTTTAATAGTTCGGGGTTACAACGTAGATTATGGTAGTAGTGTAAGTTCCCGCTGCCTGGGCAGAATCAACACTTAATCGATAACCAATCCAAGCTGCGTTGGTAGAAGTCGCTACCGTGCTCTTCATAATGTTGACCGCATTAGCTGATGAGTTTGCGATAATCTTGAAAAATTGATTTGCTGCACTCTGACTACAATAGTTAGTCCCCCAACCCGCGTCAGCTACTTGGGCTCCATTTAAATCTCTATCTTTCATACAATAACCAAAACCATTAAAAGTAGCTGTCTGCCAAACAGCTTCGGTAGTGGTTGTACAAGCACCATCACAACTACCATCAGCTATTGTCTCACTACCATAAGTAAGTGGCTGGGTTTTATGAATTGTGGCATTGTAACCATTGGCAGCATTAGTTCCTATGTCTATTCTCTGACAGCTATTATAGAATGTTTCTGTGCTTACTGTCCCAAAAGGAATTGTAGTGGTAGTTGAGGTTGCATCAGTTCCACCAGTAACAAAACCATCACAGCTTGAAGCATTGACAGTCACATTCAGTGTCTCAGCAACCGTTGCTGTCACTGTCACTCCACCTAAAATAGCAAAAGCAGTTACTCCACTATCTACCTCAGTCGAACAACTTTGGTCGCTGTAAGTGTATATTTTAGCAAAATAGGTAGAAGTAGCACTCGAACTGGTAACATTGCCAAATACAAAAGACCCATTAGCTCCGAGCCGCTGATTAGCTATTGTTGTAGTAGCTGAAATCGAGTTAGTAGTACTAGAAATTATTGACCAGTCATTAAAACTAAGCTGATTCCAGTCACTCGCATTGCCTTTATCCACATCACCCCAAGTCATACCAGTAGGTGCAGTGCAAGCACCAGTTGCTGATTGACAGAATTCAACTTTAACACAATAAAGGTCAGTAGTTGAAGCATCAGTCGCTTGAAAATCATAATCAACCCCACCCTGGCTTAATCTTGAATCAGAGAGCTTTACTTCTCGATCAGTCAATGTCCCCGCCTTAGCTGCTGGGATTGCCACATACATCGCCACTAATGCTATCATCAATCCAACAATCAAAGCAATTTTACTGTATTTTTTAATCTGTTTAGCCATTCGTTATATTATTTTTTTTAAATTATTGTTTTTACCTAACAATTCTCGACCTTTTAAGTTTTTTTATCATTAAAGATTTATTAGACTTGACGTTCTTTTATTTTAACACACCTATTATACCACAAAAACCCTTGTCAAGCACTTGTGGATAACCCAAACTTACATCTTTCTGTATTTTAACACAAAAAACAATGTCAAGGTAAGACTCTACCAAAAACAAAAATAAAACCCAATTATTC
>JBHIEE010000129.1:0-7232 GCA_046760445.1 Candidatus Aminicenantia bacterium
CAGGATAATATATTATTTAAAAGAGTTTTCACACAATCTGACGTTTGCGGATATGAGAAGTTGCTCGACCAAAGGGAAAGCAATTTGGGTGTAGCGAGCTTGCGAACGAAACCTCATATCCGCTGTTGTACGCCGCATTCATAATATTAGAATCAATTATCGATTTTTATATTTATTAATTTCTTTATATCCATTAAACAGCTATCATCATTAACTCTAATTGTGAGACCTCTTCCTTCTGCATATTTTCTAGCTGCTAATACTTCTTCTTTCAGATCCTGTGAAATGTCTTCATTATTTATCGCATTTACGGCTTTGTCACCAAAAACAAATGTTATTTTGAAGTACCCATCACACACATTTACAAAGAATAGGTTACGCTTTTTATACAAAGTCTTCAAAAGCCAACCGTTTTTCTTCCCATAGTATTTCCATTCTGCAGTCGTTTCACCCAGTGTTTCTTTAATAAAACTCCTAATCTCTTTTAGGTATTGATAATTTAAACCTAATTTTTTTTCTACCAGTGTGTCATTTGGGACAATTTCTTTTTGTAAAAATGCATTTTCAGACATTTTAACCTCCTTATAGTTCTATTTGAATATGGCGTACAACAGTTAATAACCGCATTATTGCGTTTATGCCTCCAATTTGGTATATTATCCGCATTATTGCGTTAATACCCTACCTCTTTTTTAAATTATCCAAGGGGCTTTTAACCCTGCACAAATCTTTAGTGCTTACATGGGTATATATTTCTGTCGTTTTTGAACTTTTATGACCTAACGGTTCCTGAATATACCTCAAATCCGTCCCACCTTCAAGCAGGTGTGTAGCAAAACTATGACGGAGAGTATGAACCGATACCTTTTTCTTTAGCCCTAACTCTCTAACCACTGACTCTAATATTGCCTCAACGGTCCTTGGAGAGATGTGTTTCCCAGGTTTAGCCCCTGGAAATAACCATACAGCAGGGTTGTATTCATTCCTATACTTTCTTAATTCTTTCAAAGCGACTTCAGATAAAACTGTATATCTATCTTTTCTTCCTTTAAAACTTTTAATATGAATCAAATTCCTCTCGCTGTCAATATCTTCTACCCGTAATCTTACTATTTCACTCACCCTGAACCCAGCAGAATAAACCAACATGATTATTGTTTTGTGTTTGAGGTTCTTGATCGCTTGAAGTAGCTGTCCTACTTCCTCTTGGCTAAGCTCGGTGGGCAACTTTCACTCTTTCTTGGGCCTAGGCAGGTTTCCAACCATCTTTGGCATGTTCAGTACACGGTCATACAGAAATTTTATAGCACTTACTGCTTGATCATGATATGCCCTCGACACCTTCTCCTTATCAATCAGGTGAAGTATGTACTCCCTGATATGACTTTCATCCAGTTGCCTTGGATCTTTCAGAAAATATCTGATAAACCGCTCTATATGGTGCAAATACGCCTTCCGGGTCTTCTGGCTATATCCCTTCAGTTTAAGCTCTTTCACTACCACTTCGGTAATTTCAATCCAACCCAGTGTCTGTGTCTCCCTCGCTGGAGAGATAGAAGCCTGCAATGCAGGATCTATGTGGATTTCTTCCCCGGCAAATAGCGTTAAAATATTCTCTAGAATATCCTTCGAATAAGGAAAACTCCAATATTTCTCTTTTGGATGCCATCTGTAACCATTAATGTTTTTAATCTTAGCAATATGAGCAGGATTATAAGAAAAAGCAACTGTTATCCTGCTTGATTCTTCTTTTCCAATCTTAATTTCTCTCATTATGGTTACTATTTTTTAGCCAAATAGTAGTAAATTAGCTATCTAAGATCAAGTTCTTATATCTCCTGAATATTGCTCATGAATTATATCTTCGCTGCCTTTATCCTTCCTGAAATTGCGATGGTGATTTTATATTTTCCAGTAGAATTAGAGACATAAATTGAGGCTAAATTGGAAACGGTTCCATTGGGATGAAAAGTAGGACTGTTATTAGCTGAAATATCGACTCTCTCAAGAATGGTTTTCTCTTCCTGTTTCCACTCGTTTTGGATAGAGTCAAATTTTTCCACTGCATACCCATCTTTGTAAAATTTCACTTTGAATTTGGTTCCTTGAAAAATGGCTTTGTTTTTAGCATAGGTCAGCCGAGAAGTTATTTCTCGGGTGGCTCTTTTGAGCTGATATTTGGGAGCCATCCGCTGAAGAGCTGGAAGAGAAAGAGTGAGTAAAATTCCCATAATGGAAATAGCAGTTAATACTTCTAATAATGAAAATCCTTTTTCTTTCATGCTAAACCTCTTTTTTTAAGTGCTGCAGTGCTGCTGTGTCGCAGTGCTGCAGTTTTTTCTTAAGATAAGCTATGAAACCATTAATTAGTTTCCCAATTAATTTTGATTTTTGGTAAGCAAGGGTGAATTCTTCTTGGTTAATATAATTTTGATCTAAGGCGATATATAAATGGCTTTGCAGTTCTGAATTTGAGGAAGAAGAAAAGTCTAAAAATCTGGTGAATTCTTTATCTGAATGTCTTTCAAACCCTTCGGCGATATTTGCCATTATCGATATCGCTGCTCTCTTTATTTGATCTCTTAAAGCGTAATCTCTCTCAAAGGATTCCTTCTTGCTTATTTGATAAATAATTTTCGTCAGTTCTCTGGCCTCTTGCCAAGCTTTGATATCTTCAAATTTTTCTAATTTCATCTTAGCCTCCAATAACAATATTAGTGCTGCAGTGTTGCAGTGCTGCGGTTATCCATTTTTAACAGCAGCACGGCAGCACTGCAATACTGAAAAGGTTGAATTGATTTTTCATTGGATTTCCTGCCAGGATGATATTTCAAAAGATGAAATTAAAATGAGGGGGATTATTGATAATGGGTAATTTGAGAATGAATTTTCGCCTCTTAAGAGTCGATTATCAAGAGCAATTTCTAAATTGTTGTCATTAGAATTCAGCGAAGAAGCTTGGATGCTCCCAAATACTTGAACATTTTTATCCTCTCCTTTAAGTTCAAATCCCTGACCTTTTGTCACCAAACAAGCTTGAATTTTTATCTCATTCGGAGAGTCCTCAGCTATTGAAATTCCCCCTTCTTTTTCTGAGTCATCAAAGAAATCTTTTCCTGTGGAGAATAGATTTAATTGTGTATCAGAATCTTTAACATAAGGGATTCCCTCTTCCCATTTAACTCCCTGGAGAATAAGATGAGAGGAAATATCAATCTTGTCTGATGAGATAATAGTTAGATTTAGCCCTTTTAAAATTGAAGGGATTTCCTGGTCATCAACTAAAACAGGCATCCCATCGGAGTTAACTATTCCCCCTCCTAATGATTTGATTTTTCCATTCACAATTATTATCCCTAAAGGAATCAAATCATAATAGACACACTCAGTTGGAGAGAAAAAAACGGTTTTACTTTCTTCTAAGCTGAATTTAATCACCCAGGTCCCCTTTTCCATAAAAAATCCAACCACTTGATAGCTTTCATCTATGGCCAGAATCATTTTTTCTAAATCTCCTTCAACATATATCCCCCCTAAGCCAAGATCATCTTTAATTAAATAAACACCTGATGGAATCGGTTCATTTATTTCTTCTAAGCCTAAGGCTCTTCTTAGCTCTAAATAGCTTAGATTTTGGGGATAAAAATATTCTATTTTGAGAGCCTTAAGTAATTGAGCATTCGCTTCCTCGGGAATTATTTCAGTGCCTGGGAAATAAGTCTTTTTTGGACTTAACCTCTTATCAGAAGAAACAAACTCAATTTTATTTCTTTTTAAAAATTCTTCTACTGTCTCATTTTCTGATTTTTTCTCTACCAAAAGAGGAAATAAAAAAAGAGGCACACGGCCAGCAAAAAGGCTTAGTGTTCCCTTAAGAATGCTTTGACTTGAAAAATAGGAGTTTTCAATCCCACCTTTTGAATCTATTTTAAATTCATATTCAGATTGAAAAAAACTTTTGTTTTCTCTGATATTTCTCAGGGAGAAGCTTGATTCTGTTCTCCATTTCAGTTTTTTCCAGCTTTCTTCTTCTATTAAAGGTAAAGGTTTATTTAGAATATGCTCAATTATTTTTACCCCATTTTGATGAGCATCCTGTTTATAATTATCTATCTGTTCTGCCGTTAAACCAGGAGGAGAGCTATAATTAATGATGAAATTATATAATCCAATGTAATCCTTTTTAATGCCGCATTCAGATGCATATTGAGAGGAAAGATAGAATTTATGATATGCACTTGCTTTATAATGAACCTGAGAAAGAAAGAGCAATCCCATCCCTAAAATGGTTAAGATTAAAGTAATAAATAAAGAAACCAGTAAAATTATTCCTTTTTCATTCATTCTAACCTCTTTTTTTAAGTGCTGCAGTGCTGCTGTGTCGCAGTGCCGCAGTTTTTTTCTTAAGATAAGCTATGAAACCATTAATTAGTTTCCCAATTAATTTTGATTTTTGGTAAGCAAGGGTGAATTCTTCTTGGTTAATATAATTTTGATCTAAGGCGATATATAAATGGCTTTGCAGTTCTGAATTTGAGGAAGAAGAAAAGTCTAAAAATCTGGTGAATTCTTTATCTGAATGTCTTTCAAACCCTTCGGCGATATTTGCCATTATCGATATCGCTGCTCTCTTTATTTGATCTCTTAAAGCGTAATCTCTCTCAAAGGATTCCTTCTTGCTTATTTGATAAATAATTTTCGTCAGTTCTCTGGCCTCTTGCCAAGCTTTAATATCTTCAAATTTTTCTAATTTCATCTTAGCCTTCAATAACAATATTAGTACTGCGGTGCTGCTGTGCCGCGGTCATCCATTTTTAACAGCAGCACTGCAGAACTGCAGCACTATTGCAAATTAGTTAAAGCGATGTTCTTGGGAACAATAAAAGTCTCAAAAACTTTTTCTTGATTGTTCTTTAAAAGAAAAGAAACACTAACCAAACTTTTCTCAAGATTATAATGAACATTAAATGTTTCAACGTCTTCTATAAGAGGCTGAGCTGGGCTTCTGTTTACTTTTCTTCTCAAGATTTTCTCAGACTGATTCAAAAAGTACCTTATCTCTTTCAGTAAAATAATACTTGTTTCTTCTTTTTTATAATTAAAGGATAGGGGAGTATCCGAGATTTTAAAAGTATCCTGATTAATCTGGGTAATAGTTATTATTTCTCCTTGTTTCTGATTTGCAATAACCGCCTTACTTCTCTTTTTAAATTTTTGGGAATTATTAACACTAATTTCTTTCTCTCCTGCCGAAGCATCCTTTATGAGAAATGAGAGGCTGTCTCCCTTGGTAATAAGCAATTGATTATCTTTGACTTCTAATCCCTTTAATACGCCCAGTTTTATAGGAACAATCAGTTTATATCCCGCCTGGAGAACATCTATTCTGATTTTTTCTAAAGCTGAGGAACCATACTCTATAATTTCTTCTTCATTCTTTACCTTAGTGAAAATTTTTTTATTAAAATTGAAAATTTTATAAGTGAATAAAACAATCACCAAAAAAACTGATAAGGCAACTAAAATTTCAATTAACGAAAATCCTCTTTGTTTTTGGTTCATTTTTAGAATCCTAACTCTTTTGATAAATAAAGAATTAACTCAGTTTTTTTGCGAGATGAGTTCTCTAGCCAGGCTTTAATTTCTATTTTCTTTAAAGAGGGAGAAACATCAGAGATTTGCCAGCGTCTCCTATATTTTCCTTTGAATCCAGGAAGAATAACCTCTTCCTCTCCAGATCCTTCTTTTAAAGTGTCGCTTTCAAAAGGAAATGATTTTAGATATTCAAGTTTTTGATAAGCGATCCTTGTTGCTAAGAAATTTATCTCGGCTTTTTTCTTAATTAAGAGAGAAGTTAGTAAAATTTGAAGAGAAGCTAAGGTTACTAATAATAGTAAGCAAGATGAAATTAAAACCTCAATCAAGCTGAATCCTTTTTTATCCATTTCCTTTCTCCTTTAAACCCATCTGCAAAATTAATGCCAAAAATTAAGTTATTTATTTTCAGTAAATTAGGTAAGAGCTAAATTTTTAAGTCAACTTGAGTTAACAGATTTATTGTGATATAAAGCTAAAGTTGTTAACGAGAGTTTACTTAGTCCTGAAAAATCAGAGTTAATTAAAAAATTTTTTAATCCCCTCTTGACATTTGGATTTAATCACATATAATATAAATGGTACTAAACTGATAGATATTAAAAATTTAATAAGTTGTTCTCTCTCGGGATAGAGAGAAAAAAGATCTTTGAAAAATAAGCAGAGGTCCCTCAAAAAGTCTTAAAGTTGTTTATTGATTAAGAAGTCTTCGGACTTCTTATAAACTGGAGAGTTTGATCCCGGCTCAGAGCGAACGTTGGCGGCGTGCTTAACACATGCAAGTCGAACGATTCTAAGTATGTGCTTGCACATATTTAGAATCGTGGCAAACGGGTGAGTAACGCGTGGGTAATCTGCCCTCGAGTGAGGAATAACCCTGCGAAAGCGGGGCTAATACTGCATAATATCCCGAGGCGCAAGCCTTCGGGATCAAAGATATCCTGAGTAATCGGGATGTCGCTTGAGGATGAGCCCGCGTCCTATTAGCTAGTTGGTAGGGTAATGGCTTACCAAGGCAACGATGGGTAGCCGACCTGAGAGGGTGTTCGGCCACACTGGAACTGAGACACGGTCCAGACTCCTACGGGAGGCAGCAGTGGGGAATTTTGCGCAATGGGCGAAAGCCTGACGCAGCGACGCCGCGTGGAGGAAGAAAGCCTTCGGGTTGTAAACTCCTGTCAGAGGAGAAGAAACCCCGAGCAATCGGGGTTGACGGTATCCTCAGAGGAAGTCCCGGCTAACTACGTGCCAGCAGCCGCGGTAATACGTAGGGGGCAAGGGTTGCTCGGAATTACTGGGCGTAAAGGGTGTGTAGGCGGTTGGGCAAGTCAAAGGTGAAAGCCCTCAGCTCAACTGAGGAATTGCCTTTGAAACTGTCCAGCTTGAGGGTAGGAAAGGAGAGCGGAATTCCCGGTGGAGCGGTGAAATGCGTAGATATCGGGAGGAACACCAGAGGCGAAGGCGGTTCTCTGGACTACCCCTGACGCTGAGACACGAAAGCTAGGGGAGCGAACGGGATTAGATACCCCGGTAGTCCTAGCCGTAAACGATGGGCACTAGATGTGTCCCGAGTTATCGGGATGTGTCGAAGCTAACGCGTTAAGTGCCCCGCCTGGGGAGTACGGTCGCAAGGCTGA
>JBHIEE010000130.1:0-7126 GCA_046760445.1 Candidatus Aminicenantia bacterium
CCTGCTCTACCTGCAATTATGGGTTTTCCACATGCACTTGCTTCTATAAAAACTATTCCAAAACCTTCAACAAATTTTTTACTTGGTACTTCCCTTGTAAGAAGTATGAAAACATCACAAGAAGCATAATATAGTGGCAGTTCTTCATCTGAGATTTCTCCAACAAATATTATATTCTCTTTTGATTTCTTTGTAGCTAATTTTTTTAAATAATTCTCCTCCGGCCCTTTGCCAACAATTATATATACTACATCAGAATATTTTCTTAAAATTTCTGGCATCAGATTTATCATTTTATCGATACCTTTATTTGCTTCTAAGCGAGATACTGTTAGAAGAATTTTTTTATTGTAAAGATTATGTCGCTTGAATATCTTTTCGGCATTTAGGCTGGGATTAAATCTAACGGTATCAACTCCCGGAGTAAATGTTGCTATTTTGGAATGTGATATATTCTGTTTTATAAGTTGGACTTTAGTGAAGTTGCTTATTGTAATGACTTTAGTTGCATTGTTCAGTATCAGTTTCAATAGAGGAGACAACAGTTTATGCTTTCTAAATTTTGGTCCATACATATGAACGTAATACGGTTTTTTTAATAATTTATAAATGAGGTATCCAGCAAGTCCGGTGGTTAAAAGTTGTCCACATATTAATTTATCAATTTTTTCTTTTTTTACAATTCTAATAGCATTTATAGCAAAGATGAAAGGTTGAATATATTTATTAAATGTCTTTATTCTCCTAATGTTATATTTTTGTAAGGAATCAAATACTTTATCATTGCGGGTTTTTTTTGTCAGAACCATAATACGTGGGATTTTATTGCATATTTCAAAGAAAAGAGTAGAGATCCCTCCCTTTACAGGCAAAAAATCACCTGAAATAAGTAGAATTTTATCTTTTATTCCAAGTTCAATAGGATGCTCTTTTGATAAAGGAATATTTTTTATAAACATTTTCTCCTATAATGCAAAATTTATCAATGCCCATATAGTTGTCCCTAAATCTTCTCTTCCAGAAAAATGCCTCATTTTAATTAACAATTCCTTATTCTTAATTGTTCCTATAAAGTCACATATTCCACACATTTTCAATTCCCATAAACTGATTCAAATAATGATATAAGTTTTTTAGTCGTTTTCTCAGAGGTAAAAAGTTTTGCTCTTGCCAGTCCTTTTTGGCGAAACCTGTTTCTAAGATTTTCATCTTCTAACATCCGCTTGAATGCCTTGGACATTTCTTCAACATCATAAGGATCGAAAAAAAGTGCTGCGTCGTCAAGAACTTCTGGCATAGAAGAGGTATTAGAACTTGCCACAGGACAACCACAGGCCATCGCTTCTAATGGCGGTAGTCCAAAACCTTCATACAGAGAAGGAAATATAAATAATTCTGCTCCACTATAAAGTGCAGGCAAATCTTCCTCCAATATATGTCCAACATAGATTATATATTGTAGGTCGCTGGGTCCCAGTCGCTTATCGTCTATGACTGATCTCTTAGGTTCCCCTCCTCCAAGCACAAGATCATATTCCTGTTTTATAGTTTCTGGTAATAAATTATAAGCCTCGATGAGTCTTTTCACATTCTTATGTGGTTTAAAATTTCCAACATATAATATATATTTTTTATTAATTTCATATTTCTTTTTTACTAATTCTATTTTATTTTTCTCATGAATTGTTTTAAATTTAGGACTTACCCCTAAATAAACTACTTCTAATTTGTCCTTAGGTAAATTTAGGGTTTTCAATAAATCATTTTTTGTATAATTTGAACAGGTTATAATTTTCTTTGTTTTTTTGGATGCTAATTTAATGAAATTTTTTATGTAAAACTTGTTTTTGAAATAATTGGTATAAGGTTTCACAAGAAGATAAGTCACATCAAAAATTGATAATATTGTTTTTGTCTTGGTTAAAAATGGTATTTTATAGTAAGGCGAAAAAAATACATCAATTTTATATTCATCTAACATTTTTTTTAGTTTAACCTGATCCCATAACAATGTAATTCTTTCTGGAATGAAAACTTTCTGAAATATATTTTTATTAAAAAACTCATCTTCTAAGTAAGTATCTTGATTTCCAAATAAAATAAATTTGTGTCCTGTATTTTTCGATGATACAGAACTAAAAAAATCATTTAATATACGGCCGATCCCTGTCAATTTTCCAGTCAGTTCTCTACAATCTATTCCTATGTACATTAGCTCAATAGTTCAATGCTTCATTTGTTTATTTTAGTCTGGCAAAAATCTTAATTCCACAACTAGTGTTAAACCCAGTAAGAAAGTAAACAGGCAATGAAAAATAATCTAAAATTTTTTTATTAAACTCAACCTGACCCAAATCAGGGCAAATTCTTACAACTATAAATCCACTCTTATCGAGTATATACCTAATAGTCTTTTCACTAAAATGGTAAAGGTGTAATTCTTTATTGGTAAGAGAAAAAAGAGACAATTTTCTGCCTTTTACTAATAGGTAGAGCAAACGATTCAAATAATTGTGTAAGTTTGGTACTGCTATAACTAAAAGACCATCTGGTGCTATTATCCTTTGTATTTCTTTTAATGTTTCAAAAGGGTCAGTCAAATGCTCCAATACATGCCACATAGTGATAATGTCAAAAGATTTTTCTTTAAAGTTTGCCTCTACTAAATTTCTATTAAATATCTCAAGTCCAAATTTCTCTTTTGCATATAAACAGGCGTATTCAGAAATTTCTGTTCCTGTCACATTGAACCCTTCTTTTTGTGCCAGAAAAAGAAAAAGCCCTTCCCCACAGCCAACATCAAGCAATTTTTGACCTGAGGCCATTGTTTTTAACTCATTAATGCGCTTTTTCCACAGACTAATTCTCTGTTTGGTCTGAATAGAAATCCATTCTGAGTAGTAATCTTTATTATAATGTTTTCTGAGCCAGTCATTTGGTGGTAGAGGATAAACGAAGACAAGCCCACAATTTCTACATTTAACCACATTATAAAGGGTAGAAGTTTTTTCAATAATTCTTAGTTTTACTCCACCACAAAGATTACACTTTATGTCAGATAAGGTCTTCATAAATTTGTTCTATTTTTTCTACATTCTGCTCAGCAGAAAAAAATTCTTCCACTCTTTTTCTTCCATTCAAGCCCATTTCAATTGCCTTTTCTTTATTTTTTAAAAGATATATACAGGCCTGAGCAAGTGCTTGTGCATTTTTGGGTGACACTAAAATACCTGTTACATTATCTTCAACTGTTTCCATAACGCCGCCAATTTTGGTTGCTACGACTACTTTTCCACAAGCCATTGCTTCTATAATTACCCTCCCAAAGGGCTCGGGTTCGATTGATGGATTTACAATGACATCGCATAAGTTCATTAATTTGGGTATATCTTTTCTAAAACCCGTGAAGATTACATTATTTTTTAACCCAAGTGTTTCTACATAATTTATTAATTGATTCTTATATTCTTTTTCTCCTTCTCCAGCAACTAAAAACATTAAATTTGGGATATTATCTTTGATAATCCTTGCAGAATTAAAAAATAGTATATGCCCTTTCCACGGGTCAATTCTTGAAAATATTCCCACAATTTTTTTATCTCTTTTAACATTGAATTCATTAAGGAGATATTCAATATCTAATCCTGGTCTGAAAATCTTAGTATCAACCGCATTATGAATTTTTATAACCTTATTCTTGTTGCCAATCCAAGCAAATTTTTCTTTCACAGCATCTGATATAACAATAATTTTTGTTGATAAACCAGTAATTAATTTATCCTTCCATTTAGCAGACTCAGTAACCCTTACATGCCATACAAAAGGAATACGTAGTAATTTGCTAACGACTGCTGAATAAAAAGTTAATCTTGTAGTAGGAGAGTTACAATGTATAAGAGATGGTCTGTACTGAGAGATTATTTTATATATTGAAACAAAAGAATTTTTAGAAATTAATACAGGGATATTCATTTTTTCTAATTCATGTTTAATTGGATTATCAAGTGAGTCTATCACAGATGTAGGATTAAATTTATTTCTATTAATATTTTTTAAGACTAATAAAAGACTTTCCTGACCCCCACCAGGTGGTGAAATAGGAGTATCTATGTAAAGTATATTTTTTTTATCCATCACTTATTTTTACTCATATTGATAGGCTGAATAATTCTTCCTAAATCCATTCCCGAGTCCATCACGAATTTTACCAATGGACACATCAGAGCAGTTAAAAAATCTTTTTCGTATATCAAAAATCTATGCTGCCATGTTATATATGTCCAGTATATCACTCCCAGTAGTACCCAAAAAACATAAAAATTAAAAAAGCTTTTAAGAATCGCAAAATAAATAACAATACAAAAAATCAGTTTTAAAATCACAGAGCTTTTTAGCCACCATTTTAATAATTGAGTTCTTTCGACTTTATTTGAAGACTTATAAAGCAGATATTCAGCACGGCCCCTTCTTAAAAACCAAAGGAATACTTTGTAAATATTACTTCTTGGTTTATGATATAGTATTGCACTCGGATTGAAAACACATTTATATTTTTTATTCACTCTTTGAGAAAATTCAAGATCTTCCCCACCAAGTTTTAGATTTTCATTAAATAAACCAATATCTTCGAAAACTTCTCTTTTATATGCACAGTTGCACGTTGAAAGATGGCTGGTTTTGATAATTTTACCTTTTGATTTAAAAATTCTCTTTTTACCGCCATTGGGAAAGCCAAGCGAGTTTTCAGCTTTTCCTGAGATGCTCTTACCCTTGGTAAGAACCCCACCAGTTACACCATATATATCATTTTTGAATGTTGAGACAAGTTCTTTAAGCCATGTTAGACTAACGATACAATCATCATCAACAAAAACAATTATTTCACCATTGGCATTTTTTATGCCGGTATTTCTTGCATAACCATACCCATAATTTTTCCTCGGTAAAAATATATACTTCACATCGGGTATTTCTCTTGGGTTGTCTCCTTCTTCTACAACAATTATTTCATATTTATCTTTAGGATAGTCAGTCCGTTTTATTGAGTTAATTGCTTTAACGAGCAACTTATGTCTATCCTTAGAAATAATAACAACTGATACGAAAGGTATCTTATTCATCTTTTTTTATATTCTTTTTCTCTCAAGAATATTAAAGAATATCTCTATTTTTGATATCATAAAAGTGATGTTAACCACTCCAATAGAGTTTCTGCTCGGTGCGACCAATGATGTTGAAGACTCGCTTGCTGGCGCGCATACCGCACGGAATGTTCTTTTTCATTAATTGCTTTCTGGAGTTTTTCTACCCACTCCTTTTCGTTTCGGGCTATACTCACCCATGGTTGTAATCGGCTCGATGTTTCAATCAGAGAAGATACGATAGGAAGACCTGATGTCAAATAATCATAGAGCTTTGTTGCATCTCCTTCTAGACCTGATCTATAAGGAGCAGCCAAGACATCACAACCGGCCATCCAACCTGGAATGTCCTCAATCGCTTGAACATTTATAGAGTGTATGTTTGGATAATTTATCAGCTTAACACGAATTTCTTCTCTCATACTACCGACAAGAATCCAGTGCCATTCGGGTCGAATCCTAACTAGTCTAATTAATAGATCAATATCAAACCATGGTCCTATATGGCCAATATAGCCGATCCTCGGTCGAGGTATTGTCTGAAGTGCTTGCGGAATGGATATATCATTAGATAAGGGCTTAAAAAGTGTGGCATTATGTAAAATCAATACATTATCGTCATGACGATATTGCTTTGCCATATTCCCTAATATATTGGTGACAGCTATTACCCCATCGCTCGACTTTACTGCAAGCTCCTGCTCTTGATTCATTTCAGGAAATTCATAGTATCGAGCCCAATTATCGGTCCAATCAAATATAACTTTGGCTCCTGAAGCCACTTTCTGCGCTAATGGCAAATCCCACGGATGGTAAAAGATTACTACCTCATAGCTACCTCTCTTAATCTGGCGAGAAATCTGTTTAGCGAGCAAGTTTCGATTGATACCCCGAATCCATCTCCATCTTTCGCCCGGCACAATTAAACGTCCCCGGACAATAGAAAGTTTATCCCGCGATATGAACGGAAAATATCCTAATTTGCCCCTCCACCAGGCTGAAAGAGGCTCAACATAAAAGAGATGTGCTATCTCTTTCTTTGCCATCAAAGTTTCGTATAGCAATTGTTTGCGAGCACGTCTCTTATCAAACCATGATTCCTTAGATAATACTAAAAGTGACAGTTTCATCTCATCTTTTATATTTAATCCATTTTTAATCTATTAATCAATCCTTTCTCAACAAAAAGAAACGATGATAGGGCCATTCAAAAACCCTATAAGTTTTTCTGATATCAAATCCGACATTTCTAATATCCGACATAATTTTTTTAATTGAATAACCAGCTTTGCCAATTTCCCAATAATGTTCCCCATCAAATTGATGTTTTAACGCTTTTAGCCGTGGTAAAGTTATAAGTCTTTTTATCTTCCATAGTTTTGGTATCTCCACATTGAATTTGTATACCTTTCCGGTGCGATCAGGTAAAGATAAAATAGCATAGGCATTCGATACGCGGTAAATTTCACTCAAAGCCTTCTGAAAATCTTCGTATGGCAAATGTTCCAACAATTCATAGGAAGCCACTACATCAAAAGATTCATTGGCAAAAGGAATTTCTAAAACAGAACCTACTACATCGGGTTTTAATCTCTTATTAATGTCCAATGTAATAATCCTTATCCCTCTTTCTTTAAGGTACTTTGAAACAAAACCGTTTCCAATTCCAATATCGAGCACTTTTTCTGGGTTTAATGAAATAATTTCATTAATTTGATGCCAATAGCTGACGAACCTGCCTTTACTATCATATGTTATATCATAATAATGATCCGATCCTATATGAGGCTTCGTTTTTTCGCTATTGTCACACATAATCTCTCATTTTCATGTCAAAAATATATTTTCGATAACTTATTACATATTATAGTTTTCTTGTTGGGCATCCTGAAGTCATCAAAAATAAGTTTAATAGCTTACGAGTTAGATAAGAATCAAGCTTTCTCTTATGAGTCTTTGCATTCCATAATTTAAAAATCTGTCGA
>JBHIEE010000131.1:0-7065 GCA_046760445.1 Candidatus Aminicenantia bacterium
ATATATATTCCTGTCTATTTTGTTCGATTAAAGCTAATAAAAGGAGACAATCTTTATTTAAAAGAAAGATTAGGTCTTATGCTTTCTCCAGTTGATGTCTGCAAGAAATCTCTTTGGATTCATGCTGTTTCTGTTGGTGAAGTGCTTTCTCTTCAGAATCTTATTTCTCAAATGAAAAGGAAACATCCTGAATGGGAAGTTAATCTTTCTACTTTAACTCCCACTGGTTTTAAAATAGCTCATCAAAAAATAAATCAGGCAGACAGAATTTTTTATTTACCCCTCGATTTTTCCTGGGTAGTAAAAAAATATTTTAACCAACTGAATCCGAAAGTATTTATTCTAACTGAATCCGAATTCTGGCCTAATTTATTAAGAGAAGCCAAGAAAAGAAAAAAAGGAGTTCTGTTAATCAATGGTCGAATCTCAGACCGTTCATTTAAACGCTATTATCTTTTCCGTTTTATATTCAAAAGAGTTCTTCAAAATATTGACTTATTTCTGGTTCAGAGTTTGAGAGATAAGGAAAAATTGGAAAAAACAGGGGTTGATTCCAAGAAAATAATCATTTCCGGCAACTTAAAAGCAGATATTGAATTACCCGATTTTTCAGAGGAAGATATTTTGCAGTTTAAAGCTGAGCTGGGTATTAATCACCGTGGGAAAATTATTGTTGCTGGGAGCACCTTTAAGGGTGAGGAAGAGAAGATATTTCGGGCATTTGTTAGATCCAGAGAAAGAAGAAAGGAGCTGTTGTTGATTCTTGCTCCACGGCATCCAGAGAGATTTAATGAAGTGGAAAAACTGGCTCAAAAATTTTCATTCAGATTGACTCGAAAAACCAGATTAAAAAAAGAAGAGGGATGGGATATTTTGATCCTGGATACCTTAGGAGAGTTGACCCGCTTTTATGCGCTGGCCGATGCTGCTTTTGTTGGTGGAAGTTTAGTTCCGCGAGGTGGTCATAATATTTTAGAACCAGCTTACTATCAGAAGCCGATATTTTTTGGTCCTTATATGAATAATTTTCAGGATTTAGCTCAGAGATTTCTCGAGGAGGAAGGGGCCCGGGTAGTAAGAAATGAGGATGATTTAGTAGAGATGATGATAAATGCTGGTTCAGAAAAATTTCGTCAGATGGGGAGAATCGCTAGAAAGACACTAATTTCTTTACAGGGTGCGACCCAGAATTCTTTAACAGCCATCGAATCATTTATGAAAAACTCATCCAAGTAAAAACCAAAAAATAAGGTAGGAAAAAACATATAGATTGTAAACAATCAGGCATATGAGATTGCGAGCTGTAAGAAAGATGGCGTAAAGATGGGAATTAGTTTTTTGCTCAAAGGGCTCATCATTGGTTTTATAATTGCTCTACCTGTCGGACCGATTGGTGTGCTATGCATACCACGCACATTGACCGAAGGCCGAGTATCTGGCTTCGTCTCTGGTCTGGGTTCTGCCACATCTGATGCGATCTATGGTGGTATTGCCAAATTTGGACTCGCCTTTATCTTAAACTTCTTGATAAATCAGCAATTCTGGCTTCGTCTTGTAGGAGGCGTTTTTCTTTGCTATCTGGGAATACGAACTTTTCTATCCAATCCTGCTGACCGAGTGGTTTCTGCTCGGAGTAATGGGTTCATAGGGGCTTACACCTCAACATTTTTTCTGGCAATCATAAATCCGATGATAATTCTTACTTTCATAGCGATATTTGCTGGGTTGGGGATAGCTACCGAAAGTGGGAACTGCGCATCTGCAGGAGTATTAGTTACAGGTTTATTTTCCGGATCAGCCCTATGGTGGTTTCTCCTTAGCAGGGGTGTCAGCATATTTCGGGTAAAGTTCAACTCCTGTGGTTTGCAATGGATAAACAGAATTTCAAGCGTAATTATTACGACATTTGGTGTGATAGTTCTTCTCAGTCTTATAAGAGGATAAGAGTGCAACTTTTTATTTAACCCGGGCTTTGCAGCTCACTTCGCAAGGATCGAAAACATTAGGTAAAAAAGGATCAGGATGATAACAAATAGACAAAAAAGCGAATTCAAATATAAAAAGTTGTTCACTTTATTGCTCCCAAATTTCAGTTTACTATTCTAAAAAGAATTAAAAATGTCTGGAGTTGTAGAAAAAAAGCATTATTACGATGGTCTATTTTATGAAAAATTTGTTGACACTATACTACAAGAAATTAGAGATATAATTTATACTCTTGTTGAAGATTATAGTTCTGTGGTAGATATTGGGTGTGGAACAGGAGCTTTAGTATTTCAGCTCTCCAAGAAATGTCAATACGTAGTTGGGATAGAGTTATCCGCAAAGATGATTCAGCGGGCTATTCGCCGAATGAATAAAAATAATTTTAAAAATGTTGAATTTCTTAAAGCAGATGCAGCTAAGCTCGGGAAATTCTCTTGTCAGGAATTCGACTACGCGATAGCTTGTATGGTTATTCATGAACTCCCAGTTTTTAAAAGAGATGAAGTGTTAAATGAGATGAAACGCATTGCTAAAAAAGTTATTATTGTTGATTATACTGTTCCATTACCTCTTAATTTGGCTGGTGTCACAGCAAGGTTTATCGAATTTTTAGCAGGAATTGATCACTTTAAAAATTTTAGAACTTTTATTTTACAAGGCGGACTTCCAACATTATTAAATCAGAACGGATTTAACATTGAATGTGAACGAAGTAATATGGCTGAAACTCTCCAGATTATCAAAGCAAAATAAGTTTTTTAGCTCAAAAACTATTGCCAAATTAGGCTCATCAGATTATTATAGTCTCAAAATAGTAAAAAATACGAATCAATTAAGATGGTTTTTCCAGAAAGAAGATTTTATTATTACCAAAAAATGCATCTGGAAAAGAAAAGCGCTTAATGGGGGAGAATGTGATTAGAGATTTTAAACCTGGTGATGGAAAAAGATGTTTTGAAATCTTCAAAGCAGGTGTTGAGCGAGACCCATACATTCCTGAAGCTACTAAAAAGGAGATGTTAAAGATCGATTCCCCTCAGTCCTTTGAGGAAAGAGCTCAGCAGTTTCATATTGTTGTTTATGAAGAAAATGGCAGAATCATTAGTATGGGTGGATTGGATAAAAATGAGATTCGGGGGATGTTTGTCGACCCTGAATATCAAGGCAGAGGTATTGGCCGAGCCATCATCCAATACCTTGAAGCGCTGATTCCCCGCGACAAATATTCTTATATTTTTCTTAATTCGACAAGGATAGCAGAACAATTTTATGTCCGAATGGGATATGCAGCCAAAGGGAAAAGGGTTTTTGAACTGAATGGACAGCCATTGGAAACCATTTATATGGAAAAGGCTATTGAATAGGGGACTCCCTTAAGCTTCTCGTAAATTTAATTTGGTAGCATAGGTTCAAAAAGTCATTACTGAAGTGGTTTTGAAAGTTAAAAAAATATAAGACCCCACAGAGAGATTCATCTTATCAAAAGATGTTTTCGTGATTAAAGCGATAAGTTCTACTCCTGGCTCTATCTCTATAGAGACTCTTACAATCTCATCTTCGAGCTGGATTTTTTTAATCATACCCTTAAATGAATTTAGGGCACTTGATTGAAATTGACTGTGAGAAAGGATTATATCCTGGGGAGGAATAGAAATGTGCACTTTCCCTTTCTTGTTTGTAACTACAGCTACTTTGACTGACGACGAAATTCTTACCCATTTTAAACCATCAGCCTCTTCTATTCTACCTGAGAAAAGATTCTCCAGTGAACCTTCAACAACTTTTCCATCAACGAGTGAAATGACCTCATCAGATAATCGATAGGCCTGGAAGAGATCATGAGTGGTGAAAATAATAGTTGTTCCATATTTTTGATTAATTGTTTTGATGAGCTTTTCAATCACATTAATATTTCTTCGGTCAATATTGGTGAAGGGTTCATCCAAAAAGAGAACTTCTGGTTTTAAAACTAATGCTCTCGCAATAGCTATTCGTTGAGTTTCTCCACGAGAAAGACTGTAGGCATACTTTTTTTCAAATCCCTCAAGGCCTACCATCTCAAGAGCTTCCTTCACTATCTGGGGCCATATTTTTTTATCAATGGAACGAATTCTAAGTCCAAAGGCAATATTCTTGAAAACCGTTGTATGGAAAAGAAGAGGGTTTTCCATAATCATATGCATTTTTTGGCGAATATTTAAGTGAAAACGTGAAGAATTAATAATTTTCTGTCCTTCAAAGAATATTTCTCCTTTGGTTGGTTCTTCTAAAAGATTGAGAAGGCTTAAGAAGGTGGTTTTACCTGCTCCATTAGGACCAACGATACTGTAAATCCTGCCTTCTTGAAATTCCATATAAGGAATTTCAAGAGTGAATTCACTCTCGTAACACTTGGTCAAATTCTCTATTCTTAAAATTGGCTCTTCCATTTTAAATCCTTTTCTTCTGAAAATAGTGAAATAGAATGTTCATTGAAAAAGCAACTGCAAGTAAAATTATGCCTAAGGCAATTCCCAAAGCAAATTCACCTTTACCAGTTTCAAAAGCAATAGCAGTAGTAATGTTTCTTGTGAATCCTCTGATATTTCCCCCTAACATCATAGATACCCCTACTTCAGCAAAGACCCGACCAAATCCAGCAATAATAGCAGTAAGAAGAGCAAATCTTCCTTCAGCGAGGATAATTAGAGCTGTTTGCCTCCTATTTGCTCCCAATGTCAAGGCAGTTTTTTCAACTCTTTTATCTACACTCTGAGTAGCAGATAAGGAAAGTGCAGCCACAATTGGAAAGGCAAGGATAAACTGACCAATAATCATTGCCCAAGGAGTGTACAGAAGTCCAAGGGTTCCAAGAGGACCTCGTCGGGAAATGAGAGAGTATACCATCAGCCCAACTAATACTGTAGGAAAAGCCATTAAGGTGTTAAGAATTGTTACTATTACTTTCTTACCCCAGAAATCTTTTAGAGCAACATAAAAACCAAAAGGAACACCGGCTAAGGTAGCTAAAATTGTAGAGGCGGTGGAGACTTTAAGGGAAACTAATGTTATAATAATTATTTCTCGGTCAAGAGAAATTATCATTTTAAAGGCATTCCTGAACCCTTCAAGTATATAATCCATAATTCTTACTCCTGTTTACTCCGAATAGATCCCTGCGGGATTTTATAGGGTTTATAAGCATTGGGGTAAAAAAGCACTTTTCCTCCTTTTTTGAATTCTCCAATAATTTTCTGTCCTTCAGGCGAAGTTACCCACCCAATTAGAGCCATAGCATAAGTATAATTGACATGAGGATGCCGGAGAGGATTAACTGCTATTATGCCATATGGATTAAAAAGTCTTTCGTCACCTTCGCAGAGAATGACCAGGTCAATTTTATCTTCATAAGCGATGTAAGTTCCTCTATCCACAAGACAATAAGCTTTTTTCTCGTTGGCTATTTGAAGAGTTGCTCCCATCCCTTGACCTGCCTCAAGATACCATTTTCTCTGAGGCTTAAGCTTAATCCCTGCTAGTTTCCATAATTTCTTTTCCTTCTTATGAGTGCCAGACTCATCGCCCCGGGAAACAAAAAAGTATTTTTTATTGGCTATCTTCAAGAAAGCAACTACAGCATTGTTACCTTTTACTCTAGCAAGATCATCTTTGGGGCCCACTATTACAAAATCATTATACATCACATCCCGGCGATTAACTCCAAATCCATTCTGGACGAATTTATCTTCTTCTTCCCGAGCATGAACAAAAACAATATCCACATCGCCATTTTCCCCTAATTTCAGTGCCTTGCCAGTTCCAACAGCAATTACATCTACTTTGACATTGAATTTTTTCTCAAAAGGAGGCAGGAGCACATAAAGGAGCCCAGAGTTCTCGGTAGAGGTAGTAGTAGCCATCCTAAGTCTTTCTTTTGCTCCTGCAGGAGAAGACATTGATAAGAGTATCATTAAAAAAGATAAATAACTTATGAAAATTTTTAGTCTCATAACAAACCTCTCCATTATTCTACTTTAATCTAATTCGTGAAAACTTATAGCATTAAAAAAATTTGATGTCAAAAAAGAATAAAGTAGAAATTTTGATCTTATTTTTGAAATTAAAAGACGGTTTGAGCAAATAAATTTCTGAATGTCCAATTATCAAGGACTTTTTATGGTCGTTCGATATTACAATTTGCGATTTAATATTAATTGATAAGCTTTTTCCAATGCCTGAGTTAGATTTTCTTTTTTCTCTCCTCCAATCTCAACAAATGAGGCACTTCCTCCACCCCTGCCTTCTATTATTGGGGCAACTAAATCCACTATTTCTCTCATGTCAAACGATAGAGTTTCAGAACGAGCAAGGAAGAGATACACTCTTTCGCTCTTTAAGCCCAATAGAGCGACAAAATCTCCTTGTTTTATTATATTTAAGGCTAAATATTTTACTTCTTTTACCTCTCGATCACTAAAAATTATTTTTATTATTTTTCCTTCTGCTTTCTGGGCTATCTCTTTAGCTTCATATTCAATTAATTTTTCCTGGAGTTTATTGACTTTTTTCCTTTGGGTTTTGAAATCATCATAAAGCCTATCTATTGCCTGAGAGAGTTCCTCATCTTTGACAGAAAATCGAGTTGACAATCGATTGACTAGTATATTTTTCTGAAAGTAATCTTTTAATGCTCTCTGACCACAAAGGAATTCAAATCTTAGATTATTTCTTATTTTTTCCCATTTTTTTATTTTAATTATTCCAATCTCTCCTGTATTCTGACAGTGAGTTCCACCACAAGCTGAAATGTCGAAATCTGAAATCTCAACTATTCTTATTTCTTCCTGTTTTTGGGGAGGCTTTCTGAGTTTTAATTTTTCTGCTTGCTGCAGAGTAACAAAATAAGTTTTAATTTCTCGATTTTCATATATAATTTGATTGGCTAATCGTTCAATTTTCTCTATGTCCTGTTCAGAAATTCCTCTTAAATCCACTTCAATAGTTGACACTGTTTCTCCGAGATGAAAAGAAAGAGTTTCTGCTTCTAATACTTGAACAAAACTCTGAGAGAGAATATGTTGACCAGAATGCTGCTGCATA
>JBHIEE010000132.1:0-6945 GCA_046760445.1 Candidatus Aminicenantia bacterium
CAAAACCATCTGCAGTTCAGGGTTTTCGGATTTAGCGTAGTAAACTTGCGCTAGCTTCTAATTCTTGAAAGACGGATGATAACCCCTCAAGATATTTAGTTCTTCCTCTCTTCACATCTATTGAGGATAATTTTCTTATATATTTTCCTAAAATTTGAGAATTTTTTTTTGACATTTCCTGAAATCGTATCCCAACACGATAGACAATGGCTTCTTTTTCAAGGGAGTAAACACCATTTCTGGCAATTACTCCCTTAGCAATAACCTCTTTGCCAGCTAATTTCATTTTTAGGCTGCATACACTGCCCACTTTAAGAGCATTTTTCACTTCCACTAATATTCCACCCTGGCTTATATTTATTATTCTCCCTCTAATTCCATAATTGATTCTTCCTAAGCATTTCTCTTTTATCTCATATCTGGGATGTTCTCTTCGTTCAATTAAAATTCTGTTTTCCATGATTAACTGTCCTTTAAAGCTATTCAATTCATTTAGAGAATAAAAAGGTTTTTAGTCTTTCTCGGAAGATAACTGTTTCTCGAAGTATCTAATAAATCCAAAGAGAATTTTTGAGGTGTCTTCAATCTGCTGGGTCAATTTCTGATAATCCTCTTCTTTTAAATAACCAAGTCTGTTTGCCAGATGAGTAAGATACTCTAATTCTTTCACCGCTGACATTGATTTGTTTAAAAAAGCTAAAAATTCAGTATTTCCCCTTCTGCCAGCACCTCGAACAATAAGCACTGGAATCCGAATAGCTGATTTTTTAATCTCTGTTTTTAATTCATAGTCTCCTTCATTGTCAGGGATGCTTCTGATTAAATCGAATATTTCCATAACTAAATCATCAGCCTTTTGCCAGGCTTTAATTTTGGTAAAATCTCGAGCCATTTTTAACCTCCTTTTCATACATTAAATTGGAGTAGGTAGAAAAGGGGGCAGGATGCCCCCATCTCTCCTATTTGACATTCCCAACAGTAATCCTGTCTTTCATCTTGAGGAAAGTTTTTTCACCAATTCCTCTTACTTTCATAATCTCCTCGACCCTCTTGAATTTCCCGTGTTGTTTCCGATAGTCAATAATTCTCTGGGCAACCTTTACTCCTACTCGAGGAAGCTTTTGAAGTTCAGCCAAAGAAGCAGTGTTAATATTAATCTTTTTGGTGCCCTGAGCTTGAGGAGCAGCTTTCATACTCGGAACATAAGCCAATAAAACACCTAATGAAATAACCAGAACCAAAATTTTTGTTAAATGTTTATTCATTTTAACCTCCTTTCGCTCGAACTAAGGTGCAATTGGTGTGCCATAATTTCTGTTTTTTCTATTTTATTTATTTTCAGGTAATTATATAAAAAGACAGATTTATAGAGTAAAGAATTGTTTACACTTTATAAATTTTGACTCCTTCTTATGGAAACAGAAGTTGACAGGTTGGGGGACTAAGAAACGGGGTGAAGGGGTGAAGGGGTGAATAAGTGAAGGGGTGACTAGGGAAAAATGAAAGGATTTTTAGGTTTAGGTTTTTGTTATGATCTTGGGTGAGATTTTTTATAAACCTCGATCAATTGTTTTAAATTAAGATGAGTATATTTCTGGGTAGTGGCTAAGCTTTCATGACCTAAAAGCTCCTGAATAGTTCTTAAATCCGCTCCCCGGCCTAATAAATGGGAAGCAAAGGAGTGTCGGATTGAATGAGGGCTTATTTTCCTTTTAATTGCCGCGCGTTTCGCATATTTCTCAATCATTCGTTCAATTGAGCGAGAAGTAATTCTATCGCCTCGGTAATTGATAAATAAAGCCTGTGAGTCTATTTTCCCTTGATTGATTGAATTCCTCAATCCTAAATAATCGCTCAAGCTTTGAGCTGCTAATCGGCCAAAAGGTAAAAGCCTTTCTTTTTTTCCCTTACCTTTTACTCGAACTAATCTCTCGGCCAAATTTACATCTTCTAGATTAAGAGTCACCAGTTCTCCTACTCTCATTCCAGTAGCATAGAGAAACTCTAAAACCGCTCTATCTCTCACCTCCAGTGGTTTTGAAGATTGAGGTAACTCCAAAAAATCGCTCATTTCTTTTTCGGAAAGGAAAGAAGGAATTTTCTTTTCCTGTTTGGGGCTCGAAACTACTTTAGCTGGGTTGTCATCAATCTGGCCTTGCCTAACCAAAAACTGATAGAAAGAACGAACAGCAGCTAATTTGCGGGCAACAGTGGACTTGCTATCTCCTTTTTTGAAGCACTCAGCCATAAATCCTCGAAGAACAATGTTATCAATTTCTTTAAACTTTATCTTCTTTTGTTCGAGCTGCTTACTCAGTTGGAATAAATCTATGCGATAACTTTTTATGGTATAGGGAGAAGAATTCTTTTGATGCTTTAGATATTTCAAGAACTCTTCTATTTTTTTTCTCATTTTATGATTAACGCAAGGCTAAAGCTCTGTCTACCGACAGGCAGGCTTACCCTACAAATTAATTTTTAATTCAAAATTCACAATTCATAATTCTTTTTTATAATTACAGTCTTCATTATAACAATAAACGGACTTCTCTCCTTTTAAGGATTTTTTCTCCAGAAGAAAATAACTGCCGCATTCTGGGCAGACCTGAAGAATAGGTTTATCCCAGGTGGCAAAATCACACTCTGGATATTTGCTACAGCCATAAAAAATTCTTCCTTTTTTTGATTTTCTCTCAACTATATTGCCTCCGCATCCTTTCGGGCAAGGAATTCCAGTGTCTTGGCTCTCTTTTTTAGTATATTTGCATCGAGGATAATTAGAGCAGGCAATAAATTGACCATATTTCCCTTTTCTTAAGACCAAACTTGAACCACATTCAGGACATTTTTCTTCTAAGATTTTCTCTGTTCTGGAAGTCAGGCTCTGAGTGAATTTACATTCGGGAAAACTGGTACAAGCCAAAAATCTTCCAAATTTTCCTTCTTTGATAACCAAATTAGCTCCACACTCAGGACATTTCTCTTCAACGGGAATTCCTTTAGATTTTACATTTTCTCCTTCTTGATAAGCCTTTTTTAAATCTCTATCAAGATGAGTATAAAATTCTTTTATGGTTTTAACCCATTTCTCTTCTCCCTCGCTTATTTTGTCCAGCTCTTCTTCCATCCGGGCAGTGAATTGAGTCTGAATTATATCTGGAAAATGTTGAATCAGAAAATCAGTAACAAAAATTCCTAATTCAGTCGGAATAAATCTTCCTTTTTCCTTAATAACATAAACTCTATTCTGAAGAGTAGAAATGATAGTAGAATAGGTACTTGGCCGGCCAATTCCTTTTGCCTCCAATTCCTTGACTAAACTTCCTTCAGTATAGCGAGGAGGAGGCTGGGTGAAATTTTGCTTTGGTTCAATTTTTTTCAATTTTAACCTTTCTCCCTTTTCTGCGCGAGGTAAAACCGATTCTTCTTCTTTCTTTTCCTTATATAGAATGGTAAAACCTGGAAATCTTATTATTTCACCTTTTGCCTGGAATAAGTATTGGCCAGCTTTAATATCAAAAGTTGTTTCTTCAATTTCAGCTGGACTCATTTGAGAAGCAACGAATCTATTCCAGATTAATCTGTAGAGAGTATATTCTTCTTTTTTAAGAAAAGGCTTAACCATTTCAGGGGTTCTCGCTACTGAAGTAGGACGAATGGCCTCATGAGCATCCTGTGCTTTTCTCTTGTTTTTAAATATCCTGGGAGCAGTGGGAAGATACTTACTTCCAAAGCTGCTTTTAATGTAATCTCTTGTCTGATGAATTGCCTCATCTGAAACTCGAACAGAATCTGTCCTCATATAAGTAATCAAGCCAACTAATCCTTCCTCTCCAACTTCTAATCCTTCATAAAGTCTTTGAGCAATAAGCATTGTTTTTTTAACTGAATAGTGATGAATTCGAAAAGCCTCTTGCTGCAAGGTGCTGGTAATATATGGTGGCGAGGAATATTTTTTCTTTTCTTTAACTTCAATCTCATCGAGAATAAAAGGTGATTTTTCGAGTTCCACAACAATTTTTTGAGCTTCTTTTTCATTCTTTATTTTTACTTTTCGATTATCAATCTTGACCAAATTAGCTTTAAAAGGAGGTGGATTTAGAGCAGAAAGGAAAGCAGTAATTGTCCAGTATTCCTCAGGAATAAAATCCCTGATTTCTTTTTCCCGCGCACAGATTAATCTTAAAGCAACTGATTGGACCCGACCAGCACTCAATCCTTTACCTATCTTTTTCCATAAGAGGGGGCTGATGAGATAACCAACCAATCTATCTAAAATTCTTCGAGCCAGTTGAGCCCCCACTTTATTCTGGTCTATTTTACCTAAGTTATTAAAAGCTTCTCGCACTGCCTCCTTGGTAATTTCATGGAGAAGTGCACGATAAATTTCTCCATTTGATTTTTCCAACACTTGGGTAAGATGCCAACCAATTGCCTCTCCCTCTCGATCAGGATCAGTAGCTAAAATAACCTGGGCTGCTTTTTTAGCTAACTCTTTCAATTCAGAAACAATTTTTTCTCGTCCAGGGATGACCTGAAAGGTTGGCTGAAAGTTGTTCTCTATATCTACCCCCATTTTACTTTTTGGTAAATCCTTTATATGACCCATGGAGGCTTTGACCAGATAACCTTCACCAAGATATTTATTAATTGTTTTGGCTTTTGCCGGAGATTCAACAATCACCAATGACCTCTTATTAACAGGATTCGAAGACGTAAAGTCCCGTTGGGACAACGTCCCTTTACGGGATTCAAGGGTCCGAGGGCTCGAGTGCTTTATTTTTCTTTCTCTTGAATCCTTGAACCCTTGAACCCTTGAACCCTTCATTATATTTTCCTCTGAAAATATTTTCCTGGGTATTGAATGATTAACCCTTCCAACTCTAAGCTAAGAAGAATAGAAAGTAATTGAGAGACAGAAAGCTCGGTTATTTCAGAAAGGGAATCAATATGAATTTTTTCATCAAGTTTTAACGCATTTAAAACTTTTTCTTCTTCAGAAGTTAATTTAGGAAAAACTTTTTCTTCTTTTTTCTCTTTTGAAAAAATTTCTTCCTTAACCGGTAAAGGAAGTTCTTCAACCACATCCTTCCAACTGGAGATTAATTTTGCTCCATCTTTAATCAACCAGTTTGTGCCCTGACTATATTTTGAGGTGATGTTCCCTGGGACAGCCATCACTTCTCGACCCTGGTCTAAAGCCAGACGGGCAGTGATCAAAGAGCCGCTTCTTTGGGCTGCTTCAACAACAATCACTCCCAGGCTCAGTCCACTTATTATCCTGTTTCTAATTGGGAAATGAAAATTGAGAGGTGGAGCGTCGAGTGGAAACTCTGAAATAACTGCCCCAGATTCAACTATTTTATTAAAAAGTGAAAGATTTTCTTTAGGATAAACATAATTTAGTCCAGAACCCAAAACAGCAATAGTTTTCCCTTTGGCTTGAAGAGAACCTTGATGGGCAATAGAATCTATTCCCCTGGCGAGTCCACTGATAATGGTTAGTTCCCGTGAGGCTAAATCCGAAGATAATTTCTCTGCTACTACTCGGCCATAAGGAGTCGGTCTCCGTGTGCCCACAATCGCTATCGAAGGTTGATTCAACATCTCTTTATCTCCAGCACAATAAAGAACCACTGGTGGATCATAAATTTCTTTTAAGAGAACTGGGTAATTTTCATCTTCAATACTCAGAATATGATATCCCTTTTTCTCAATCTGATTCAATTCTTCTTCTGCTCGATTAATTATTTCTTTTGAAACTATCATTTTCACTTTTTTCTCACTCAATCCTGCGTTTATTAATTCTTCTTTCTTAGAATGGAAAATATTTTCGGCTGAAATAAACTTCCTTTTTAATTCTTTAATTAATCTTAGATTTGTACCTGTAAGAAGATGAAGAGAAAACCAAAGTAATTTATTTTTTCCCAACTTCTTCTTTAATTTCCCCTGGTGGAATAGCGAAAACGGGAATGGAAGAATAGGAAATAACTTTTTCTGTAGTGCTGCCTAAGAAAAAACGCTCCCATTTACTTCGAGCATAAGTGGACATGACAATTAAATCATAATTATGAGTACTTGCAAAATCTACTATTCCTGTAGCTGCATTGATTGCTCGATAGACTTCTTCCTTTATTTTTATTTTTTCTTTTTCTTCTCTTTTTCTTTTCTGGAATTCCTTATAAACTGCTTTTAACATATCATCCAATATTTTTGGAGGAAAATCATAATTATGAAGTTCCAGGATATGAAGCAGGGTTAAATCTGCATCAAAAACCTTGGCAATTTCCCAGGCATAATCTCTTTCTATTTCTTCTAAAGGAGAAAAATCAGTAGGAACCAATATTTTTTTCACCTGAGGCTTTTGCTTTCTTTTTTTGGTAACAAGAACTGGAACAGACGAACTTCTTAACACTCGATTAGCTACACTTCCAATAAAGAATTTCTCTATAGCAGATAATCCTCTTTTTCCTATAACTATTAAATCTACCTTTTTCTTTTGGGCTACTTCAATGATTTTTTCTGCTGGATTACCTTCTAAAACTATATTTTGTATATTAATTTTTTTTCCTTTTTTAATAGTGGATAATCTTTTCTTGGCTATCTTCTTTAATTCACCCACTTTTTTAAGTAGTTCGCCTTTAATTAAAATTGAAGTATTATAAAGAGCTGGAGAAAAATCAGGGATTACATTAAGAGCAAAAATTGATGCTGTAAATTTCTTGGCGAAAAATTCTGCATATTCTAAAGCTTCACTCGCCTCATCTGAAAAATCTGTTGCCCACAAAATTTTATTAATTAGCTCAGACATTCTTGCCTCCTCTTACCATATCTGAAATATTCGCTGATATTTTAATAGTTAAAAAAGAAAAAAACAAGTTTTTAATTCAGGTCTTGACAAATTGAGGGCGAAACCTATATTTATCAATACAATACGGATAACTT
>JBHIEE010000133.1:0-6916 GCA_046760445.1 Candidatus Aminicenantia bacterium
TGTTTCGGTCATTGGGATTTTGGTCATTGGAATTTGTTTGTAATTTGGGATTTGTTATTTGGAAATTTCGTCTCTCTGTGGTTTCTTTCATATTATTTTTGACACTATTACATTTTATATTCTCTCCACTGTATGTCAATCCAATTAACAAATAATTGACAACTGAAGAAATTTCCCATATCTTTTTAAAAAGGAAAAATGTTGAGTTCAGCAAACAGAATACTAACTTTTTTGGGGAAGGTAAAGTTTGGATATATAGGTTAAATAGGATAAAAAACGAAATTTGTATATGAATAAGTTAGTCGAAACAGTAGCTTGATATGACGAGTATGAATATGGAATTAATCAGTATCGAATACCATGACAAAGTAGCTATATTGAAACTAAACCGAGGCATTACAAATGCACTAAATCTACAACTCGTTAATAAGTTAGCTGAGATTCTACAGAAAGTTAAAGACGACTCGGATGTGCACAGTCTTGTGCTTGGCAGTTCCAATGAGAAGTTCTTTTCTATTGGCTTTGATATCCCGCAACTATTTGAGCTTACGAAGAAAGATTTTAAGGTCTTTTACCAAACATTCAATCGGGTTTGCATAGATTTGTATACATTTCCTAAACCTACCATAGCAGCAATAACAGGACATGCTATAGCTGGTGGATGCATCTTAGCTCTCTGCTGTGACTACCGATTTATTGCAGAAGGCCGAAAATTAATGGGACTTAACGAGATCAAACTCGGAGTTCCTGTCCCCTATCCTGCTGATTGTATCCTCCACCAGATAGTTGGAGCTCGAAATGCCCGTGAGATAATGAGTACTGGTGAGTTTTATCAACCTGAAGAGTTACTTCAAATGGGTATGGTAGATCAAGTGCTGCCTTTGGAGCAGGTGCTCGAGAAGTCAATCGAAAAAGCTAAACTGTTGGGTGCATTGCCACATGAGGCGTTTGGGATGATCAAACGTAATCGTGTAGAGGTAGTTGAAACGCAGGTTCTAACGCACTTAGCGGAGAAAGAGCAGTTCTTCATAGAGTGCTGGTATTCCGACGAAACACGTAAACGCTTAAAAGAAGCGATTAAGAAATTTTAGACTTGAGAACATTGATATACTCACTACAAGATTGATCAGGCAAGTCTTCTATAGGTGATGTTCTTTTAATAATTGAAAAGTTTTTAGGTTATACTCAAACTGTAAGATGAAAGCTGATTGATTGGGATGTAATTCAATTAGTCTCTACGGGTTGAATTGAGTAATAATGGAACAAATATTCAAAACAAAAAAGAAAACGCCAGAGCAAATAGCCAAATTTGCTTTGGAATTTTTTAGAAAAAATGCTGCCCCCAAAAAAGCACGACAAGGACAGAAATTTTTTAAAGAACCTGTTAAACTATATGGTTTTTCTACACAAGAAATAAGAAAGTTTGAGAAGGAACTATATCAAATTGTAAAATCATATTGGAACATAGATGATGCTTTAAAACTGTGTGAAATTCTACTTCCTAACTCCTATCTTGAACCTAAGGGCATTGCCATTTTTATGCTTGCAAAATACAGTAATGACTTTCCTACGGAACTCTTTTTAAAAATTAAAAAATGGCTTTCTTTAAATTATTGCAATAACTGGGCAACAATAGATTATTTATGTTCCTTAATTATGTATCCTCTTTTAATGAAATATCCTGAACTTATAGAAAAATTAAAAGAATGGACAAATTCTTCGAATAGATGGATTCTGCGTTCTTCCGTAGTTTCTTTAGTAAAATTCGCAAGGAAAGGGAAACTACTGGAACAAGTTTATGAGATTTCTCAATTGCTTTTCAAGGACAAAGATGACCTGGTCCAGAAAGCAAATGGCTGGCTTCTCAGAGAAGCTGGAAAAACAGATCAAACCCGCCTGGAAAACTTCCTCCTCCATCATGGACCAACCATTCCCCGCACAACCCTTCGCTACGCCATAGAAAGATTCGACGAAAAGAAAAGAAAGCAAATTCTCCTAAAAACAAAAAGCCTTTAAATCCCTAAGAGTTTGTATTTCATTAATGAAAAATTTTAAGATTTTTCGATTTTTTGGAGATTTATTATGATAGAGCAACTTCTATATTGCTAATCAAATCTTCATGATTCTAATTTGCATATCTAACTAACTATATGGTATTTTGGTTCTTACAAGGAGTAAAAATGCATAAATTCTTTAACTTATTAATTATTGTTTTAATTTCAAATCTTATATATGCAGATTATAGTGTAAAAAAAGTAGATTTTTTAACAACTTACAATCTCAAATACAATGGAGCAGGACCAATACTTGTTGAAGCAGACTCAATAAGAAATAGAGTAATACTTGCAAACACATACACCTCTTCCATCTCTATAATAGATGGAAAGGACAATTTTGTTGTTAATGTTCCCGTTAAAAACAGGATACCGCAATACTTAAAATCTGAAGCATTAGCCATTGATAAGAGAACAGGAAATATCTATGTTATTGGAAATAAAAGTTTACATATTGTTTTTCCAGAAAACAAAACTGCAAAGACAATTGACACTATAAAACAATTTGAAATGGTAGCAATTGATGAGAACTCTAGTAATGCCTTTCTTGTAGGCAGAGAAAGTAACCGCCTTGCTTTTGTGAGATTAAAACACGGAAAAGTAAAATACATCAAATGGGCTGAAAAAGAAGAAACACTTATCAATTTAAATCAAACTCCTCCCCCTTCAATAAGAAAAGTAGTTTCAGACAATAATTTAAAAAAAGTCTTTGCAATTGACGGCTATACTTCAACACTTTTTATATTTAGTTCAAAAACAGGAAGATTATTGAGAAAAAGAAAATTGAATTTGATAAGTGGAGCAAGATGGCATTTTGCTGGATACAATGAAAAAACTCACTATCTTTATTTAGTAGTAGAAACTGATAAAAGAAAAGTTATTCAGGCAGCCAAGATTGATGTTTTAAACATAAATGATGTGATTGTAAAATTACCTGAATTTACAGAAGGTGTTGGAATTAATTACAACCCAAAATTAGATGAGATATACATACCTTATGACAACCACCCTTCAGTTCATGTAGTTGATTTTAAAGACAATGGGAAGATTTTTGAAATAAAAATTCCAGCTTATGGGAATGATGCCTCAGCTATTGATATACAGAATGATATACTTTATATTGCGAGCTGGGCATATGGAGAGATTTATGTTATTGATTTAAAAAACAGAAAATCAATTAAAAGAATTCGCAATTTAGGAATCATTCCTCATATGTTCAATCTTGCTTTAAATACCTCAAACAACAAACTTTACATTCCTCTGGGTGCCACTGCGGTAAATGGCTCATTCGGTGCTGCGCTCACTGTTCTTGACCCTGTGAATGGCCATACCAGAAAAATTTATACAGGATGGGCTCCAGTTGACTTAATACAATTAAAGGGTAAAGAATCGTTTTTAGTATTCAATTCAGAAGATGAATTTGCTGAAGTCAATCCTGACGGAAGTTATAAAACTTATAAACTTCCCTATTCCTATCCCCATCAGGCAATTTATACAAAAGATGGGAATATTTATCTTTCCTATGGTCCTCACCAATCATACTGGCCAGTAGTTTATATATGGGGAGCTAAAAACGGTATTATGAAAATTGATGCTAAAACTCTAACGATTACTGATAGGAGAATTCCGAGATTAGCTCAAAGAATAGTTACAGATAAAAACGGAATTCTCTATGCTTTACAAAACAACTGGGGAAGAGAAAAACAATTTTTAACTGTAATGGAGGATGATATAAGAGAATTTATGCCAGAAAAAAGAATTGAACTTGCTGAAGAAGTGGAAAGAGAAACAATACAGAGAATACTTAAATACGATGAAGAAAAAAACAGCTTGTATATTGTAAAAATCGGCGAGAAAGATCAAGATAAAGGAGTACTTCAGGTAATAGATTTAAAAGAGAGAAAAATAGCAAAAAGAATCTATACAGGTATAACCCCTACTGACCTTGTATTTAATAAAAACCATATCTACATTTCAAATTTTGACACGAACACCATAACAGTGGTTGATAAGAATGATTTTTCTGTTAAAGAGATAAAAACAGGTAATAAACCTTTAAAATTGTCTCTCCAGGGAAAAACTCTTTATGTAATAAATCACCAAGATAACACTCTCCAGGAAATTGGTGACAATATTCAAACATATAAGATTCCATACAGAGGAAACCCTGATAATATCTTTACCTATAATAACAAGGTAATCTTAACTTCTCACAGCGATAAAGAATTACACATAATATGCTTTGACACTATAAAAAAAGAATTTAAACTTATTCATAATGAGATTTATCCTTATGGAGAAACTACCTTTGATACTTCTAATACCGCTTTTTATGTAAGAGGACAATTTGGAGATGCAATCTTTGATATCACGAAAATCAAATCTGATGATAAGGAAAGACTCTGGATAACAGACTACTTAGCAGGAAAATTATTCATTATAAGCAAATTTATTTGAAAAATTTTAAGATTTTTTGATTTTTCAAGAGATTTAGATTGATCAGGCAAGTTTTCTATAAGTGATGTTCTTTTGGCAATTAAAATTTAACATTGACTTTTCCTTTATTGGGTCAATATAATTATTGCAACTTTTATTAAAAGGAGAGAAAATTGAAAAAATTCCTAATTTGTTTCTTATCTATTGGATTTTTGTCCGTTTTAAGCTGCCAGAAGGCACCAACACCTGTGGATATTGAAGCTGAAAAGGCACTGATTAAAGCTGTCTTGGAAAGCTATGTTAAAAGCATCGAAGACGAAGACATGGAACTTTATGCACAAAATATGGCCCATAACCCTGAGATGGTAAACTTCGGTGGCTTTGGAGATCCGATTATAGGATGGGATGCTTTGAAAAAGGCCATAAAAGGTCAAAATGAAGCCTTATCCGAAACGAAAATTACTGTGAGCGATCTAAAAATCCATGTCTCTGAGGATGGAAAGTTCGGATGGGCTACTTGTCTATGGGATTTAAAGGCTATAATGGGAGAGAACCCCATCGAACTCCCCATTAGGTGCACCTGGATTCTAGAAAAGCAAGAAAATCGCTGGATAATCGTCCACTGGCACAAGTCAATGGCTATGACCGGGTAGGCATTCGCTTCGACCATAGACTGCTGCATTCATTATTATTTTAAAAAAGAAAACATTTTGAGTCCTTAGATGTAGTTTTTCGATTTTAGTTTTTTTACTTTTTAATTTATTCAATATCAGGTAAGTCCACCATAAACAATCTTCTTTTAGAAATTGAAAAGTTTTAAGTTTTTCGTTGTGGTTTTGCGTTTTTCGTTTTTCCTTTTTAGTTAAGATCTTATGCAACCTTCTTTCATCAATTGAAAAATTTTGCGTTTTTAGGTTCGAGGCCGAATAAATTTATTTAACTTTATAAAACTTAAGTTAATTTTTTCTTGATAAAGTTAATAAATCATGCTATCTTTTGTTTGAGGTAAAAAAAATGCAAAAAGCAACTTTAGCTGTCAAATTGGATTCTAACATTATAAAGCGTGTTAAGAAATTCTGTGCAGACCGTGGTATCAAATATGGGTTCTTTGTCGAAAAAGCTCTCAAAGAAAAATTAGAGCGAGAAGAATTCAAAGAAGACCTTTTAGATTTAAAGACATTGCGAGGACAGGAGAAACTGGCTATACCCTTTGAGGAATATTTAAGAACTCGCCGTGTATAAAATATTTCTCCTTCCCCAAGCACAAAAAGACCTGGATAGCTTTAGTGGAAAAATATTCCAGCAACTTAAAAATAAGATTTCTTCTCTAAGTAATAATCCCCGCCCCTCTGGTTGTCTTAAATTAACGGCAGAAGAAGGTTATCGCTTGCGATCCGGCAATTACCGAATCATATATCGCATAGATGATAAAGAAAAAAATGTTTACATATATCGAATCAAGCACAGAAAAGAAGCTTATAAATAAAGTTCACTTCAAAATTATTTGAAAAAATTTTAAGATTTTTTTGATTTTTCAGGAGAGTTATATTAATCAGGCGAGTTTTCTGTAGGTGAAGTTCTTTTAGCAATTCAAAAGTTTTTAAGTCTTTAGATCCGAGCCTAGATAACTAACATTGTCTTTGGTGATTTAAGTTCGCAGATTATTTAATTCCTTTGAATATTAAAAGTGAATGGGAAGGCTTGACTAATTTTTCTTTAGCCTTTTAGTCGATGTTATACAAAGCTTCACCATCAAACATTACGATATGCTTCTTTTCGATGTCTAATATAGTAGATGATGACTATTTTCTTTTTAATATTTACCTCATAAATAATTCTATAATCACCAATACGGTGTCTAAGCAATCCTTCTGTTCCAGATAGCTTTCGACATTTATGCGGAAATGGATTGTCAGCAAGTTTATCAATTTCCCTGCGTAATATTTCCAACCTATCAGGTGAAATTTTACGAAGGTCTTTCTCGGCAGATGGTTTTAACTTAACTTTGAATGAGCCCATCACGTTTCAGTTTTTTCTTCACTTCTTCCCATGAAATATTTGGTTCATTTCTTCTTTCAGCAACAATGGCTAAGTCATGCAAATCTTCTAATAGTTCTTCATATTCTTCGACAGGAATAACTACTGAATGCTTTTTTCCAGTAGCATCTACAATGTATTGCTCTTTATGGCTACGCATTTAATCCTCCAATTGAATCAAAACAAATTTTGGATAATTCTTTCTATCTGAACCGTACATCGCTAATTGTATTTTGCATTACTAAAAGCCAAAAGTCAAGCTACTCCCCATTCTCAACCTTTAATTTCAAATAGGAAAAGTAAATAGCTGTTCCCTAAAACTAAGAGTTTTTTTCAATATAAAAGACTCAATTTCCTTGGAAAAAATTTTAAGATTTTTTGATTTTTCA
>JBHIEE010000134.1:0-6898 GCA_046760445.1 Candidatus Aminicenantia bacterium
CTACTGCAAAATATATACTGCTTGATTTTATTATTATCTAGACAGTCAAGTATAATTTCTACATCACTTCGAGTATAACCAGAAATGTCAAGTATTACATCGAAACTTCTGCTCTGTAGTGTTTTTTTCATTGCATTTCGGTCATGCCGATCAGCTCTAATAGTGCGTATTTCAGAAAAAACCTCCTTCGTATCTATGTTAAGGAGAGTGAGGCTGTGATCACTCTGAATCAACTTCTCAACGAGCCTTCTCCCTATAAAATAAGTGCCTCCTAAAACAAGAATATTCATAAGCCTTAATTTTTTACTCCAAAGCTAAAACGAAATTTCTAATTAACACCCCTTGCCTGAGGAATTGCCACTATAAAAACCTTCTTATGGCTTGGGCATTTTTTTCTATATCATCAAGACTTCCGTTTTTCAACCGGTGGTCTAATTCCCAAAGCGCTGCTTTATTGCTGTCCCACTCTAATTTATTTATGGCATCCTTGCAACTAAGCCATAAGTATTGAGTATGTTCGTTGCCAATTTTTAGTCGCCTTGAAGGTAATTCAACGCCAAATGCAAATTCGGGGATCATAATAATTTCTTTTCCCCATTTTAATCCACAAACCTTTACGGCCGGTGTAGTGGAAATAGATGCTAACCTAATGTAACGTGATCCTCTATCGATCGATGCCTCTTCATATGCTTCTCTTTTCGCAGTTTCAATCGGTTTTTCGCCCTCTCTTCCTCCCCCTGCAATACCCTGCCATACATTTAAATCTTTCCTTTTAAATATTGCGTAATAATATTTTTCTCCTTCCTTTACAAAGGGAAGCGCTAAGATTTGATAGGGTGCTCTCACAGATTTAATTATTTAATTAATTATGGTTTTTTATTGTTAGACACACGTTATAATCTTATTTATTAACTTCTTTGTCTTTTCTTTACCATGTTTCATCTGATATTCTTTAATTGCTGGAAATAATTTATTAGCTCGATTCTTAAAGGGGTCACATACCTCTGGACATATTGACGGTAACTTTTGTTTTATCTCCTTTCTTTTTTTACCCTCCCATATTTTCTGGAAATCCTCCTCAATAGCATTTCCGTAACTAAAGCCACCAACCCTAGGATGATAGTTGCAGGGATAAACATTACCATTCGACCCAATGGCTCCCATTAGATCTGTTATCATACAGCTATCCACAATTCTTCGCATCTCTGATGGGTTGTTCAATATGTGAATTTTAATAAAATTGAACTCATCATCTACGAGGTGATCAATCTTGTCTATTAACTCATTCGCTTCCACCATCTGGGCAACACTTTGCTGCGGGGTTAGGACTCGAACCTAAATTCTTGGAGCCAAAACCCAATGTCCTACCGTTAGACGACCCCGCAATTTTTATAAATACCTTCTATCCAACCCTCGACTTTTCGGTTCAAATTCGTGCTTCTTCTAACAATCACTCTTAATAATCCGTAGTAGTCTTTCCCGATATTCTTCCGTTTAGTATTAATTTTATTTTTCTTCCAAGTAATTTTTTGAAAATTGTTTATCGGAAATCCAGTGAGTGTCGACCAATAATTTTTTACTTCACTTAATCGATTTTTAGCAGTTTCATGGAGAAATATTCGAAAAAGGATATCTTGTCTAGGGATTTTACAAATCTCTTTAAGCCATTTCAAAAATATTTTTATCAAATTAGGATCTGAGTTACCTAACCCAATTAAGGCTCCCCTAGTTCTCTCTTTCTGTCCTTCTCCCCAATAAAGAGCAGTTCCAATAAGCCATAATTCTCGTTTTGATAGCTCCCCTATCTCTTTCCGGGCTTTCTTTTTTATCTCTTTGGTGATAGTTATCCTTTGACTTCTTTTTACCATTGCTCCTCTAAGAGCACCAGCCAATCTCTTTTTCGTTAATCTCTGCTTCTGTCTCTTTGCTAGTCCAACACTTCTTAACCATAAAGATAAAGTGGATTTTGCAACCGGGACTCGTTTTAAAATTTCATTATAAGAAAGCCCTTCTCTTCTTAGTTTTATTGCTTGTATTTTTTCTTTGGTTTTCTCAATCATGATGAACCACGATTTATATTATTTTTATTATATCACCGTGGTTCAGAAAAAACAAGAGTTGATTTTAAACTTCTCCACAAGATTCGATTATTGCCAATTCCAGGGGCAATTGGGGTATGGGCGAATATTTCATTCTGTTTTGGGCTTCCAAAAAGAGGTTTAAAATTTTTTTCAAATCTTCTTCTTTAAAATTATCTGCTTGTTCTGTAAGTTTTTGGACCTGCTCTCTTGTTAAACCAGAAATAATTGGATTTCCTTGGGTTCCCATTATTTTTAAAACTAATGCCTGTCTCAAATAATTAATCAGGGCTTTGGCGAACTCATCTAAATTTGACCCTTTTTCAGTGATTTCATTCAAATAGTTAATTGCCTCAGAAGTCTTTTTCTGAGAAAGGAAATCGGTGAATTTACTAACAAGCCCTATTTCAACTAACCCCAGTAAATCTTTAATATCTTCGGCTTTGATTTCTTTTTCTGAGCCTCCATAAAGAGTGAAAATCTGATTCAATAAGCTTTCGGCATCCCTAATTGAGCCCTCAGAATTTAGAGCAATTAATTCTAAAGCTACTTTCTCAATTTCAATTTTTTCTTTTTCGGAAATAATTTTCAACTTTTTTATAATTTCTGGTGAGGTGAGTTTTAGAAAATCAAACCTTTGGCATCTTGAAATAATTGTGGGAATCATTTTATGAGCTTCAGTTGTGGCTAAAACAAAAATGGCATGTTCTGGCGGTTCCTCTAATGTTTTTAAAAGAGCGTTGGCAGCTTCTTTGGTTAATTGATGACTTTCGTCTACAATAAATACTTTATATTTTGATTTTGTGGGAACGAAGCGAATACCATTTCTCAATTCCCTAATATCATCAATTCCGCGATGAGAGGCAGCATCAATTTCAATTAAATCCATTGAGTTTCCTTTCATAATTTCAAGGCAGGAATTACATTTGTTACAGGGTTCAAGCTCTCCTTTTTTTCGATTTTCGCAATTTACTGCTTTGGCTAAAAGTCGAGCAATGGTTGTTTTCCCGCTCCCCCTCGGGCCAGAAAACAAATAGGCATGAGAAATCATTCCCTCTGAAATAGCGTTAGTTAAAGTTTTGACAATATGTTCTTGACCAATAATTTCAGCAAAAGTTTGGGGGCGATATTTTCTATATAGAACTAAATTTGGCATAAATCTCTTTTATAAAATTCGTAATTCGTATATTCGTAAAGATTCGTAATTCGTAGGGTTATTTTTTGAATACGATAAATTTATATCCAAGGAAATTCCAGACTGCACTAACGAAAGCAGCAATAATTGCGCCAATATTTGCCCAAATTTTAGGCGGGGTATCAAATTGAGGACCGATTATATTAACTATCAAAGAGGCAATCCCTACATTTATTCCCAAACCAATCAGAGTAACAAGGTAAAATTGAGTCATTTCCTTTCCCATCCCCACTTTTTCCATTTGCTCAAAAGCCCAAAATTTATCCCCCCAATACTTGGCGAAAGTAGCCGTAAGAAAAGAAATTCCTTTGAAAGTGGTGAAAGCTAAACCGGTAGCCAAACCAGAAGCCCAAATTAGAAAATTCAAAATTACTAAATCAAACAAGGTGGCTAAAACTCCGGTCAGAAGAAACTTTGCGGCCTGAAAAACAAACAAAAATTTCTTTCCAATTAAATAGCAAATCCAGAGTCCAGCTACTGCCAGAATCGGAAGTAAGATCGCTAAAATCCAGCTCAAAAACTCTATTTCCTTTACTCCATAACCTCTTAAAAGCCCATAAAATAACCAGGCTACCCCTTCTCCAGCTAAAAGAGCAACAATAGTATCTATCTTTCTCATTTTTCTTATCTTATCATAAATCTTGAAGAAATAAAAGACTCTTGGTAGAATAATCCAATATGTTAAAACTTTACAATACTCTTTCTCGAAAAAAAGAAGCTTTTAAACCCTTAAAAAATAAGAAGGTTGGGCTTTATACCTGTGGCCCAACTGTCTACTGGTTTGCCCATATTGGTAATTTGAGGACTTATATTTTTGAAGATATTTTAAGGAGAATTTTAGAATATAATGGTTATAGAGTAAAACATCTCATGAATATTACTGATGTTGGTCATTTAACATCTGATGCTGATGTTGGAGAAGATAAAATTGAGGTGGCGGCAAAAAGGGAGAAAAAAACTGCCCGGCAAATCGCTAATTTCTATACCAGGACTTTCAAGAAAGATTTGAAACTTTTGAATATCAAAGAGCCCGATATTTGGATGAAGGCAACCGAAACCATAAAAGACCAGATAAATTTAATTAGAATTTTAGAGAAAAAAGGCTTTACCTACAAAATTTCTGATGGAATTTATTTTGATAGTTCAAAATTAAAAACTTATGGGAGATTATGGGGAAAGAAAAAGATAGAGATAAAGCCCGGAGTAAGAGTAAAGATGCTTCCGGGGAAGAAAAATCCAACTGATTTTGCCTTATGGAAATTTAGTCCTCCAGGGGTTAAAAGAGAAATGGAATGGAGTTCTCCTTGGGCTCGGGGTTTCCCGGGCTGGCATACAGAATGTGTTGTAATGTCAATAAAAAAACTTGGAATCCCTTTTGATATTCATTGTGGTGGTATTGACCATATTCAGATTCACCACACAAATGAAATTGCCCAAGCTGAAGCTGCCTATGGGAAGATTTTCGCCAGATATTGGCTCCATGGAGAATTTTTAATTTTAAAAGAGGGTAGGATGGGAAAGTCAGAAGGAAATATTGTCATTTTAGAAGATTTAATCAAAAAGGGATTCAACCCGCTTGCCTATCGTTATTTATGCTTGAATTCTCATTATCGTTCAAAGCTAACTTTTTCCTGGAAAGCATTAAAGGCCAGCCAGAATGCCTTAGACAATCTTTATCAAAAAGTAAGAGAAATGAGGACAAGAGACAGGAGACAGGAGACAGGAGACAGGAGAATAAAAGATTATCAGAAAAAATTCTTAAATTTTATTAATGGTGATTTAAATACGCCCAAAGCCCTGGCTTTAATGTGGGATTTAATCAAAGACAAAAAGATGCTAGACGAAGAAAAACATCAGCTTTTATTAGATTTTGATAAGATTTTTGGCCTAAATTTAGCAAAAGTTAAAAAACCAAGAATCTCTCAAGAAATAAGAAGCTTGGTTAAGAAAAGAGAAGAATATCGCAAAAAGAGCGATTGGAAAAAAGCTGATGAGATCAGAAAGAAAATAAAAAAATTAGGATATTGGGTTGAGGACACGAAAGAAGGACCAAAGATAAAGAAACTTTAATCTATAATCACGATAATTAGAGAGGGTCAGACTCAGGTCTGACCCTTTAGACCACTTTAAATTAAAATTCAGCTTGAAATGTGACGAAGCAAGGCTTCGTCACATTACTAAATGTCCATAGGTCGGACCTATGAATTTTGGTTTTAAAACAAACAATTCTCTTATTCAAGAAGGCGATTTATCCAGTCCAAGATGTCTTCGCTAGTTAGCTTTTTAATTATTTTTTCAAGGGAGAGGTCATTTTCTCTCCTTTTTGCTTTACTTTTTTGAGAGAGTTTATAAAAATCTAAAACCTGATCGGCCACGGTGGTCCAAGAATATTCTTTGACCTCTTTCATCCCCTGCTCAGCCACTTTTTCTCTTAATTTTGGGTTTTTAATTAAAATTTCAATTTTTTTAGCTAATCCCCTATAATCTTTGGGTTTTGTCAAGAATTTCTCGGCTGCTTTTCCTTTTAAGAAACTTTTATAACCTTGATTGGCAAAAGCCACAACCGGAGCTCCACAGGCCATAGCTTCCGCGAGAACTAAGCCAAAGCTTTCTCCAAAAATAGCTGGACTGACAAAAATATCGGCAGTTTTATAATAAGAAGGAATTTCTTTTGTGATTTGCCCCTCAAAAATAACTTCTCTTAGATTATTTTCGTTAACATATTGCTGACATTCTTCTTCTAAAGGTCCTTCCCCAATAATAATTAATCTCAGATTGGAAAATTTCTTTTCCAAGAGTTTAAAAGCCCTGAGCAGATAAATTAGGCCCTTTCTTTCTTCTATTCTACCAACAAATAGGATGTTTATTTTTTTGTCAGTAAATTTTCTAATGGGGGGAACTTTTGGATTGAATTTATCAAGGTCTATTCCGTTTGGAATAACCGTTTTAGGGCCATGATAGTATTTGAAATAATCTAAAATTAAGGGGGCTACTCCTATTATTCCATCTATTTTCCACTGACAAATTTTGTCTAAGAGATATAAAAGACTGGGGAAGCTTTCCAAAAACTTATTTCCCCTGATATTAGAATGAAAGGTTAAAATATTCAAAGTATCGGTAACAGAAGGGCTGATTAAAATTTGCAAAATAGAAGGAAGGCCAAAGTTGTGAAAGTGTAAAACATCAAATTTTTCTCTTTTTAGAGTCCTCTCAATAGCGATGGGATCAAAATTTATGTTAAAGTCTGACTGGCTTCCGGTAAAATTCATTGGAAAAGAGGTTCCCAAAAGTATAACATCTGAGCCATATTTTTCTGATTTCTTTCTTCTGGGAACAATAATTTTTGCTTCAATTCCCCTTTTCTTAAATTCTTTATACAATCCTAAAACATGTCTTTTTACTCCGCCTGGCTGAAAAAAAGTATGAAAAGTAATTAAACCAACCTTCATAGTATAAATTCCAAGCACCAAGCACCAAGCACCAAATAATATTCAAATTCCAATTACCGAATGACCCCGAACCAATCCTTCGCTTATCGCTCAGGATGGGACGGGGCAAGCCGAAACCAATTGGAATTTTGCCTGCCCCGTAGTTAAATCTAAAGGATTTATACTATCGGGGGTCA
>JBHIEE010000135.1:0-6864 GCA_046760445.1 Candidatus Aminicenantia bacterium
ATTTTGTGGGTGTGATACTTTCATAAGAAAAAATGCTGACGCAGTAGAAATTATTGACGAGGGAGATACTATAAGAGATGAATTGCTACAAGAAGATGTAGGAATTTACGAGTATTTTTGTAATAGTTGTGACAAAGAAGTAACTGATGTAGAATTGGTGAGATGATGATAACTCACACAGATTATAGAATAGACACAGAAAATGAAGTATTCATTTGCTTAAAGTGTGGTTTTATTGTCAAGTTTAATGATATGATAGAGTGTTTGAAATTACACAAGAAGTTTGATATAACGGTGGTTGAATGAAAGTCTATGTTGTTGTGATAGAATTTCAGGGTTTAGTTAATGATGTTATGGTTTACAAGAACGAGTTTAAAGCATTAAACAAAATAGAAAAACTTAAGAAAGAACACATAAGAGATATTGAAACTGAAAAGATGTCAGTTAGTATGTTTGAGTGTGATTTAGAGTGAGTAAATTAGTTTGCGAGTGTGGAAATCATAGACTTATAAAAACAGAACACGGTTTAGTGTGTTCTTTATGTGGATTAGTTCATAAACCAAATACTGATGAAAGTTTTGGTAGATTATTCGATACAGATGATTAAAATGTTTAAATGTCCTAAATGTCCGAATTGTAAAAAAGAATTAAAACGAGTTTGGGAAACTGAATATTCTACTTACGAATTTGATGAAAAAACAGGAACTTATAAAGAAAATTCGTTTGGAGATATGGAAATGAGATGTCCAAACTGTGAAAATAAATTGGATATTTTTCCAGATGGAGTTTGTAATCAAAGTGATTAAGATGGTTTGGTGTATAATCTGTGAAAAGGATTATGCCGTAGGGAATTGAATTATTCTTTTCTTAAGTTTTGTTCTTATTATTGGTGTTGAAATGAGATTTGAACAATTAATCGCCATTTATGGAACGATAGTAGTAAATGCGAAAAACGAAGAAAAAGCAGATGAAAAGGTTAATGACTTCATAGCAAAGTTGAAAGACAAACACGACCATCTAATCAGCACAGGGTTAATAATCGGGGATATTGAAAGGTTATAGGGATTTTAAATGGTTCGATTAACCAAAAAAAGAAAGGAAAAAATTATCAAAGCGTTAAAGAAAAAAGGATTTAGTGATCCTGCGTCATTTGATTTAGAAAGTTATTGGGATAATTCTCTTAGTTTCAGCGAGAACTTCAATAACATAGTGGGGAAATTTGTTGAATACCAGAAAGATGAGCAAGAATACTTAGAACAACAGGCAAACTTACTTGAGCAAGAGTATGTTAAAGAACAATTTGAGAAAGCAATCAAGAAGATAAAAGTTTCAAGTCCAGAATTAGACAAATACTTTAGGCAAGTCAAAGAATTGGTTAAAATAACTGTAAAGGGAAATAATAACGGCTTAATCTTGATTTCTAATGGTGGTTTGGGTAAGACTTTTACTGTTCTTTCGACACTAAATGAATTGGGGTTAAGGATAAACCAAGACTATATTTACTTGAACTCATACATAACTGCTTTGGAATTGTATCATCTGCTCTATTCTAACAAAGATAAGATAATATTCTTAGATGATGTTGAAAAAATACTCGATGACTTGACTAAGATTTCACTCCTAAAAGCGTGTCTATGGGAGAGTGCTAAAGATATTAGAATGGTGAGTTATTACAGTTCAACCGAGAAGTTAAAAGCCCCCCTAAATTTCGAGTTCAACGGAAAAATAATATTGTGTTTAAACAAGATACCGAGCAAAAACAAAGAAATAATAGAAAGTCTTTTTTCGAGAGCATTAGTTTATAGGTTAAATTTCTCTTACGATGAGTTGATAAAGATTTTCTATGAATTGGCAAAGGTATTAAAAATTGATTTAAAAATCGTAGACTTCATCAGAAAAAATACAACAGAAGCGACAGAAAACCTAAACTTCAGAACTTTGATACAATCTTCTATTATCTATGAATATTACAAGAATTATCCAGATGTTTTGAATGGACAAGCGTGGAAAGAAATTATTAAAGATATTTTAATAAAAAATACAAATCCTTTGAAGAAAATTGTTTTAGAATTGATGGAAAGCAATCTATCTATCAAAGAGCAAATATCTCGGTTCATAACTGAAACAGGTTATTCAAGAAGAACTTTCTTCAGGATTAAAAGGGCTATAAAGAACAATTCTTCGATAGATTGGAGTTAGTGCCATAGTGCCGAATGGCGAAAATTTTTTATCGGCACTTTCTTAATTTTATTCCTTACTATTGGTGAGAATATGGCTAAGAAAATAAAAACTTCTAAGCCAAAAGAGAGTTTTGAAGTAGTGACGAGTAGCGAAACCTTTTTAGCGAGTTTAAGGGCTATGAAACCATTAGTAAATTCAGTAAAACTGATGTTCGATAAAGACGGACTACGAATTAAAGAAACAAACGATGGCAGATACGCTGTGGTTAATTTCTTTATGAGAAAATCTGGATTTGCCGAATACAAAGTTCCAGAGAAAACAGTATTGAAAGTTAGGTTAGATGATTTCTTAACTGCTATGAAAAGAGTTTATAGTGGTTGGGGGCATTTGGCGAGATTAACAGTTGATGGAAAGGGACATTTGGTAGTTGAACAAGTGAATGAAAGAAACAAGAAAAGAGAAGTGAAGAAAAGGTTTGTGTTGCCTTTGTATTCGATAGATGAAAAGGAAATTGACGGAGATGAGATAGACAAAGTGGAAAAGGAGTTTGAGAAAAGAATTGATGTGGAAATACCGATAAGCAAGAAAGATTTCAAAACAGGGTTAAAAGACATAGAAACCCTATTGGGAACAGGAAGAAGAAGTTACGGATATGATACAGGGGGTGAAGTGAAGATAATAGCAGAAAAGGATTTTTTGATTTTGACGACATTCAACCAATACCAGCAGGTAATAACACAGATACCGAGATACAACACTAATCCGAACAAAGACTTGAGTGTTATGGCACAAAACGATTTCAAAGTTTCAGCGATATATGAATGGGGTTCTTTAACCAATATGTTTGATTTGGGAAGAAACGCCTTTACAGATGAGTTTGTTTTGAGAATAGGCAACAACAATCCACTACAACTCGTTCTCTCAAACCCTGATAAGATAACTTTGAAACTTACTTTGGCTAATAGGGAAGTGAACGATCTAGAACATCAATACATAGAACCCGAAAGGGAATACCCTGAAGATTTTTGAGAGAGTTTATTTATCCTCTCTCATTAAGATTTTTTAGTGATTTTTATGATAATGAAATTTACAAAACTTAAGCAACTGCCGATAAGAGCAAAGTGTAAATACTGTAAGAAATACTATTGGAGAGATAAACTTTTTTTCGATAATGATTTAAATCCTATTTGTTGTTTCTGTATAATAAGATTGGATTTAGTTTAATTTATAATTCTCCAATTCTTTTTAATTCTTCTCTCACTCTAACCTGAACATCAGGATAGGGAGTTATCACTATATCTATCACCGAAACCATCTTGCCCTGATTCCTAACCTTCCAATATTTTTCTCCGAACCTTTTCCTTACTTTGTCGATCCTAAAATCTATGAGAAAGTGAGAATCGAAGAGAAAAGGAAAAGAGAAAAAATAAAAGAAATTCTGGATGAGAAAGTAAAAATCTTAGATTAAATATCTTCTATAACCATATAGTTTCCATATAGAAACCAAAAAGGAACTAAATGGTATCTTTTCTTGATTTGATACTATATATAGTAGGTGATCTTATGGGATGGAGATTCGTTTATAATAAAATCAAAGAAGTCTTAGAAGATGAGGAATTCAAAAAAGAAAACAAGAAATGGAATCCGAGCACACCAGAAGACGCAATTGTTGTAGCGTTATGGCACTTACACCACGAGTATTTACAGAATGCGAGTGATTGGCATAAGAAGAATTATGGAATGAGTTTTTTAAAAAAGAGGTTAAAAAATGAAGTGTAAATATTGTGATGGCAAAGTGTTGATAAGAAAAGGTATGGATGTTCTCAGCGATGGTAGTGTGAGGTTGAAGTTTAAGTGTAAAAAATGCGGGAGATACTTTTCAATAATTGAAAAATGAAGATGATTGAAATGGATGATAAAGAACTTGCTGTAAGACTTTTTAAGAACTTAACAGAAAATGAAAATTTAGACATAACTGACTGGAGTAATGTTCGCGATTGGTTTATGTTCAAATGTCTTGATCTTATCAGAGAAAGCGACAAAAAGAAAGTTGAAGAATGGGTAAAACTGTTCGAGAAGTTTGAGGCCCAAGTTACAACATACAGACGACCACTTCTTAGTAACGGGTTTCATCGCCAGTTCTACTCAGGATTTTTCTTTTTAATAGCCCAATTATTGAGTGTGGAACATGGAATTGGAACTATCGAGGGGGATCTCATCTCAAGAAAAAATTTTGAGGAAAGCTTTCAAAAAACTTTGAAGAAGTTGATATAAATGAAAATTGAGATAGGAATGACAGGGAGATATTGGAACTGTTGAGAAGATTCGATACAGGTTTAGAAGATGAAAGCATTGAGCCCATGTGAGAAAAAAATCGTGGAAATCCTCGAGTCACCGAAATTTGGTTTTGAGATCAAAGAGGAACTCGGGTTTGATATGACAACCAGGCTATACATCAGACTGAGAAGGAAGGGCGTCTTGATAAGAAGGACCAAGTTTGCAAGTCTATTCAAATCATCTTGTCCATCGAGCAAATACGATTTCAAGATAAACCCGAAAAAGATCTTCAACTCATACCTTTATTATTTAGAAGGACAGGATTTGTTCTCGAAATTAAAAGAACTGACCGGTGGATACGCATACACTAAAACCGAATTTTTGAGCAGATTAAAATAAATAGTTTCACTTCTCATTTTTCTACAATGGATAAATCAAATATTGTGCTAACTCTGATAAAAAATGAGTATGAGAAAAATGGTGTAGTAGCAGAGCCGAGAATAATCCAAATGGCCACGATCCTGAACATAGAAGCCAGTGAAGTGAAAAGTATCATAGAAAGATTGGTATGGAGAGGGGAGATTGAAAAGGGGGGTATAAACTATTTCTTAAATAAACCCTATAATGTAGTGAGGTGACCTCAGCTCGGAAAAGGGAGAAGATCGAGTCTTGAATGAATCTGCGAGAAGAGAACTGTGGTTGGCAGTTGGACTTCCTTCCGAAAAGCTTGTTGAGGTAGAAAGGAGAGTGAAGGTATGAAAGCTCATTCAACATGTTCGATTAGTACACCTACTTTGCTCTCCCTACTGACAAAGGTTGTCGGGATACGGTGAATCGTGATTGATATGCCTGTATGTAAAAGTTGTAAGGAATGGTTTGACCATTGGAATCCGAGAGAACCGTTCTGTTATGATTGTATGAAATGGATTAGTTATGATGGTGAAACATAAATGAAGAGATACTACTGCAAATTCCACAAAGTCTTCATAATAGGCGAATCTTCTTTAAAGCTTCACTTAAACCATTGGCACAAGAAGGGTGGGAACTGCGAGATAGAGGAGATTGAATGATTGAACTAATCTTGTTGGCGATAGGCTTGTATCTGTTGGATGATTTAACTACCTACAAGATAGCGAAAGATTTTCCTAACTGTATCGAAGACGAGCGTAACCCTGAGACGAGAAGATTGTTAAAGACCTACGGCCCAAAAGGAGTTTTCTATGGTTGGAAGATTCTGGTCGAAAACATTATCTTGTTGATACTATTAGTTCTATGGCTTGATCTGTTCTGGTTTTCCTTTTATGATGCCCTAAGAATATCTTTGATTGGTTTTTCTTGTCTCAAGCTCTATGCTGTAACTTGGAACAGCTACTACTATTATAGACAGAGGAAAATCTTTTCTCAATTTTCTAAGATATAAATAGTTATGGTTTGAATAATAATTAGTGAGATGTGATATATGAAAAAAGAATATGCGAAAAAAGAATATGCTATTAGACAAAGACTTTTTAATGTGCCCGAGCCGCCCTCAACTTATGATGACAAACTTAAAGCCATGTGGAAAAGAGGGTATAAAAGGGCTTTGCAATGGGTATTAGGTGAAGATGAGTGAGAGGTGGAGAGATGAAAGGCTATTGGGAATATTGGTTTGACAGAATTAAAAAAGTGTTGAAAGGTAAGGAACTTTGGATTCAGGATCTGATAAAGAATCTGGGGGAACCCCCTGCCACGACTTTACGCTATGTGAATCTCTTTGTTGCAAAGAACCTTCTTAAGGAACGCTTTGAGAACCGTCGCAAATATATAAGTTTGGCTTCTAAAAAGAAGTAGTGATTCTAAACTTATTTTCATTTACCCTAGGGTAAACGTAATAAACTTAATAACCTTGATGTCGAAATGTTTATATACCCAGAAGTTTAAAATTTGCTTAGGAAAAATCAAGAAATTTTGATTTCTCTATCACAGGTCGCTAGATATGGTACGGCGAAGAGTGAAAAAACCGAAACGAAGGTCAATAAAAACTGTAGGAACGGGAGTAAAAATAGGAACGAGCAATATTACCAGAACGGGATTTCTTACTCCTGAGGAATGGATCGCCTTTAAAATTTGGTGTATGGAGAATAAAATTCAAGTCTACAAACAGGTCGCGTATCTTGTTAAAAGGTTTGTAGACAAAATTAGGACTGAGAAAAAGTGATTTGATGGTTCAGAAAATAATCAAGGCTAAAGTTGTTGATTTGACTAATATCAAAGAGGAACTTCTGAAACAAGAATACGAAAACCTACAGGAATTTCTGCAACTCAAAGACATTTTCTGGTGGGACAAAGATTTAGGCAAGAATCTGTATTCAGCAAACAGGCAACAGGCATCAAGGTTCTATAAGAGAATTAACCCAGATAAGGAGT
>JBHIEE010000136.1:0-6846 GCA_046760445.1 Candidatus Aminicenantia bacterium
CGGTTTTGCAGGTTAACCTTAGCGTTAGACAGATGGCGGTTCACTGTTATCCAAAAGTGTAATGATGATATAACTCAGGACGCATTGAAGGAGGAAATTATAAAATGGGAAACGAGACATTAGAAAACCTTATGAAGAAAATTAGAAAGACGGGTTATGTAATGGGAAGCGGGGCAATACCAGGAGGAGACCCTACTATAGCTGATAGAGTGAATATCGAGCTACTATATGCTAATCAAAAGTCCTTAGAAAAACTGAAGCAGGCTATAGAGAGGTTTAACAAAAGGAGTACTGTATTAACCAGGTGGATGTTGATAATTTCTGTACTAATGACAGTATTGGTCGGTGTACAGGTATGGATAATGGTGGCAAAATAAAATGAGCAGAATAGTTTTATTTAACTGTCTAACCAGTCGTTGCAGCAGACGGCGGATAAATCCGCCGCCGTTGAACTCTGTCGTTATGCTTTTAATAAAATATTTAGTGTAAAATTAAAAACAGAAATGGGGGGTGCCATGAAAAATATTCTTGGAATTTTATTTTGTTTATTGCTAATAATTTTTATTTCATGCACATCTGGCAAGAAAATTGACTTTGCAGCCGAAGAAAGTAAAATTAGATCTCTAAATTCTGAAGCATTTGAAGCTGAAATGAGGAAAGACTTGGAAACTATAGTTAATATCTATGCTGATTATGCAATTATACAGGGACCGAATATGCCTCAATTTGAAGGAAAAGAAGCTATTAAAAATTTTTATGAAGAGTTCTTTAAATTACCAATTGTTTCAATTGAAGGTGGTCCAAATAAAATTGTAATTTCAAATTCTGGTGATATGGCATATGATATTGGATGGAATCGAACAGTTTTGCAACAAGGCGAAAACCAAATTGAAGACAAAGGAAAATATTTCTGTGTATGGAAAAAAATTAATGACGAATGGAAAATTGTAGTAATAAGTTATAGTAGTGATAAACAGGCACAATAAAGGTCCACGCTTTTTCAAGAAACAAAAGAGAAACACCTCATTTTCAATATAAAAAACATTTTTAAAAAGATTAATTTTTAATTCTTTTACTTTTTTTAATATCAAAATTTTTAAGGAGGAAACCATGAAGCCTACTAGCTTGATACCGTTTGTGTTGTTTATTGTCTGTTTGTTCGTTTTTGCATCTTCACTAGCACGCTCGGACGAATGGTCGCCAAGCCAACTCCAAGCACTGAGTGTCTTGCAGGCTGCCGTCGACGCCGAGAAACGAGGTAAGGTTGAGGAGCTTGCGCCTCTTTATCACGAGCGCTTCGTGGCCTGGGATCTCTCACAGGCTTCCCCGTTGAACAGGGCAGCTTTCCTGGATGCCGAAGCTGAGTTCCTGAAGGAGTTTAAAGTCATTGACTTCCAGATGACGCCAGTCGCCATCGAAATTGCGGATGCCACCGCTGTGGTAAATGTGACATACACGCATACTCTTGTCAATGGCAACGGGGAACAGGTCACTACTAATGGTCGTTGGAGCGCAACGCTCGTGAAGAAGGGCTCCAAATGGCTCTTCCTAAACTGCATCTGGATCGACATAAAGTAGTCACGCTGCAGCTCCCTGACAATGCACACTGGGCGAAGTTTGGTGGTAATTTTAATGTTTCTAATAGATAATATATCATCTAAATAAAACAACTCATTAAGGAAAACTATGAAACTAATTTTACATAAATTTTTGAAATTATTTATTGTAGTTATTGTTTTGTTTTCTTGCCAACCAATTAAAAAGTGGCAAACAGTTGAAAACCAAAAAGAACTACATTCGTGGGCTCCAAGAACCCTCTACCGTGATTTTTATACCTGGCCGGAATTATCTCCGGATGGATCCCAAATAGCCTATATTCGTGAAGGACAATTAAAGGTGTTGGATTTTCCTTTTGACCAAGAGAAAGATATTTCAAGTTCCTTCGGATTTGATCGTGTAAAAGGATTCTCTTGGCAAGGGAATGGAGCACAAATTGAAATTATAGGTACGAAAAAAAGACAGAGTCATAAAGAATATTTTATTTTCAAGCAAGACGTTGAGATTAATGTACCAGTATCTTCAAAAGGAGTGGTATGGTCGAAAGACGGAAAAAATATTGCATATTATTTGGAGAGAGATCAACAAAAAGGAATATGGATAGCCGAAGAAGATAACTCGAATGCGATTTTAGCCATTCCTAATATTTATCCCCGCTATATGACTTTTTCTAATAATGGATATCTATTAGCGGTTATTTCAGAAGATAAAGGGCTTTCTAATAAATTGACAATATATTATTTGCATGAAAAAAAATATGCTGTATTAATAGACAGTCTTGATGCAATTGAACCCGTCTATTTCACCCCAGATGATGAATCATTACTAATCAGCATGGTCAGTGACAAACCTTTTGAGGCGAAAAACATACATAAAGCAGTAGCTGATCGTGATCTGGATATATTCTCTTTGAATATAAAGAATAAATCAATGACAAAGATAATTGGAGGTGAAGGAGAAGATGTTATTATCGGTATAAAAGATAACAGAATCTATTGGGCAACGATAAAAGCATCTCTCGGCATTGGTTTAGTATCTTTATATGATGGTCATATAAAACAAATCATAAACGAAAATGCTTTTTTGCCCTGCTGGCATCCCAAAGGGAATAAAATTTCAACTTCTTACGGACAATTTCGACTGATGGATTTTCCGATGAATTGGGATATCGCTTCCGTTGAAATTGATAGTCTGAGGCAGGTAGTAAAAGAACTATATCCTGAAGTGGCGGTTATCATGAGGATATGTTTCAAATGTGGTCACCTGATGGAAAAGTATTAGCATATCATTCTCATAGAAGTCCATCTCCTGTCACTTCTTACAGAGCTCCCGGAAGCACAGATGGCATTTGGATTCTGGATAGTGAAAGTGGATTAGAACAGATGCTTGTCAATCCAGGAATTGAAACTTGCATGTGCGACTGGTCGCCTCATGGCCGCAAAATGGTTTTTACAACTATAGCGGAAGGTGATGATAAACATGCGCCCTGGATATTTGAATATTCAAATCAAAAAGACCAGAAAGGAACTATATCGAGAGTTCCCACCGGAGAGTTAGATGGTGATGTGCTTGTGGCTATTTGGTCCCCTTTAGGTAATGAAATTGCATTCGAGGAAGATTTGGGTGGCTTTAAGCGAGTCATCTGGGTAGTTAATCTTGATAACAAAACAAAAAGAAGAATTGTTGAATATACCTGTTTTGCCCGTTGGGGTGGGCTTGATTTTAGTAATGATGGAAAACATATTTATTATTCGGCGTTAACAGAGGGACATCACCAGATATTTAAGATTTCTCTCAACAGCAAACATAAAGTACAGATTACAAATCATGACCGGGAGGTAATTTATCCTCAGGTTTCACCCGATGGAAATTATATTGCCTGTTCTGTTTATGAGCATAGAAAGGAAATTTGGTCAGCAATATTGAAATAGTGTAAGATTCACGATTATAATATTCATAATATGTGGAAGTAATTAAACTACAACCAACAGTGTAAATAGAGGTTTGGTATGAAAATTTTCAGTTTCTTCTTATTAGCCATAATTTTATTTTCAATAATATCCTGTTCTGATGAAATAGATACAACAAGTGAAAGATTAGGGGTACAACAAATTCTTTATAAATATGCTGAAGCTTGGCGTGTTAAGAATATGGATTTATTTAGTGAACTTTTTTCAAATGATGTTGACATGATCATATTTGATGGCAATTCCTCTAAACGTTTTGTTGGATGGATTGCATGGGAACAAAGGCTCGAGCAGCATTCTGTTTATTTTCAAAATGTCGATATTTCGTATGAAAATGAAGTTATAAAAGTTGATAAATCAGGTAACATTGCATGGCTTTCTTGCATCGCGAATACAAAGTTCACGTATCAAGGCAAGCCTGGAATAATGAGTGGCTTAAGGATGACATGGGTACTAGAAAAACGAAAAAATAATTGGATCATTGTCCATGCTCATTTTTCTTTTCCAAAAGAATAATCGTGCGAAATAAATCGAAAGTAACACATAACCAGCGGTTGGAGTCGGAATTTAAACGCGTCCAGTTTCTTTCAATTTTGAAATTTCTTCGAGCGCTTAAATACGCTCAACCGTAATCCGTTATACCACTTAAATAAAACTTGTCAGAATTTATGGAGAATTAAAATGAAGAAGTTGATATTTATATTATTACTTAATCCACTTTTTATTTTATGTTCTTCTGAAATTCATCAAGAAAATTCTATTGCGTTCACAAACGTTACAATAATAAATCCAGATGATTCTGCTCTAAAGTCAGGCATGATTGTAATAGTGCAAGGAAATAGAATATCTCTAATCGGCAAAACCGAAGATGTAAAAATTCCTCATAAAACTAAAATTATAAATGCTTCAGGCAAGTATATAATCCCTGGGCTTTGGGATATGCATGTTCATATTGTTCGAGATGAGTTGGATATACAATGTAGGGATATTTATTTCTCGTTATTTATTACTAATGGGATAACTGGTGTACGAGACGTAGGTAGCGATTGGGGTGTATTAAAGCAGTGGCGTAATGATATTGAACTAGGTAAACTATTAGGACCACAAATCGTATCATCTGGGCCAATATTGTGGGGCTATCCCGAAAGATCACGTGTTAAGATACCAATCAACAATCCAACTGAAGGTCGACAGACGATTGATTCGCTGAAAAATGAAGGTGTGGATTTTATTAAGGTATTAGAGGGCATTTCAAAGGAAACTTTTTATGCAATTGCCGATGAAGCCAACAAGCTGGGTCTTTCGTTTGTTGGGCATGTTCCATTTACTCTTAGTGCTGCTGAAGTTTCCGATGCAGGAATGCGTTCAATTGAACACCTTACAGGTGTTTTGTTGGGTTGTTCAACTCGAGAAGAAGAATTGGGATGGACAGGAAAAGATATTAAATACATTTTGGAGACTTACAGCGAACAAAAAGCAGATTTGCTGTTTAGGCGATTTGCAGAAAATAACACGTGGCAATGTCCGACGCTCGTTCTGTTTAATATGAAGCGACTTATAGGTGGTGGATACAAGTACTCCAATGAACCACCCCCATCCAGCAGTGCTCTTCTCAGATATTTCCCGGATAGATGGGAAGAAGCTTGGAAAGGTACTTTGGAGAGAATGATCCAGAGAGGATATATGCTTGATAATAGTACTTCTGAGGGAGCCTCTATAAATGCCATGTTTCATAAAAAGCAGCTCGAAGCTGTTGGAAAAATGCACCAAGTTGGTGTAGAATTTTTAGCAGGAACGGATTGCCCCGCTGGACCGTATCTTCTGCCTGGATTCAGTCTACATAATGAACTTGAGCTATTAGTGGAATCAGGATTGACCCCAATGGAAGCATTACAAACGGCAACTTTAAAACCCGCTGAATTTTTAGGTATGCTGGATTCTCTTGGCACTATTGAAAAAGGAAAAATCGCCAATTTAGTATTGCTTGATGCCAATCCACTTGAAGATATCAGCAACACACAAAAAATAAATTCCGTTGTTTTAAATGGTAATCTCTTTACTAGAAGCGATTTAGATAAAAAGTTAGCTGAGGTTGAGACTGCTGTAGTTAATATTAAATAAAATGAAAATTTCTAAATAATATAGTATGAGGTATAACAAAAAAAATCAAGCTGACTGGAACAGCAATGTACGAATTTTGTTTTCGGTACTCGCAAAACGTTTTTTTAAAATTTTGAAATACAGTGCGCCGTATGTTCCAGCAGCTTATTTTTGTCGTTAGGCAGATATTATGTGAGGATATTACAATGAAAAAACTAATACCAATATTCCTTTTGTCAATGGCCTTCTTAGTGACATGTAAGAAACCAACAAATATTGAAAGTGGCTTTGCTGAAGTGAATGGTACCCAGCTATATTTTGAAGTTGCTGGATCAGGTGATCCAATAGTCCTTATTCATGGGAACTATGGAGATTCCCGACACTGGGATGATCAATTCGAGGTTTTTGCTAAAGAGTATAAAGTTATTCGTTACGATGTAAGAGGTTATGGAAAATCCTCTGTCCCAGTCGAAGGGGGAGCTTATAGTCACCCTGACGATCTTAAAGCTTTATTAGAATATTTAGGCATATCTAAAGCCCATATCACTGGATTTTCTATGGGATGTGTGATAGCCGTGGATTTCGTTCTCACTTACCCTGATATGAGCAACTCTCTTATTGCTGTTGGGCCATGGGTGAGTGGATTTAGATCGCCGTTGGCTCAAGAAGTGTATGATGATTTTAGAGAGGTTTCTTCTATCCTAAAGGAAAGTGGGATTGAACCTGCGAGAGATTTCTTGGTTGACCTTCACTATCTTAGACCCTCCAAACCAATTCCTGATGTCAATAAACGTATGGAAGAAATAATTCATGATTTTTCATTTTGGACATTTACTCACAAGGATCTTCAGCGAAGACTCAGCCCCCCTGCAATTCAACAACTCGATAAACTTAATCTACCTACTCTAATTTTAACTTCTGACCATGATATAGAAGCCTGCAAAGAGGTTGCAGATCTACTTGAACGTACAATACCAAATTCAAGAAAAACAGTCATTGCAGATGCTAGTCATATTTCAATGTTGGAAAAACCAGTTGAATTCAATAAAGCCATTCTTGACTTCTTAGATTTTGTAAGAAATGGACAATAGATTGCCTAACATTTTTTGCAGCCGATTGCGGGGCGCTTGCGTGAATTCGGAATTTGGAGAAACCCTCGACGTTTTGTCTGAATAGCTGCTTTAGTGCAGCGAAATCCCGCAACGGCTGAAAAACTCGTTAT
>JBHIEE010000137.1:0-6765 GCA_046760445.1 Candidatus Aminicenantia bacterium
AACGATGTCCATAAATGATTTTTACAAAATGTTCACAAATGATTTTTACGCAACATTCCAACAGATTGTTGTTGACAATTAACCCAAAAATGGTATAATAAGCTACTCTTATAAAAGGTTTAGTGAATGATAATTGAAATTCAAAAATTACCTCCTCAGGGGATGAAGATCTCAGAAGATTTTGAGTTTATCAGCTCAGAATTAGTTGAGCAAGAAGCTGTTTTTTTAGACTCTGTTCACTCTAAAGCTGAGATTAAAAAAATTGGAGATAAGATTATTATCAGAGGAGAGATTAAGACCAGATTGAACTTACTCTGCAGTCGATGTCTTTCTCCTTTTGATTATCCAATAATTTCTTCTTTTGATTTAATTTATCTACCGGTGGAAAAGTTTGAGTTAAAAGAAGAACTGGAAATAGAAGATTTAGAAAATTTGTTTTATGCAAATGATCAAATCGATTTAAAACAAATAATTTTAGATCAGCTTAATCTGTCCATTCCATTAAAACCCCTATGTTCTGAAGAGTGTCAAGGACTTTGTCCTATTTGTGGACAAGAACTGAAAAATGGTCAATGTGGATGTGAGGTGGACAGCGTTGATCCTCGATTACAGAAGTTGACGTTTTTTCTGAAGAAGTAAAGGATAAAATGGCTAATCCAAAAAGAAGACATTCCCTTTCAAGAAAAGGAAAAAGGCGGGCTCACGATGCTTTAAAATTGCCTACTTTTGGATACTGTCAGAATTGTGGCACTCCTAAGATTCCTCATCGAGCTTGTCCAGAATGTGGCTTTTATAAAGACAGACAGATAATTGCCGGTAAAGAAGAAATTTAATTTAGTTTTAAAAGAGGGGTAAAATGAAAATTGCTATTGATGCGATGGGTGGTGACCACGCCCCAAGAGCAGTGGTTGAGGGAGCAATTCAGGCTTCTGAGGAGTTTAATATAGAAGTTTTTTTGGTTGGAGTAGAGGAACTAATCAAAAAGGAATTTGAGAAATTTAAAAAACCTAAGGCTAAAGTGGCCATTATCGATGCTCCAGAAGTGATAAAAGTGGGAGAAAGCCTTTTCTCTTTCCGGAAAAAAAGAAATTCCTCAATAAGAATTGGCGCTCAATTAGTCAAAAAAGGAGAGGCAAATGCCTTTGTAAGTGCAGGGGATACAGGTGCGGTGATGTTTATTTCTAAAACTATCTTGGGGTCCTTGAAAGGGGTAGAAAGACCGGCTTTAGCTTTGATAGTACCTACTATAAAAGGGCTTTCTCTTTTAATCGATGTTGGGGCTAATACTGATTGTAAGCCTCGTCATTTAAAGCAATTTGCTGTTATGGGAAGAGTTTTTATGGAGAGTGTTTTTGGACAAAAAAATCCAAGAATTGGACTGATGAGTATCGGAGAAGAGGAATCTAAAGGGAATGAGTTGACTAAAGAAGCTTATCATGAATTGAAAAATTCTTCTTTGAATTTTATTGGAAATATAGAAGGGAAAGATATTTATCGAGGGATAGCTGATGTGGTGGTCTGTGATGGATTTACAGGTAATGTCGCTTTAAAAGTGACCGAGGGTTTAATTGAGGTTCTTTTTTATATGATGAGAAAAGAGATTATGCAGAATTTGTTCTCTAAACTGGGATATTTTTTGATGAAAAGAGCCCTGAGAAAATTTCGCAAGCAAGTAGATTATACCGAATATGGAGGAGCTTTGCTCCTCGGTATAAATGGAGTGTGTATTGTTGGACATGGGAGATCAAATGCTCATGCAATGAAAAATGCGATTAAGTTAGCTAAGGATTTTGTTGCGAAAAAAGTTCAGGAGAAAATAAAAATAGAAATGTTAAATTTAGATAAATATCTTCTTTCTGACTGGAAAGTGATAAGAGAAAAATCATGAGTTTTGCTGGAAAAATAAGCCTAATTACTGGGGCCTCTCAGGGAATAGGAGAGGAAATCGCCTATTGTTTGTCTGAGGCAGGAAGTGAAGTTGTTTTAGTTGATATTCAGTTGGAAAAATTGCAGCAGGTTTCTTCTAACATTAACCAGGGACGAGGAAAAGCACATTTTCACCAGTTAGATGTTTCTAAAAACGACCAGGTTGAGAAAGTAGTTAATGAAATTATTGAGAAATTAGGGAAGATTGATTATTTAGTGAATAATGCGGGAATAACTCGGGATACTCTATTGATGAGAATGAAGGAAGAGGATTGGGACAAGGTGATAGAAGTCAATTTGAAAGGAACTTTTAATTTCTCAAGAGCAGTAATCAGGCATATGCTCAAAAATAAATACGGAAGGATAGTTAATATATCTTCTGTGGTTGGATTAATGGGTAACGCAGGACAGACTAATTATGCTGCCTCCAAAGCAGGAATAATAGGCTTTTCTAAATCATTAGCCCGGGAAGTAGCATCCCGGGAAATTACTGTTAATGCGATTGCTCCAGGATACATCGCTACTCAGATGACAGAGAATTTGCCTGATAATATTAAAGAAATGTTTTTGAATTTGATTCCTATGAGAAGATTTGGGACTCCGAAAGAAATAGCTCAAGCAGTTAAATTTCTACTTTCAGATGAAGCCTCTTATATTACGGGACAAGTAATAAATGTTAATGGTGGGCTGTATATGTAAACAGGAAGCAAAAGGCAGGAAAACAGGAAACAAGAAAAAAATCCTGATTCCAGCATTAAGTTTCTTGCCTCGAGCGAATTGATAAATAATCTGATTGCCTAATTAAACAAAGAGAAGGAGGTAATAAATGACAAGAGAAGAATTATTGAAAAAAGTTAAAGAAATTGTTGCGGAGAAATTAAGTATCAGTGAAGAACAGGTAACGGAAGATGCATCTTTTATAGATGATTTAGGAGCAGATTCACTAGATACTGTAGAATTGGTTATGGCTTTGGAAGACGAATTTGGGATGGACATTCCTGATGAGGAAGCAGAAAAATTGATCACAGTTGGGAAAGCAATAGATTATATTCAGTCTCACCTTTCCTAAAAATCAATAATGGAGATTTTTATCCCCACCAAAAAGAAAAATAATCAAAGAAGAGTAGTTATCACTGGTCTGGGTTTAGTTACTCCCATAGGTATTGGGATTGAAGAAAATTGGAAAAAGCTGCTCGAAGGAAAAAGTGGAATTGGTTTGATAACTAAATTTGATTCTACTGAGTATACATCCAAGATTGCTGGAGAAGTAAAAAATTTTGACCCATTAGATTTTATAGATAAAAAAGAAGTTAAAAGAATGGACCCTTTTATTCAATATGCTCTGGCTGCTGCCCAATTAGCTGTTGAAGATGCGGGGTTAAACATTACTTCTCAGATTGCTGAGCGAGTAGGAGTTTATATTGGTTCAGGCATTGGAGGTCTTGGATCAATTGAAGAAACTCATAAAGATTTGTTGAAAAAAGGACCGAGGAGAGTTTCTCCTTTTTTTCTCACCTCGGTTGTTATCAATTTAGCTGCGGGGCAGATTTCAATTAAATATGGCGCTAAAGGACCTAATTCTGCTACGGTGACTGCTTGTACAACTAGTACTCATGCTCTTGGCGATTCTTTCAAAATAATTGCTCGAGGAGATGCTGATGTGATGATCGCTGGAGGTTCAGAAGCTCCAATTACTCCTTTAGGAGTAGCTGGATTTTGTGCTATGAGAGCTCTTTCTATTCGGAATGAAGAACCAGAAAAGGCTTCCCGTCCTTTCGACAGGCAGAGAGATGGCTTTGTTATGGGAGAAGGAGCAGGAGTTCTTATCCTTGAAGAACTGGAATTTGCCTTAAAAAGAAATGCTAAAATTTACGCTGAAATTGTTGGTTATGGAATGACAGGAGATGCGTATCATATTACTGCCCCCTGTGGAGATGGAGATGGTGCAATTAGAGTGATGAATAGAGCGATAGAGGATGCTAGTATTTCTGAGAAAGAAGTGAATTATATTAATGCTCATGGAACTTCCACACCTCTTAATGATAAAGTAGAAACCTTAGCTATAAAGAAATTATTCGGAGAGTATGCTTATAAAATAGGAGTAAATTCCACTAAATCAATGACTGGCCATTTATTGGGAGCCGCAGGAGGAGTAGAGGCTGCTTTTACTGCTCTGGTGATCAAGGAACAAATAATGCCTCCAACAATAAATTATGAATTTCCAGATCCAGACTGCGATCTTGATTATGTGCCCAATAAACCCCGACCAGCCGAAATAAATTATGCCTTAACCAATTCATTCGGATTTGGTGGAACTAATGGTTCCCTCTTATTGAAAAGGATTGAGTATTGAGAACTGACAGTTGAAGAAGTTGAAATTAGAAATTGGAAAATAGAAAAATAAATTTCCAATTTCAATTTTCTAATTTCAAAAAATTGGGAGGAAAAATTGAACATACTGGTTTTTGTAAAGCAAGTTCCAGATACAGAATCAAAAATAAGAATTGCTTCAGATAGAAAATCGATCATTGAGGATGATTTAACTTTTATTCTGAATCCCTATGACGAATATGCTATTGAAGAAGCTTTGAGAATCAGAGAAAAAAGAGAGGGAAAAGTAACCGCAATTTCCATCGGGCCTGAAAGAGCAATTGCCGCTATTAGAAAATGTTTAGCCATGGGAGCAGACGAGGGGTTTTTAGTAAAAGATGAAGCAGGAGAACTTTACGATGCTCTTAGAATTTCTCGAATAATTGCTCAAACCATTAAGAAGAAATTTCCGGATTATGATTTAATCCTCTTTGGAAAACAATCGGTGGGTGCAGATAATTCTTCGGTTCCTTCAATGGTCGCTGAGTTTTTGAATTTACCTCAAATCAATGTAGTGACTGAGCTAACTCTTGAAGAGAATAAATGTGTTGCCTTAAGAGAAATTGAAGGGGCATTAGAAGAGGTTGAATTTTCTTTACCAGCAGTGATTAGTGCTCAAAAAGGATTGAATGAACCACGATATGAAACTCTGAAAGGAATTATGATGGCTAAAAGAAAAGAGATTCCTGTGATTACCTTGGAGGAATTAGAATTGAGTGAAGAAGAATTAACCTCTGCAATAGAAATTAATCAAATAGACCCCCCGCCTCCTCGACCAGCAGGGAAAATAATTGAAGGGACTCCCGAAGAAGCAGCCAAAAAATTAGTTGAGTTGCTGCACAATGAAGCTAAAATAATCTAAATTAGGATCAAGGATTAAAAATTAAGGATTAGGCAAAGTGAACTTAATTCTTACAGCTTATAGCTTAGTAGATTGGAGGAAGGAATGATTTTAGTGTTTATAGAAATAAGAGATGGGAAGATAAAAAAGTCTTCTTTAGAAGCACTCTCAGAGGCGAGAAGATTGGGTGATAACTCAAATAATGAAGTATCTGCCTCAATAATTGGTTATAATTTGGATAGTTTTGCTCCGGAAATTTTTAAATATGGAGCAGATAAAGTATATTTAATAGAAAATCTATTATTAGAAAATTATTCGTCCGAGGGATTTGCTCATGCTTTAGAGGAATTGGTTAAAGAGATAAATCCGGAAATTGTATTATTTTCAGCTACTTCAATGGGAAAAGATTTAGCTCCTCGGGTAGGAGCAAAATTAGGAGTAGGTGTTGCCTCAGATTGCATAAAAACGAGAATAGATAACAATAAATTGGAAGTAACCCGTCCAATATATGCAGGAAAATCTTTAGCTACGGTCACTTTTAAATCTATCCCTCAGATAGCTACTCTCAGACCAAATGTTTTTCCTTTAATTGATCCCCGGGAGAAAAAAGGAGAAGTGATTAAAAGAGAAGTTTCTCTTTCTGAAGAGCAAATCAGGGCTAAAGCGAGTAGAATAATCAAGGAAGAAGGAGCTGTGCTTGATGTCACTGAAGCAGAAATTATCGTTTCAGGTGGAAGAGGAATGAAAGGTCCAGAGAATTTTGAGTTACTAAAGGAATTGGCTTCCATTTTACCTAATTCCGCAATTGGTGCTTCCCGGTCAGCTGTAGATTCAGGATGGATAGACCATCAACATCAGGTGGGACAAACAGGAAAGACAGTTTCGCCTAATCTTTATCTTGCTTTTGGTATCTCAGGAGCAATCCAGCATCTGGCAGGGATGTCTTCCTCTAAATACATTGTTGCTGTTAACAAAGACCCTGAAGCTCCTATTTTTAAAGTAGCTGATTATGGTATTGTAGAGGATCTATTCAAGATAATTCCTCCTTTAAAAGAGGAACTGGGAAAATTGCTTTCTGAATAGAATTACCATATACACAAAAAATTAAGTATTAAATTTTACTAAACCTCTTACTTTCACCTCTTATTTCTAATTTTCCTAACCTTTTACTCCAAATCAAGGTAAATATATTAATTTCAAAGATAACTTTCCCTTAGACCATTATTCAATGCAGGATTTTCTGCATTAAAGCTACTTACTGAACTTTTATTTTTAAGCCAGGTCAAAATGGTTTCTAAGACCAGTAGATCAACAGGATACCGCTTAAATAAATATTTTATAGAGGTCATTAATCTGAAACTTTCTTTCATAGATTTGACTTTAGTAAAACGATGATCCAAACCAGGGAAAATTTTTACTTTGTAGTCAGGATAATTTGCCTCTTTTAATGTTTTTTGAAGTAATTTTGTTTCTGATGGTGGTACTAACCAATCAGCATTGCCGGAAAGCACTAAAACTGACATATGCAAATTAGATAGAGTTTTCAATTGGTCATATTCCATTGCTTGTTTGAGCCAGATAGGAGGGATAGGATTAACCTTCTGGGTTTTTTGCAATTTTTCTGCTAA
>JBHIEE010000138.1:0-6555 GCA_046760445.1 Candidatus Aminicenantia bacterium
ATCCCAATACAGAGTTCATTTCCATAGAATACTACCAGAAATTCACGGATGAGGAGTGCTTGAATAATTATTGAACAAAACCCAAGAGTAAAATAAATAAATAAGACAAAAAAATTATTTTGAAATCGATTGTTAATTCCTAAATCATGGCTCATCTTTTATTTATCAATAATTAAATGTCTTACTTAAGATGCAATCAGATTCTCTAATTAATATAGTGAAAATTGTTAAAGGGATTTAATAACTCTTCTCAATTTTTCTGAAGCCTCTCGGGCAATATCATTTACTGCTGGATTATCAACCATCTTCATTCCGACTTCTGGATCAAAAACCAAAACCACGGCTTTCCCATCATCATCTTCATAAACAATGACATTACATGGTAAAAGAAGGCCAATCTCTTTCTCAGCCTGAAGAGCTTTATGAGCTAAGACGGGATTACAAGCACCAAGGATTATATACTTACTAAAATCGATATTAAGTTTCGCCTTCAAAGTTTCCTTAACATCAATCTCTGTTAAAACTCCAAATCCCTCAGCCTTCAGAGCTTCTTTTAATTTTGGGATAGCTTCTTCATATGAGAAATCGAATTTCTTTCCAAATCCATATTTCTTTTCAATCAATCCAGCACCTCCATTTAATTAACTGGGACTTGCTTATATAATATTTAATTGACAATCTTCTGTCAATTATTCTTGGATTTCGACTACTTTTTATCTCTTCTCCTCAAAAAAATCAAAATTCCTCGCTAGTGGAATAGGGATATGTTTTTCTTGCTTTGGTTTTACAAATAACAATTCTAAAAACTTATCATATTGCCCATCTTCTCCATTCTGTCATCATCTTATATTAAGATTATTGATTTCCTTTTGTATTAGTTATCTCTACTCAAGATCACCAAACACCTGACTTATTTTTTCTAAAACTTCTTTCCCTTGAATATCTGACTCTAAAAGCGGAATATACCCTACTATCAATCCTTTAAATTTCGATTTTATTTCCCTTAGACATTTATCTTGGACTGCTTTTCTTTTGGATAAAAATTTATCATTTGTCTTAGGCAATATTCTGTTGACAATAATACCATCGACTAAAATTTTATATTTTCTTAGCAAAGAAATAGCATTAACTGTCTCTAATATAGATAGCCTCTCAGCATCTAAAACAAATATAAAACAACTACTTTTTTTATCTAATAAATAATTCCTAGCTAAGATGAATTTTTCCTTTCTTTTGTTCAATATCTCAATTAAAGGGTCATGCTTAACTCTTTCTCTAAGTGACTCATCTACCTTTGAAGTCATTTTCATTAAATTCATGATTTGAAGTCTTTTTTTAATCAATCCATCAATCCAAGCTCCCAGTAGCTCGGGTAAGGTTAAAAGGCGCAGGGTATGACCAGTAGGTGCAGTATCAAAGACAATTTTTGCATAGGGATTATTAATTTTCTCCATAAGCTCAATAAATTTATCAAATATAGCTGTTTCTTCTGCTCCAGGAGAAAGATAAGCAGCATCAATTTGTCTCTTTATCTCCTCTACTATTACACTGCTCACTACTTTACCTACGGTATCCTTTATCCTTTTCATATATTTCTTCGCTTCTTTTTGAGGATCTATCTCAATTGCCCATAGGTTCTCCACTATTTTTATCTCTTTTGATCCAATTTTACTCTCAAAGATATGAGAGAGAGAATGAGCGGGATCAGTTGAAACCAAAAGAGTTTTAATCCCTTTCTTAGCTAAGTTCAAAGCAAAACTTGCGCTACAGGTAGTCTTTCCTGCGCCACCTTTTCCCGCAAAAAATATAAATTTTCGGTCAGTTATTTTTTTATTAATCATTCTCAAAAAAGCTAACAACAAAAATCGTACTGCCCTACTTTCTCAGCAATAATACTTTTTCTGCCTAAGATTCTTCTTTCCCAACCTTCAAGTTCATCTGCTAAATAAGGAAGTAATTCCAAGGTATAATAGGAAACAGGATTAGGAATACCCAAAAAATCTCCAAAAAGAAGGAGAAGAAAGCTATCATTAAGATCAAATGCTTCTTTACGGATGACACTTGAGGCAGGTATTTTAAAAGCTCCTTCCAAAAAATCAGATATTCCTGCCCATAATTGATTGGATTTAACTCTCATCTTTCCTACCAAGTTTAAATAATCTCATTCCATTAAATATCACAATAAGGGAAGCCCCCATATCAGCAAAAACAGCCATCCATAAGGTAGCTAATCCTGGTATGGCTAAAGCAAAGAATACTGCCTTGATTAATAAAGCCAGGGAAATATTTTCTTTAATAATCCAAAGTGCTTTTTTACCTAAACTTACAGCAAAAGGTATTCCAGATAAATCATCAGCCATGAGAGCAATATCCGCTGTCTCTAAAGCTGCGTCAGTTCCAGCTGTTCCCATGGCAATGCCTATGGTAGAAGCAGCCAAAGCAGGAGCATCGTTGACTCCGTCGCCTATCATAGCCACTTTATCGTATTTTTTCAGAAAATCTTTAATCGCCCCAACTTTATCTTGAGGTAAAAGCTCAGCTTTAAATTCGTCAATTCCCAGTTCTTTAGCGATCGCTTCCGCGGTCCCTTTATTATCACCAGTAAGCATTGCAATTTTCTGAATGCCTATCTTTCGCAGCTTATCAAGGGTTGGCTTGCAATTATCCCTTATCGCATCAGAGATTACTACAATTCCTAAAGCTCGCTTCGAATTACCGACAATGACTACGGACTTACTTTCTTTTTCCAACTTTTCCATTTTCTGATCTAATTCAGAAGTACAAAAATTATTTTCCTCAAAAAGACGATGATTTCCTATGTAAAAATATTCTCCATTGATTTTAGCCCGAGCACCTTTGCCAATAATGGCTTGAAAATCAGAGGGCTCTGAGATTTCTAATTCCCACTCTTTAGCTTTAGCTAAAATAGCCTGGGCTAAATGATGCTCTGAACGAGATTCGATACCGGCTGCTATTCTTAAAACTTGTTCCTTATTATTCTTATTTAAAGGAATAATATCTATGACTTCTGCTTTACCCTTGGTTAATGTCCCTGTTTTGTCAAAGACCAAAGCCTTTAACCTCCCAGCATTTTCCAAATGAATACCGCCTTTAATTAACACTCCTTTCCGTGCCGCTCGAGCTAACCCTGCAACAATAGTTACCGGAGTAGATATCACTAAGGCACATGGACAAGATATAACTAAAAGCACTAAGGCTCTATAAATCCAATCCATAAATGGTTGGTTAAAAATAAATACAGGAATTGTAGCAATTAAAAATGCGATAATCACTACACTCGGGGTATAATATTTAGCAAATTTATCGACAAAACTTTGGGAAGGAGCTTTTTGGGCCTGAGCCTCTTCCACCATATGGATAATCCTGGCTAAAGTAGTATCTCTTGCCAAGTGAGTAACTTTTACTTCTAAAGATCCTCTTTGGTTGATAGTTCCAGCGAATACAGGATCTCCCCTTTTTTTCTCAACAGGCATAGACTCACCAGTTATAGGAGCCTGATTAACATATGAATTTCCTTTAATAACTTCGCCATCTAATGGAATTTTCTCTCCTGGTTTAATTATAATTTTTTCACCAATTCTCACTAAGTTAACGTCAATTTCCACCTCTTGACCATTTCTTCTGACTAAAGCTTTGGAGGGTGAAAGTTCCATTAAAGAGCGGATAGCATTTCTGGCTCGATCCATAGAATAATTCTCTAACAACTGAGCCAAAGAGAAGAGAACAACCACAACAGCTGCTTCAGTCCACTCTCCAATAAAGGCTGCCCCTATTACCGCAATAGTCATTAAAAAGTTCATATCCAGACTAAGAGTGCGGAAGGCAGCTATACCTTTGCGGGCGATATAAAAGCCGCCAATTATTATGGCTAATATAAAAATAGGGGTGGTTAAATCTTGGCTTACTTCTAATCTCGAAAGGATAATTCCAGTAACAGCAAGAATACCTGAGGCCATAGTTAAAATTAAATGTTTCCTTTTATCCCAGAAAGATAATCCTCTCCTGAATTCTGTCTTTATGCTTGCTTTCATACCAATCTGATTAATAGAAGCTACTATCTCGGCTGGCTTAATAACTTCAGGATCGTATTCGACTTCTAATTCTCGGGAAACCAAGTAGAATTTAATGTCCTTTATGCCTTTAAGTCTATTTAATCTTTTCTCGATAATTGAAGATTCATCAGAACAATCCATTCCTTCCACATATAAACGAAGAGAATTTCCTTTTCTCTTTGGTTCCACAGAGTATCCTAATCTCTGGATAATGTTTTCTATATTTTTTCTATTAAACTCAGAATTATCGATTTTAATTCTTAAAGTAGAATTAACAAATGACACTTCTGCTGATTTAACGCCTTTAGCCTTAGAAACTGCTTTTTCTATTTTGACCGCACAATCCGCACAATCAATTCCTCTAATTTTAATTACGGTTTCTTTTTTATCTCTCATATTTCGCTTTTCTATATAAAATCTTTCTCGCTTTTCTTCTTAATCTTTTAACTCTCCATTAATTTTATAGTTGAGCACTTGTTCATATATTATTAAAAATTTTTTTTATTACTCTTCCACATGCCCCAATCCTTGGTTAAATAAATCTTCTATGTGCTTATCAGCTAAAGAGTAGTAAGCTATCTTGCCCTCTTTTCGATATTTTACTATTTTTAGATTCCTTAAGATGCGCAGTTGGTGAGAAATAGCTGAGCTGGTCAAACCAATAAGATTAGCTAAATCACAAACACAAAGCTCCTCTTTTGACAGAGCAAAGATAATCTTAACTCGGGTCGGATCAGATAAAGCACTAAAAGTTTCAGCCAGACTGGTAATAATTTCTTCTGACTTCATAATTTTTTTGACATTATCAACTTTGGCTTTATTGATAGAAACCACCTCACAAACTGCGTTGTCGGTAATGTCTTTTCTTCTCATAGCCTTCTTATTATGTGAACAAGTGTTCATATATTAATTTAATTTAAAGTTTTTAATTTGTCAAGAAAAATGTACTTTAAATTATTCCTGAGGAATTTCGAGCACTCCTGCACTGGCCTGAATTCGACTCCTCTTAAGCAGCTGGAGAGCTTTATTTGCCTCTTCCAAAGGGAAAACCTGAACCTGAGTTCTAAGAGGTATTTCACCAGCCAATTTGAGCAAATCTCTTACATCCTGCCGGGTGCTGTTGGCTACACTTCTTACCGTTCTTTCATGGTAAAGCAAAGAAGAATATTCGATTTCAGGAATGGGAGTCATATAAATACCAGCCAAAGCAAGGGTTCCTCCTTTTTGAAGAACCCTCAATGCTTCAGGTACAAGGTGTCCGGCCGGAGCAAAAATAATTGAACCATGCATTTTTTCTGGAAGTTCATCTTCTGCTTTTCCAGTCCAAACTGCTCCTAAATTTCGAGCAAGTGCCCGATGAGCCTCGCTTCTCGTGAAAACAAAAACTTTGCATCCTCTGTGTCGAGCAATTTGAATTACAATATGAGCAGACGCGCCAAACCCATAAAGTCCAAGTCGGTCTCCCGGTTTGATTTCAGTCAACCTTAAGGCTCGATAACCGATTACTCCTCCGCAGAGTAAAGGAGCAATCTCAAAATCTGAAACGTCGTCTGGAATATGATAAGCAAAATCTTCTGAAATCACCATATATTGAGCATAACCGCCATCAGTATGATATCCGGTAAAACGAGCCTCATCACAAAGATTCTCTTTCCCTCGTTGACAAAATTCGCATCTCTGGCAAGTAGAGCTTAACCATGGCACTCCTACTCGATCACCCTCTCGAAACTTAGATACATTCTCGCCTACCTTTTCTACTACTCCTACAATTTGGTGACCAGGAATGAGAGGTAATTTAGGAAGAGGAAGATCTCCTTCAATAATGTGAAGATCAGTATGACAGATGCCACAGGCATAAATTTTAATTCGAATTTCATCTTTAGCTGGCAAGGGAGTAAGAATTTCTTTTAAAATCAAAGGTTCCTTTTCAATAGGCTGAATGTTTGTCAAAATCATTGCTTTCATCAAAAAGACTCCTTTTAAGAATTTTGACAAAGTAGAGGGAAGAAGATTATTTTACAAAAATAAAAGATTCTTACCATTTATCCAAAGAGTCTTCCCTCTTTTTATAATAAGGACACTTAGCACAGATTTGAATTGCTTTTTCTTGCTCCTGAGAGGATAATAAATATATCTCGAGGGAAGATAAATTTTTTCTTCGAAAGTTTTCTTTAAGCCAGGAGTGACATTGGTCTGTTTTTGAAAAATTAATGCAATTTTCTGGAAGTTTAATTTCCATCTTATAAAGATTTCAAAAAAATAATAGATAACTGAGAAAGAAATAATGTAATAAGTCCTATAAAGAAAAATCTTTTCATTTGGAAACCCTCAAATGCTTCTTAATTTATATATCATAATTCGGTTTTAAAAAAAATGTTAAAAAATAAAAAAACCAGAAATAAAGTTTTTACCTCCTACAGAGAGAATAAACTAAATATTTTACTTTTATACTATAATTTCAGTAAAGCTTCAATTCGGTGTC
>JBHIEE010000139.1:0-6510 GCA_046760445.1 Candidatus Aminicenantia bacterium
GCCCCCGTAGCTCAATTGGTAGAGCAACAACCTTTTAAGTTGGAGGTCGTAGGTTCGAGTCCTACCGGGGGCACAATTTTATGGAGAAAATTATTTATTCTTCTCATTTAATACTTCGTCTAAGATTGCGAGAGATTCCTCATTTTTTACCAAAGAGGATCTATCAAACTTCGGAAGAACATTACTTCGATAAAGAAACATTTAAAAAAGTCGCTGTAAAGAAAGTAAAATTTAAGAATGAATTAAGAGAAATAGCTGTGATTTATGAAGAAATAAATGATCAAATAAATTTAATTACTATTCATCCCTTGAAAAAGCATCAGAAAGTAAGTAGGATAAATTCAAGGAGATGGCAAAAGCTATGAAAAAACTAAAATCAAAAAAAATAATAAACTATGATCCCAAAAGCGATGTGCTTTATATTGGGGTAAAAAAAGGACTTGAAGAAGAATTTGTTGAAATTTCTCCAGGAATTAATGTTGAACTTGACTTGAAAGGTCAAGTAATTGGTATTGAAATTTTAAATGCTTCAAAAATATTGAAATCAGTAGTAAAACCTCTTCAGAAGCAAATTTTAGAACCAGCAGCTAAATAAGGATTTCATCAATTCTCGACAAAATTAATTTCTTAAAAGAGGTTTTCATAAATCCCAACCGTAAAAATAGCATCTGGAAAAAGAAATTAGAAAAAAGAGAAATTCTCCGAAGAATAATTGATTCATACAAAAAGTAATATGGCAGTTGCGGGCTCGACTCCTGCCGGAGGCACAAGTATAAAACCCATTTTAATGGGTTTTTAAATGCAAAATTAACCCATTCGGTAAACTCAGGGTTAATCCTGAGTATTGTCGAAGGATTAAAAATTTTATTGTAGTAGTAGCAACTAGAAAGCAAAAAGCTTATTAGATTAGTGGGATTAAGAATCAAAATCTGCTAAAATAGAAGGCAGAGAACAGTTCTCCGCTAGTTATGCCTATTAAAAGACCACAATTAATAAATGGGGAAATCTATCATATTGTGATTAGAGGAGTAGGAGATTTTCCAATTTTCAAAGACACATCAGATTATTATCGAGCAATTTTTTCTCTTTACGAATTTAATGATGCTAATCGAGTTTTAATTCGAGACCGAAGAAGGGCTCGAATCCGAGCCAAGAAAAATGGCAGAGAACAGTTCTCTGCCAATAGAGATTTATTGGTGGAGATTTTGGCTTTTTGCTTTATGCCAAATCATATTCATTTACTTTTAAGACAAATAAAGGATGATGGTATTTCACAATTTATGAGAAAACTTGGTGCTGGTTATGCTGCGTATTTTAACAGAAAATATGATCGAAGAGGTCACCTTTTTCAAGGGAGATTTCGGGCAGTTCACATCAAAACTAACGAACAATTAAAAAATGTATTCGTCTATATCCACGCTAATGGAATATCTTTAATTGAGCCAAAATGGAAAGAGAGAGGAATAAGTAATCCAAAGAAGGTGATTGAATTTTTAAAGAATTATAAATGGTCAAGTTATCCTGACTATATCGGCAAAAAGAATTTCTCCTCTCTTACTAAAAGACATTTTCTTTTAAAAGTGATGGGTGGAAGAGCAGGGTGTAGAAAGTTTGTCGAAGGTTGGATAAAATACAAAAAGGGGATTAAGGATTTCAGTGGTGTCGTTTTAGAATAAATAGAAGGCAGAGAACAGTTCTCCGCTTTTTACTGGGGATTAAATTTGATTCATTTAATTGAATCAGAAGTGGTGGGGATTTTAAAATATTGTTATTATACCTCTAGGGATATTTCTCGCTAACGCTCCAAATATACCTCTAGGGATATTTCTCGCTAACGCTCCAAATATAAAAAATGAAAATAAGAATTTTGATTATTTTAATCATTATTATTGGGGCAGGAATTGGGTTTTACTTACAAGAGGAACTCAAAATATCTGAAGGGATTCCTCCTTCAACCGAACAGCTAAAAGATTTGAGTTCCGTAATTTTGAGAAATACTAAATTTAAAGATTTTAGTGATGGCAATTTTTCTTTCAAATATCCCAATTGGTCAAAGATAGAGATGGACCCCACATTAATTTGGCCAAAAGAGATTGCTGAGAAAGAAAAAATTTTACTTTACTTAACTAATCCAGATGAAGTAATAATGTTGGTGGCAAAGGGAGAGTTGAAATCTGGAGACTTAAATAAACCTTACCCTTTGATTCTTAGAGAGATTTTTAATCAAGAAAGAGAAGTTATGGAAAGAGAAGGAGGGTTAACAAATTTACAAATTATTAAAGAAGATTTTTTTGAAAATGGAGTTATGTTGGAATCTAAAGCAATTATTTTCGGTAAAGCTATAACTTCGATTTCCAAATCCATCATTTTAAGAAGTCGTGACAAAGGTTTTATTTATTCAGTAGGAATTTCTGCCCCAGATTGGATTTTTGAAGATTATCGGGCTCTGGCTGAGTATGTTATTAATTCGGGCAGGTACTATTAAACTCAAAGACAATTTTAAACAAAAAAACGGGCTTTAGCCCGTCTTTTTTGTTGCGAAAAGATTTCTATCCCAAAAAGAGTTTTCCTTTTGATTCAATCTGGCGTAAAAAACGCTCAATATCTCCGGGTTTATAAATTCGATAGTTATTTATAGGATTACGATAAGCCTTTAACTTCCCTCCTTTATCCCAGTTTCGGAGGGTAAGAGGGGTAACTCCTAATATCTTTGCTACTTCCCCAATTGTAAGATACCTTTTTTGAGGGGGTTTATCTATGTGATATAGGGCTGGCATATTTTTAGACTTTATTAATGTTTATTAAATTTATTCTTCAAAAATATTTATAAAACTTAAATAAATCTACTTTAATTTTAACTTTATCAAAACCTCTTGTCAACCCCGTTAGAAGGGCTAGTTATCCACAGAACATCATTTAGATTTAGCATAAACATGGGTCAATGTGGAAAATTATTATTAGAGAAATTTATCGAAATTTGCTCTCTATCGCTCGCGAAATTAGTAGAAATTTGTTGTATCTTATCAATTTCTATAAATTTGAGTTTTCCACAGCTTGACAAGGTGTTTTTTGTGCTAAAATAGGATAATCTCGACCCTCGAGATTTTGGACAACTTAGTTCTTTTTTGTAGTTCTTTTACCAGTTCCTTATTTATGGAGGATATTAACAATAAAAAATACCTTACTCTGAAAGAGACAGCTGAGGTTTTTGAATATAACTCTGATTATATTGGTTTTTTGATTAGAAAAGGCAAGATTAAAGGCAAGAAGGTTCATAGCAATATTTCCTGGCGAATCACTAAGCAGGCAATAATAAAATATTGCCAGAAGACTAAAAGAGAAGTCAAAAATATCGATAATATTCAAGGAAAATACCTCACCCTTAAAGAAGCAGCTAAGATTTCTGGATATGCCCCTGACTACATTGGCTATCTGATTCGAAGGGGAAAGATTAAGGGGAAAAAGGTTTGCCCTCAGATTTCTTGGTTAGTCAACAGAAAGGAAATAGAGAGGTATAAAATATTGAAAAACCAAAGATTATCAGCTAAAGAAAGCCCAAGAGAGTTTCCGTTTTTTCCCATTACTTCAGGAGCTCGTAAAATGTTTAGCTTGGGTTGGCGTTTGGCTTTAGCAGCGTTCATAATTTTCTTTTTCGTTTCGGGATTTGCCCCAATAAAGTTTTTACAAGGCACAATTGGGGCTGTTTTTATTGAAGAACCCAAAACAGTTGACTTTTATGCTACCTCTTGTAATGGCGACATGTCTGTTGACACAGCAAGCTGGCAAAACCCTCAAAATGTTCAAGGACCACCTGATGTCGGACCTACAGGAGACATAAACTCATTTTCTGAAGTAAATTCAGCAGTTTATAAAACTGGACTATTAAGTTTTGTCTGTCAGAGTTTTGGAGAACCAAAAAACACTGCTCAAGAACCACTTATTGAAGAGCAACAAGAAGCAACAACCACTGGAGCAACATCAACTTCACCTTCGGTTGATGAACCAGTTTCGTTTTTTGAGAACCCCAAAGGAATCCTTTTAGGATCCTTCGGGGCAAGAGTAAAAGGATTTTTTGGCTTCCAAACAGTAGAAGCTGAAAGGACTCCAACCTTAGAAGAAATGAGCAACAGCCAATTCTTATCTGCCAAAATTAAATTCTCCTTTGCCATCGGAGAAAAAGAACCTGATATTTTCCCAATCGAACAACCAGCCACTAGTAGCGAGACAGGAAACAATAGCACTTCTTCAGAGGAACAAATCGGTTTCTGGGGTAGAGTTAGAGATTTCTTTAATTTCTTGGCAAACAAGATAGTTTGGGCAATTAAATCCTTGGCAAGCAGGATAAATTTAATAGCTAAAGCCGAAGAAACCCCGCTAATAGACACTGGTGGAAATACAGAGACCGGGTCTCTGTCAACTTCGACTTCAAGTGAAGAAATAATTACTGAAACTCCGGTGCCAGATCCGGTGCCAGATGAGGGACAGGCGACAACTACTGAACCAACTATTGAGGAGGCAACTACGACTGAAACTATTGATGCTGATGTTACTGCTACTTCTACTGAAGTAATGAGCGAAGCTACCACTACTGATGCTACCACCACTGACGAGGTTATTGAGGTAACCGATGGAATAGCTACCACATCTGAGGTGACCCCAGCACCAGATATTCCTGACGTGGATGCGGGGCAGGCAACAACTTCAGAAATAACCACAACCACTGATGAGACCCCAATGATTCTGGAAATGGCTACATCCACTGAGTCTTTGCCAAATCTCGATACAAAAATTATCGTCTGGTGGTCTTTAGATGGAATAAGTTGGCAGATATTAGATACTATTTCTTCTTATCCTTTGTCTAATCTTCTAAATGGTGGTTACTTTGAATATGATGCTTCATTTTTGAGCAATTGGGATGATGTCAAAAATCTAAAAATTAAATTTGAAGGAGTAGTAGGTGGAGAAACAAATGTTATTACTTATTTAGATAGTGTCTGGGTTGAGGTTACATATAAGGGACAGGCAGTCCAAGAGGAACAACCCCCTGCTCAACCCCCTACTCAACCTGTTGAGCAACCTATTGAGCAGCCGACTGACCAATCCACTCAACAACCCACTGAACAGCCTCCCGAACAGCCCAGCGATCAACCAACCGACCAACCAATTGAACAACCTCTCGAGCAACCCACTGAACAACCGACTGAACAACCTGCTGAAGAGTCTCCTGCTGAAGAGCCTCCTGCTGAAGAGCCTCCTGCTGAAGAGCCTACTGAAGAGACAGAAATAACAGAAGAGGTTATAGGGCCTGAGGAAATTATTGAGGAAGAACAAGCAAAGAAATTACCAAAAATAAAAATTAAAGAAAATTCTTTAATCTTCATTGATCTGGAAGAGGATTTTCGTTCCGACGAAGAGCCAGTTTTTGTAATTGGCGAACCAGGTATAACCCTCCAAGAATTGATTAGTAGTGGCGAAGGAGAATTGCTTGAGGGAGAAATTATTCCAATTGACATTTTTACTCCTCTGGCAACTACGACTCCATTTTCTACCTCAACTATTCCTATTGCACCTACTCCACTAACTACCTCAACCACTTCTACCATTCCAACTGTTTCTACCACAAGTACGCCAGTTATTTCTTCCACCTCAACCACATCAAGTGCACCTATTGCTTCAAGCCCAACATCTACTATTCCTACTACCTCCACTGCTCCAACTATTTCAGCTACATCAACTACTTCGAGCATCTCAACTATTCCTACCACCTCAACCACCTCTACTACTTCAACTGTTTCCAGCACCTCAACGACTCAAGAAGGATTGGATTATGAATCAAAATATTTAGGATTTAACCTCCAGTATTACCTCCAGAGAGGAGGAGAGTTTCTCAAGAAAGTATTTGAAAAAATAAGAGGGCTTGCTTTTTATCTTCGAGAAATAGTAGCTTTTATTGTGCCGAGAGTTGAAGCCCAAAGCGTTGCGATAAAAAACAAGGTTAAAATAAAAGTTTTTGACCCTGAAGGCAAAGAATCTTTTCTTAATCCTCAAATTATATCCCGGTTAGTTAATGGAAAAGATGGGTTTGAAATTAAATTACCCAAACCAGGAAGAGATTTTAAACCTGGTAAATGGAAAATGGAAGTTGAGCTTGAGACAGATGAAGCAGTTTTTGTTGTAGAAAAAGACTTTACTTGGGGAGTTTTGGCAATTAACACCAATAAATCAATCTACATTAGCGACAAGCAACAAGAGACAAGCGACACAGCTTACATCCAGATGGCGGCTTTGGATGAGCTGGGTCATACAATATGCGATGCTAATCTTAGACTTGAAATTACTTCTCCTAACGGCGATATTGCTTATCCTGAAATTAAAAAGTCAGGTAAATGTGGGCCAAACAATGTTGTAGATGTCCCTGATTATTTTGCCCACTATCAAGTCGGGAAGTCAGGTCTTTACCAAATGAAACTTACTAACCTTGATACAGGTTATGAGATAACTGATTCTTTT
>JBHIEE010000140.1:0-6422 GCA_046760445.1 Candidatus Aminicenantia bacterium
GTAATTTACATGAAAATAAAGTTATTCATTTCTTTATTTTTGACACTATCTTTTCCTCTTAAATTCTTCCAACTTTTTTATCATATAAATTTTTAATTTTCAAATAATTTCTACCTGTGGTTGAATTTTCTCTGCTTCTGAGTAATTGAAAAAAATATTATTCTCAAACTCCAATTTCAAATACTACTAAATCCTAAAAGTTTGGTAGTATTTGGATTTGGGATTTTGGATTTGAACTATGAAGTCTTTTCTCTCAAGCTCCCCCTGAAAGTTCACCTGGGCTGGGGAATCCACTGGGCCGAGGCAAGGTAATAAAAATTAGAGTTTTTTCTGATAGACACGAAAACGTTTATAAATCTTTCCCCCCATTTTCTCCATTTCAGCTCTAATTTTTACATTAGTTTCCATTTCATGGTGCGTATCTATAATTTCTAAGCCCGCCTCATGGGCTGAGATTATCATTTTGACACCCATAAGGACATCAAGGCCCATACCGCGATATTTCTCTTTTATAGCACCAAGGAGAAGGTCAAGCTGTTTTGTCTTTTTGGCCGCCCTTAAAATTTTAAGCCACCCGAAGGGTAAAAGATGTCCTTTTGCCTTTTGGATGCCTTCTGTCATATCAGGAATGCCGATTATAAAGGCTACTACCTCATCATCTTTCTTAACAGCCTTAACGAATCTTGGGTCTATTATAGGCAAATAGCGTTTAGCTAAATCATCCATCTCTTTTTCGTCCAGAGGAGTATAGCCATAAATGTCGCTTTTTGAATAGCACTCATTCATAAGCTCAAGAACGGGTTTTACCCAAGCTTTCAATTCTTTTCTCTTCAGGAATTCGACAACTTCAAATTTTCCTCTTCTCTGGGCACGCTCATAAACCTTCTTGTAGAACTCAGGAATTTCCTTGGGCACATCGAGTTTATAAACAAAGTAATCGACATCTTTTGTATATCCTTCTTCTTCAACTAAACGCAGCATCCATTCAAAGTTATAATAGGTAGCAATAGTGGCTCGATGCTCAAAACCTTCGATTAGAAATCCTTCAGGATCTTGATCAGAGAATCCATAAGGGCCGACAATTTTTGTCATGCCCTTCTTCCGAGCCCAATCTTCGACATGGCTTAAAAGAGCGTGAACAATTTCTTTATCCTCCCAGGTTTCAAGACAGCTAAATCGGGCTGTTTTTTCTTTTTTAAACTCATTATATCGAGAATTTATGACCCCCATAATTCGGCCGACATTCTCTTTTCCTCTGAAAGCCAGCAAAAGGATTGTCTCACAATAAGAGAAGGCTTTGTTTTTCTTAGGATTAAAATGTTTCCATTCATCTATATAAATTGGTGGAACCCAATTCTTATGATTAGCATGTATTTTTTCAGGGAGAAAAATAAATTTTTTTAGATCCTTCCGATTCCTTACCTCTCTGATTTGTATATCCATTTTTGCCTCCAGTTTTTAATTAAATCCTTATAAAATTCATCCTATATCGTGGCATAAAAATCAATCAAAAATTCCATACTGTTCAGGGGTTGACAATCCCATAAAACAATTTATAAACTCGGCTCTTATCCAATTTGTGTAGGCAAATTAGAATAATTCAGCTTGCCATAGTGAAATAAAATAGCATTCTTAAAACATCTGAGAACTAAAATACTAATATTATTTTTTAACAATATCATTTGGAATCATTTTTGTCAAAAGTGTAGGTCTGCCCCCCTGTTTTAGATTCTTATTATAAATGAATAACTTGCCAATCTTTATTTTCCAAGATCTCGATGATGTATCTTCGGTGGCAGCGTTTAAAATAGCCCTCCGCACACATAATAGCAGTTCGCTTATTACTGGCTTCTTTCTCCAAAACAGCTATTCCCTTAGAAAATTCTTCGGTTTCCAGCCATTTTTCATACCCTCCTTTTCTAAATCCACCGAGCTTTTCTCCCTGCCAGGTATATTCTATTCCGTGTTTGGGGAGTTCTGACTGAAGGAAATCTCGATTAAAGTGGGGAAACTTTTTTGACCCAGGGAAACGCCGAACATCCACTAAGAGCTCAATGTTGTTTTTCCTCAGAATATTTAAGAAATTATCAAAAGAACGGTTTGAATGACCAATATCCCAGATTTCCATTGCCCTATTCCAATCAACAAAAGTTTAGGCTACAATTATTTTCAGTTCAAATAATTTTTGCTCTTCTTTTATAAAAATCGTTTTTCATAAAAAAATTCTTTAAATTGCTATATTTTAAGTTATAATAAATTCTATTTTTAAAGAAAAGGGAAATCCATGAATTTTTTAGAGTTCCCTTTATTTTAAACTCAGGTGAATAAGCTTTCCCAAAGTTATTTAGATAGATTTTAGGAGGAGAAGAAGATGAAAAATTCAGGAATGTTGACTGCCACGCTCATAATGGCTATTCTCGCTCTTGTCTCAACTTTTTTTGTCTTTAAAAGAGGCCAAGGAGAACATATTAAAGGATTAACCACTGCAGGTAAAATGATTGTTCAAATTTTGCCTCTCTTGATTTTTGCTCTTATTTTAGCCAGCATGATTCAGATTCTTATGCCAAAAGAGCTCATTCTCCGCTGGGTAGGTCAAGAATCAGGGATTCGAGGAATCTTAATCGGAAGTATTGCTGGAGGTCTGATGCCCGGAGGTCCTTATGTTGCCTTTCCGATTGCCGCTGGACTTCTAAAAATAGGAGCCAGCATCCCAACTATGGTTGCTTTTCTTACAGGCTGGAGCCTCTATGCTCTCTCCCGGCTGCCTTTAGAAGTGGGGCTCATCGGGTACAAATTTGTTCTCATCCGATTGGCCTGCACTTTGCTTTTTCCGCCTCTGGCTGGTTTAATCTCTTTATTGATTTTTTCTAAATTTCTTCATTTTTGAAAAAGTCTGAAGGAACTAAAAAGTTCTTGGCCGGAAAAAGTTAGATTAAAATATTTTCCCGCCAACCGATTCTTACTAATTCTATTTTATTTAAATTCGATATTCCTAATTTGTATTTATGATCAGCCACTAATATATGTTTAGGAGGAGGAGTAAGTGGTTTGTCATATCCAAAGAAGCCCCGGCGTTTGGCTTGTAAAAGATGAACGCCAACCGCATCTAAAGCGACTGGATCTTTTCCCACCAGCATTCCTTTATAGGGCCAGACATAAGCTGGGTTATAATGATGAGGGCCAATTCCATGGAAAAGAGGGCTGAGGACTAAAAGGATGTTTAATCTGGTTTTACCCTTAACTCTCGGCAGATGCCAGATGGCGGCCAAATTTGCACAGGAGTCGCCGTGATAAGTCCAAGGCAGAGAGACAAACTGAATATAGTTTTTAATACATCCTCCTATTCCTGACCAGTGATGAGTTCTGAGAGGACGAACATTAATCAGAGCTGTTGCTTTTTTAAAAATTGGATTGCGTCTTATTCCCCTATCATCAATTCCAATATTTTTTTTAGGCACTCCCACATCCACTAATCGTTTTTTGATCGCTTTTTCCACTTCTTTTGGGGTGGCAAGAGGCCGCCAAACATTACTTTTAATGCCCACGATGTCCTTGGGATTAATTAAATGACGCCAGGCTTCAACTGGATTTTTCTTTCCTGTCAGAGAAGTTACAGCCTGATCAAGCATTAATTGAATCACTTCATAATTAGGTCGAGACTTTGAATCGAATGCTTCTTGATGGCGGACGAGAATAACCTTTACTTTTTTCTCTCCTTTAAATTCTTCTCCTCCTTTTCCCATAAAACCTATTGTCCCAATTAAGGCAGCATAAGCTGATTCCCGAAGAAAATCTCTGCGGGTAATTACCTTTTTTTCTATTTTCATTAATTTATTCCCCTCCCTCTTTACTTGAATTATTTTCTACTTCTTTAACCAATTTTTCAGCAATAGGTTTGGTTGGAGCATCGAAAAAAATGATGACTATATCTTTTTTAAATTTAACTGAAATCCACCTTCCATTCTCTATTTGGATAGTCTGCTCTTTTGAGACTTCTGGAAGATAATTTCTGATGAAATTATTAATTGCCTCTTTGGCTTCTTGAGAAGAAGGATAGCGAACAATCAATAGATAGCTCCTTAATTTGTCAAATTCATATTCAGCCAGGACAGCCTTAGTTTCCTGATTGAGATTTAAAATATTCTCATTAGCCACAAAATAATGATAGTTCAGGGTAAAGTGATTATGGAAATAACGGATGGATTTTTTTATCAGATTTTTCTGAGGAAGATAATTTAAAAGTTCAGACAAAGGGCCTTCTTCAGGTATAGCCTGGGCAATTGCTTTCCCTAAATCCAGAACTGCTCGCTTTATTAATTCTGTTTCCTGCTCTGCCCAGATGGAAACAAAGTAGCGGCTTTTCCAGAAAGATAAAGAGCCAGCAAGATAGCTTGAACCTTGCCCAATACCAATTTCCTGATCCTGATAATCATGTGTGAAAACACCAAAGGCGTCTTCTGAAGAACCCATATCAAAAAAGTCAACAATAAGTGGAGGTTGACTTGGTTTCTTAAACTCTCTGACCAAGAGGGTTCGGAAGTTATAAGAACAATACACTTCGCCAGAACCATCAATATAATCAAAAATACTTTGCTGATCATAAAAGTGATCTTTCTCTTTTGCCTTCCACCCATAAATTTCCTTTGGTATGAAATTTTTTAGATTAACTTTTTCCTTCGAACTCATTATTGCACCACTTTTAAGAGAAATAGCTAAGATTAAAATTGCTATACTTATAATTATTGCCCTTTTTTTCATAATGATTGATGTTTATCTAATTAAATCTTCCTTATTTTAGCAGGCAGGATAGGCAATGTCAATTTAATGGAAAGCATTACTCTATTTCGCTTTTTCAATTCTTATTTTCTCTCCATTACTTACCTTTTTCAGAATTTCTGGTTGGTCAATTATTTTTCCAATGATGGAAACTGGGCTGGCAGCTCTTATTTCTTCTCCCTGAGAGATAGGCGTTGGACCAAAGAAAAGGCAGATGGCTTTTCCTGGTGGCCAGTAGCCAATATCTCCTTTATTAACTACTTCACTGCCGTTTTCTAATTCAGCCCTAACAGGAATTTCAAAGTATATCTCTTCTCCCCAGAGATTAGCTTTTCCTTCAAGAGGTAGATTTTCCCAGACCAACTCAGCTGTTTTGGTCTGATTTAGTTCAGCCTGAACCTCAATCCTTTCAGTTTTAATTACAATCTTTCTCATTTCTCAATCCTCTTCAATGCACTTACTATAATTCCATAAATAATTAACTAAATTTTCAAGATCACAGCTTAAAAGAATAATATATTTATCACCTGCTCCTGCATAGAGAACCAGTTTATTTTTTCGAACAATAGCACCTACGGGAAAAACAACTGCAGGTACATCAACTGGATATTGTTCATTACCATTTAATTCATAAGAGGCTGAAGGAATGTAAATTGGATATTTAGTTTGGCAAAGCACTTTTCGCGGGTTATTTAGATCTAAAAGAGCAGCGCAGATAGAATATCCTCTTTCAATTTTCCTTGTCAATCCATAAACTTTACAGATGTCTTCTTTTATTTCACCAACAGCATGATAAATGAGTAACCATCCTCTATCCGTTTTGATCATCTGAGTGCCAGGGCCAATTTTCTCCTTTTCATGTGGATAGTGTCCAGCTTCTAAAAGTATAGTTTGGCTTCTTCGCTTATAAATTTTTTTCCAATGTTCTTTGTATTTAGAAGGATTCAGTATTTGATCAATATCCGCTTCGAGAAAATCAAGGTGTATATTAGGATAAAAGCGCAAAAGTAGAAAGTATCGCCCATCTACTGTTTCTGGAAAAGGAACTGCATTGCGCGAGTCAAAAGATTCTATAATTCCATGGAATGTAATATTTACAAAATCCTCGGTAGAATAAATTGCGATTCGATCTCCATTTTCACCTTTAAATGGTGGCTTAACTTTTCCACATCCAATTAAAAGATATTTATGATCGTACTCTATAATACGGACATCCTCTATTCCATAGATGAAGTCTTTGTGATCAGTACCATCGCCCCGAATTACTACATTTTTATATCTGGTGAAATGGATGCCGTCTTTACTTATTAATGGCCAAACCTCTGAAATATAATTTTCTAAACAAAACCGCTCAATACCGAGTTTTTCATCAAAAAATGTACTTTTGTGATATCTTTGGTGGCATCTTGGGGTTAAAATAACTTTATCCTGAAATATTTCAGCTCCACCATTAAAGACAGCACCAATTCTCAGCTCCCCATTTTCATACCATGTAAGCCCAATGTCCAGAGGCTTTATAATTGGATTATTTTTAAAAGAATCTAATTTGAAAATAGTCTCCCCAGAATCAAGTAAAATTATTTTACCCTCACCCAGTTCTTGAAATGTATTATCTAATGAAGACATTACTCTTTCTTCCTTTTTCG
>JBHIEE010000141.1:0-6400 GCA_046760445.1 Candidatus Aminicenantia bacterium
CACTTCTCAGATTTGAAATTTAGTCATTTGACATTCATTTGGCATTTGCCTGCCGGTAGGCAGGGGTGTTTGGAATTTTATATTGGTGGAGGTAAAAATGAAAAAGAAACATTTTATTGGTTGGCTGGTCATTTTATTTTTAATTTTTGGAATAAATAATTTATTTTCTTTCTCTGAGAAGAAAAAACTCGAGAAGCAAAAGGAGATGGCCATAGGCTGGGTAGATGAAAATCAAGAGTTATTAGTTAAGATAAGTGACCAATTGTGGAATTTTGCTGAAACAGCCTTACTGGAGTATAAATCCTCTGAATTACTGATTGATGCTTTAAAAAAGGCAGGGTTTGAAGTAGAAAAAGGAGTGGCTGGAATGCCGACTGCATTTGTAGCTACCTATGGAAATGGGGAGCCAATAATCGGTATTTTGGCTGAATATGATGCTCTTCCAGGTTTATCTCAGAAGGTTTTGCCCTGGAAAGAACCTATAGAAGAAGGAGCGCCAGGACATGGATGCGGCCATAATCTTTTTGGAACAGGAAGTCTCGGAGCTGCCTTGGCTGTGAAGTATGTTATGGAGAAATATAGTCTTCCAGGCACAGTAAAACTTTTTGGTTGTCCAGCTGAAGAGACAGTAGTTGGTAAAACTTATATGGCTCGAGAAGGAATTTTTGATGATTTATCAGCAGCTATTGCCTGGCATCCCAGCACAATAACAAAGGTGAATACTGGTTCAAGTTTAGCCTTGAATAATTTCAAAGTTTCCTTTTATGGTTATACCTCTCATGCTGCTTCTGATCCCTGGAATGGCCGAAGTGCTCTTGATGCAGTGGAGTTAATGAATAACGGAGTTAATTTTCTTCGTGAGCATATCCGACCAACAGCCAGAATTCACTATATTATTTTAAATGGAGGTAAAGCCCCTAATGTTGTTCCAGATTATGCTCAAGTCTGGTACTATGTCCGGGACATAAATCGAAAAAATGTAGAAGAGATTTATCAGCGAGTGTTAAATATTATTAAAGGAGCTTCTTTAATGACTGAGACTGAGTATAAGGTAGAGTTTATTACTGCGGTTCACAGCATTTTACATAATATTACTGGTTCTAGAAAAATGCATAAGAATCTTGAAAAAGTGGGACCACCTAAATTTACTTTAGAGGAGATTGATTTCGCTAAAAAGATTCAGGAAGCTTGCGAAAAGGAAAGGAAAGGGTTAAATCAAGAAATAAAACCTTTTAAACTTACTCCTGAAGAAAGAGGAGGTTCAACTGATGTGGCTGAAGTGAGTCGGATAACACCCACTGTTCAGCTAAATGTTGCCTGCGCTCCCTTGAACATTCCCTGGCACAGCTGGGCAGTAGTTGCTTCCAGTGGTCATTCAATTGGACACAAAGGAATGCTCATTGCTGCTAAAGTAATGGCTATGACAGCTCTTGATTTCCTGAATGATTCAAAATTATTAGAAAAAATGAAAAAGAAATTTATTAAGGAAACAGGAGGTAAAAAATATAAAACTCCTCTTCCTGAGGGCCAAAAACTTCTATTACCCGAAAAGAGGACATAATTCTAAGTTAAAATATAACTTTTGATTTAATTTTTTCGTATAATATTCGTAAAATAAAAGTAAAGAAGGAGGTGATAAATGGAGTAATAATTATGAATTTTGAATTATGAGTTTTGAATTAAAATAGGTCATTAGTAACCAATGACGCGAGAAAAGGAGGCTTAAATGATTAAAAAAAGAATTTATTTATTGACTATCGTTTTATTATTGTTTAGCACCCTTGTCTTTTCCCAAAGCTTGGAAGAATTCAAAAAAAGAGTAACAGAATTCACCTTGGATAATGGGATGAAATTCATTATCTTAGAAAGACACGAAACTCCAGTGATTTCTTTTCTAACTTATGCTGATGTGGGCTCGGTTGATGAGAAAAAAGGTATTACTGGGATTTCCCATCTTTTAGAACACATGGCATTTAAAGGAACAACTACTGTTGGTACTAAAGATATAGAAGCAGAAAAAGAAGCAATTAAAAAAGTGGATGAGATTTATAATCAAATTTTATTAGAGAAAAGGAAAGGTAAGAAAGCTGACCAAGAAAGATTAAAGAGACTTGAACAAGATTTTAAAAAGGCTCAAGAAGAGGCAAGAAAATATGTGGTAAGCAATGAGTTTGGACAGATTGTAGAACAAGCAGGAGGAGTAGGATTAAATGCTTTCACTGGGTGGGATCAAACTTGCTATATTTATAATTTTCCTTCTAACAAGTTTGAACTATGGATGTCATTAGAATCAGACCGTTATCTTAATCCTGTTTTCCGTGAGTTTTTTAAAGAGCGAGATGTGGTTATGGAAGAAAGAAGAATGAGAACAGAAAGTCAGCCAATAGGAAAATTACTTGAAGAATTTATTGATGCAGCTTACAAGGCCCATCCCTATGAGGAACCACCTCTGGGTCATATGTCTGATTTAAAAGTTATGACAAGAAAAGATGTAGAAAGATATTTTAAAGAGCATTATATGCCTTCTAATCTTACTGCAGCTATTGTGGGCGATGTTGATCCTCGAGAAGTAAAGAAAATGGCTGAGATATATTTTGGCCGAATTCCTTCTGGTCCAAAACCTAAGCCAGTCCAAACAGTAGAACCTCCTCAGCTTGGAGAGCACCGAGTGGAAGTCGAAGATAAATCCCAACCTATTCTATTAATTGGCTATCACAAACCTGATATAAATCATCCCGACAATGCTGTTTATAATACTATTTCAGATATTATTGGAATGGGCAGAACATCAAGATTATATAAAAGTTTAGTTAAGGAGAAAAAGATAGCTATATACACGGGTGCTTTTTCAGGTCTTCCAGGAGAAAAGTATCCCGGTCTTTTCATCTTCTTTGCTGTTCCATCCAAGGATCATACCAGTGAGGAATGTGAGAAAGCAATTTATGAAGAGATTGAAAAAATAAAAACAGAGCCAGTGACAGATGAGGAACTTAAAGGAGTTAAAACTCGTGCTCGAGCCCAGTTAATTAAAGAATTAAGGTCAAATTTTGGAATGGCTTTACAATTAGCTACTTACGAAGTTTTGACAGGCGATTGGCGAAACTTGTTTAAGGAATTAGATGCTATCAATAAGGTAACTGCTGAGGATATTATGAGAGTAGCTAAGGATTGTTTTAAAAAGAAAAATCGGACAGTTGGACAAATTGTGACCATTTCCGAGTAACAGGAGGAAAAAATGAAAAAATTATTTAATTATTTATTTTTGATTTTAATTATTGTTTTTTTACTCACTTCGCAGGGATTAGCTCAAAAATCTCATAAAGAACTCAAATTCCCTCCTTTAAAAGAAATAAAAATGCCAAAAGTTGAAAGAGTGAAACTACCAAATGGAATGAAACTTCTCTTAGTTGAAGACCATGAACTACCATTAATTGAAGCATCTGCCATGATTAAAGTTGGTTCTAAATATGAACCAGCGGATAAAGTGGGGTTAGCTTCAATCACAGGTGAAGTAATGAGGACTGGTGGCACAAAGACTAGAACGGGCGATCAAATAGACGAAGAATTAGAAAGCATTGCTGCTCGAGTGGAGACTTGGATAAGTACTTCTTCTGGTCGAGCTTATTTGTCTGTTTTAAAAGAAGACATTGATAAAGGACTTTCTGTTTTAGCTGATATTCTAATGAATCCCGTTTTTGATGAGGATAAAATCGAATTATCTAAAGTGCAACATAGAAGTATGATTACAAGGAGAAATGATGACCCCATGAGTCTTACGAGAGGGGAATTTATTCGATTAATATATGGAAAGGAGCATCCTTATGGGAGGATAGAAGAATATGAAACTATAAATAATATTACCCGTGATGATCTAATAGCTTTTCACAAGAAGTATTTTCATCCAAATAATGTTATTTTGAGTGTTTGGGGTGATTTTAAGACAAAAGACATGATTTCAAAGATAAAAAGGGCATTTAAAGATTGGAAACCAGTTAAGATTGATTTTCCAGAAGAACCTAAAGTAAGTGAAGAATTAATACCATCTGTAAATCTAATTAAAAAAGATGATGTTAATCAAACCAACATTAATATCGGACATTTAGGTGGCAGAATGGATGATCCTGATTATTCAGCTTTAAGAGTTTTGACTGAAATTTTAGGTGGAGCCTTTTCTTCTCGGCTATTCAGACATGTCCGTTCAGATCAAGGCTTAGCCTATGCAGTTTGGGGAGTCTATGGAGCTAATTATGATTATCCGGGAATGTTTTATACTGGCTGTTCAACTAAATCTGAATCCACCTGTCAGGCTATTGAAGCGATCATTAAAGAGATAAAGAAAATAACCAATGAGGAAGTCTCGGGCGAAGAACTAAAACTGGCTAAAGACAGCATTCTCAATTCTTTTGTTTTCAATTTTGATACCAAGAGAGAAATAATTGAGAGATTAATGACCTATGAATATTATGGTTATCCATCAGATTTCCTGCAGAGATATAAAGAAAATATTGAAAAAGTGACCAAAGCAGATATTCTGCGGGTGGCTAAAAAATATATTCATCCTGACAAATTAATTATTTTAGCTGTAGGAAATGACAAAGATTTTGACCGCCCACTTTCTGAATTTGGTGAAGTAAATGAGATTGATATTACTATTCCTGAGCCAACCAAGGAAAAGATTCCAGAAGCGAGCGAGGAGGAAGTGGAAAAAGGGGAGGAAATTTTAAAGGAGATTATTCAGACTTCAGGAGGCTTAAAACAGTTTAAAAAGATAAAAGATGTTGTGATCGACCAAGAAACAAAAGTGACTACCCCTCAGGGAGAATTTGAGATTAAAGGCCGACAGATTATTCTCTATCCGGATAAATTAAGAGATGAAAGAACTCTCCCTTTTGGTGAAATAGTGACTGTCCTCAATGGTGATACAGGATGGATGAAAACTCCTCAGGGTATTCAGGATATGCCTGAATCAATTGTAAAAACTTCTCAGGAAAGTTTAGCTCGAAATTTTATTTTGCTTTTAATCAATGCTCTGAAAGAAGAATACAAAATACAGTCACTCCCTTCTGAAGAAATAGAAGGGAAAAAAGCAGAGGTTATTTTAATAATAGATCCAAAGGGGAAATCTGTTAAATTAGTAGTGGATCCGGCCACGAGGTTAATCTGGAAAAAATCATACCAGGGGAAGTTGCAGGCAGGACCAGTTAATATTGAGGAGATTTTTTCCGATTACCGAGAAGTAAATGGATTAAAAGTCCCATTTCAAATTGTGGTTTATGTTGATAGTAAAAAGTTCTCTGAGACAAAAGTCACTCAGGTAGTGATTAACTCAGGAGTGTCGGAATCACTTTTTGAAAAGCCAATCGAAGAAAAGAACTAATTAATTTCTCAGGTTTAGAAGATAAAAACCGGGTGAGGAATGCCCGGCTTTTTATTTTTTAGAGAAATTAGAAAATAAATTGATTATAATTAATTTAAATGAAGATAAGATTAAATAAATTTCTTTCTCAGGCTGGGATAGCCTCAAGAAGAGAAGCAGATAGACTTATTTTAGAAGGAAGGGTTTCGGTTAATAGAGAAACAGTAGAGAAGTTAGGTTTAAAGATCGATCCTCAGCAGGACTCAGTTGAGGTTGACAGGAAAAAGGTTATTTTTAAGGAACATTTAATTTATGTCCTCTTGAACAAACCAAAAGGTTATATTGTTTCTCTCAAAGATCCGTTAAATCGTCCTAAAGTAACTGATTTGTTGCCGCCTCTCAAAGGGAGAATTTTTCCTGTGGGTAGATTGGATTTTAATACTGAAGGAGTATTAATTCTGACCAATGATGGCCCGCTTGCTCATCGCCTGGCTCATCCTCGCTATCAGGTGGAGAAAGTATATATCGCTGAGGTAAAAGGAATTCCAGACAAAGAAAAAATTGAGAAGTTGAGAAAAGGTGTCTATTTATACGGCAAAAAAACCTCACCAGCTAAAGTGAGAATAATCACTAAAAAAGGAAAAAAGGCTATATTGGAAATAAAATTATGTGAAGGGAGAAAGAGAGAAGTTAGACTAATGTGTCTGGCAGTTGGTCATCCGGTTATCGAGCTGAAAAGGGTGGAGCTTGGAGGAATCAGGCTCAAAGGCTTAAAATCAGGCGAATGGCGCTATCTTAAAAAAAGTGAAATTGAAAGCCTGAAAAGAAAAGTCAAATTATCTTCTTGAGTGCTGCGGTGTTGCAGTGCTGCAGTACTGCCGTACAGTATAATTACCTGGAGCACTGCTCAACCGCAGCACTTTTACTTTTGTTTATTTTTTCAGGTTCTCAAGAAGAAAATTAGTAATTAAGGTGAAGATGTGGCGGCGGGCATTGTCTCCCCGAATGCCATGGTCCCGATTAGGATAAATCATCACGCTGAAT
>JBHIEE010000142.1:0-6341 GCA_046760445.1 Candidatus Aminicenantia bacterium
AATGTCTAACGGGGATTAACATTTTTAGTGAAAATGAAAAATTGGCAGGAATTATTCCTGCCAATTAGTCAAATAATCCAAAATTAAAAACTTTCCTCTCTTTCTTTAACTAATTAAAAAGTACAGAGAACTGTTCTCGACAGCTTAATTAATCCTTAACTTTGAAGATAGACTTAACAATGTTTCCATTACCAACAAGCACAAGCGTCTGTTGGAGCCGTAGTACAAATTTCTCTTGTTCCTTTTTCAGAAGCAGCAAAAAATCTAGCGGTAGTGCATGTTCCAAGATTTTCCATCGTAGCATAAACACAGAAATTTTGACCAGCCGGAGTACAAGCAGTATTATCTAACCAATTATAAACATTAGGGGCACTGTTTATAGGATCAGCGAGAGAGTCTAAATAGTTTCCACCAGCTGGATTTGGAACGGCTGGTGTGACAGTCCCGGCAGCAGCTGTTTGATAACTAGTATAGTCACCATAATACATCTCTTGGGCGGAAACGAATTGGCGCATATCAGATTGCCTAACCGCATCCCTGGCTTTACTTCTGGCTCCACCCAAGGAAACCAAGACAATTCCAGCTAAAGTTCCGATAATGGCAATAACAACCAATAATTCAATTAAGGTAAACCCATCTTTAGCAAAAATTTTTTTCATTTTACTCATTGATTTATAAATTTTTGTTTAATTCGACCTTTTTAAATTTTATTAAATAACAAGATGTTTATTATAGTTGAAGTATAAGGATATCTTCCTTCATCAGCCCGAGTAATACCATTATAAGAACCATTCGTCGCTTCGCTCCTCAGAACCTTGAAATTTTCGTTTCACTCAAATTATAACATATTTCCATAGCAATATAAATTTGTTTTAAACCCCCTCTCAGAATCTCGGTTACTTCTGGTTGGGTCCGAAAAGGCCAGTCTCGGATTTTTACCAGCAACATTTACCAGCCTCTGTTGGGGGAGGGTCTCCCACAAACTCTCTAGTTCCTCTTCTTGAACCAGCAAAATACTTATCTTCCACTCCCAATTTTTCTTCCAATTTAGCCCAAAGACAGTAGTTTTGGCTATCACAACCAGTAGGAGCGCCATCAGAATTATTTATCCAATTGTATGCTCCTCCTTGAGGATCTTCTGGAACAGGGTCTAAATATTTACCATCATCAATACCAGTACAGTCAGGGTTAGAACAAGGAATTTTTGTTGGTATATTGGCTGATTGAGAATATTTCTCATCATCTGAATAATCTAATTCCATAGCTAAAACAATTTGGGTGATTTCAGACTTTCTTCGAGCATCTCTGGCTTTTGCCCTAGTTTCACCCAAGGAAACCAGGACCATAGTAGATAAAATTCCAATAATGGAAATGACTACTAAAAGCTCAATTAGGGTAAACCCGGCACCACTCTTGGTTTTAGGAAAAAGTACATTAGCAAAACTTTCCTCCATGTTATTTTATTATCCAATTATTATTATACAATTATTATACAACTAATAAAAGGCATCAACAAGCCTGCCTAAATTTTGGATTGATATTGCTCTATCTTAATAAATTATATATCTAAAAGACTTTGAAAACAAACAGAGGTTTAAAATGAAAGCATTTTGTAAAGAGGCATTAAAACTGAAAACATTAAACCACCCACAATTAATCCTAAAAAAACAATTAGGGCTGGTTCCAAAACCGTCAAAACATTATCGATTTCTCTTTCTAATTCTTTTTGATAGAAAATAGCTATTTGTTTTAAGCTTGTATCTAAGGTTCCGGTTTTTTCTCCTACCAAGGTTATTTGAACAAAAATAGGAGGAAAAATCTTTGGAAAAACAGCCAAACCTGAAGAAATTGGCATTCCTTTTCTAACCTTATCTCTGGTTGAAAAAACTGCCTCTTTATAAAGTGAATTTCCAACAATATTGCCGGTGATTTCCAGAGCCTTGGGAACCAAAAGCCCTCCGGAAATTAAAGTGGCGAGGTTTTCGGCGAATCGGGAAAGATAGATTGTCTTCAACAGAGGACCTAAAATTGGCAGTTTAAGAAGATTTCTATCAAAGAAATCTTTCCCTTTTCTTGTCTTAGAATATCTATAAATTGAGATTGGAACAATAAAAAGGCTTAAAATTAAAAAGAAACCATGCTCTTTTAAAAATCGGGCGGCACCCAGTACTGCCTGGGTAATTTTTGGTACCTCGACCCCGGTCTCCACAATTATTTTCTCGAAATTGGGAACAACTAAAAAAATCATTAAAATAAAAACAACCACAATGACTAACAAAATTAAAGCCGGATACATCATAGCTCCCTTCATTCTGGAGCTCAAATGATATTCTCTTTCCAAATGATCAGCTAAATAATTCAGCGCTTCGGCAAGTTTACCAGAAGCTTCACCAGCTTTTACCATTGCAATATAAAAAGGAGAAAAAACTTTTGGATAACGAGATAGAGCTTTAGAAAAAGTACTTCCTCCTTCTACTCCTTCTGATAAATCAAAAATCTTTTCTTGAAATTCTAATTTTGCGGTCTGGTTGGCAATGGTTCTCAGAGCTTCAACAAGAGGAACTTTTGAACCAAACATTATTGCCAATTGCCGAGAGAATAAAACAACATCCCTCAAAGAAACTCCTCTAAAAATTTTAATTTGGCGGGCATAAATTGGGGGTTTAGCCTCTTCTAAATAGGTGACGAAAAATCCGTGTTTTTGTAAGAGAACTAAAGCTGCTTCTTTAGAAGAGGCCTCAACTGTCCCGACTTGAATTTCTCCTTCTTTGGTTCTTACCTGATAGTTAAACTTCACATCCCTACGAATTACGAATATTTACGAATTTACTAATATAATATAAGAATGAATTAGTCTGAGGGCAGTTGCCGAGGAGGACATCTCGCAGCCGAGCCCGAGAGGGAATTTGTATTTTCTTTTAAGACAAGTGGTGTTCGGCGAGAGATAGCAGCAGCTGGGGAGGAGTTTGTCTTACCACTTAAGCTGACTGCGTGTCACCCAAGGCAATCTGGCCGAAGACTATCTTTCATAATCCCTACGAATTACGAATATTTACGAATTTACTAATATAAATTTAGGATTCTTCTAAATTTTAAACCCTCTTTAGTAAAATTAGCCAAGATTCCCAATTTCAATTTTTTTACTTTAAGGTAGGAATAAATCTGGTTAATATTTTGTTTTAAAAATTTCTCTCCACTCTTTATTTCTAAAATAATTTTATCTTCAATTAAAAAATCGAAATAACAATGTCCGATATTATTAGCTTTAAAAACAATCAGGGAATAAACCTGTTCTTTAAAAGATAAGTCGGCATTTTTAAAGGCCGTGGCAATGGCTTTTTGATAATATTTTTCTTTATAGCCTGGTCCTAAATTGTTATAAACTTCGAATAAAATACCAATAATTGTATAGCTTATTCTGGGTGAACGAGATCTTTTTTAACTAATTTCTCCATATTCGTATATTCGTACTGATTCGTAATTCGTAGGGTTATCTGACGAGCATTCTTAGTTCGTTTGGATTAAGAGAATAATTGAGAGCATTTTCTAAAGAGATTTCCCTTCTTTTTACTAAACCGGCTAAAGAGCGATTAAGAGAAATCATTCCAATTTCAGCGCTTGTTTCAATAACCATTGGAATTTCATGGACTTTATTTTCCCGAATCATATTGGCAATTGCCGCATTGGAAATCATTACTTCACACGAGGGTATTAGTCCTCCTTTAATTCTGGGAATCAATCTTTGAGAGGTAACTCCCAAAAGAGATCCTGATAATTGGGCTCTAATTTGACTTTGTTGTTCTGGAGGAAAGGAATCGACAATTCGATGAATTGTTTGAGCGGCGGAATTTGTATGCAAGGTAGCAAAAACTAAGTGGCCGGTTTCGGCAGCAGTGATGGCAGTAGCTATTGTCTCAGGGTCTCTCATTTCTCCAACCATAATTACGTCTGGGTCCTGCCGGAAAGTAGACCTCAGAGCTCTGGCAAAGCTGAGAGTGTCTTGATAAACCTCTCTTTGATCAATAATGGCTTTATCTGGTTCAAAAACATATTCGATAGGGTCTTCAATAGTAATAACATGGTCAGCTCGATTATGATTTATTTCATCAATTAGAGCAGCTAAAGTCGTTGATTTTCCATGGGAAGAAGGCCCGCAAATCAGAATAAAACCCTGGGCAGCTTTGGCAAATTCATGTAAAACCGGAGGAAGATTAAGCTCTTCAATTGTTTTAATTTTAGCTGGAACCAGTCTTAAAGCAGAAGACACATATCCTCTTTGGAAAAAAATATTTATTCTAAAGCGAGCGATATCAGCAAAATTATAAGAAAAATCGATTTCTTTTTCTTGAAGAAACCTCTGGTGCTGTTCTTCTGTCATTAAGGCAAGAGCTAAACTCTGGCTATCTCCAGGAGATAGTTTTTTCTCTTTAATTAAGGGCACAAGGCGATCAGCTATCCTGAGAACTGGTGGGTAACCAACTGATAAATGTAGATCAGAAGCCTGTTCTTTAACAGTTATATCAAGGAGTTTTTTAAGTTGGTTATCGTAGTTAGTCATAGTGGTTTCTATTTTAAGACTTTTTTTATCTCTTCTACTGCTTCAGTTGGAGTATAATGGGCTTTTATTAAGTATTTGTCTGCTCCCAACTTCAAACCTTTTTCAATTTCCTCTTTTTGGTAAAGATTAGAAAGGATAACAACCTTTAAATTTTTTAATTTTTCTTCTTTCTTAATTTCTTTTAAAATTTCCCAACCATCAATGTGGGGCAAGACAATATCTAAAATTAATAAATCTGGTATATTTTCTTTCATTTTCCTCAAACCCTCTTGGCCATTAGTAGCAACATCAACTGAAAAACCAACCTCTTTGAGTTTAGTGGTATAAATATCGATAAGAAAGAAATCATCTTCAATTAATAAAATTTTTTTCATATTACTTTTCTTCGGCTATCCTCAAAACCTCTTCTATGGTTGTAACCCCATTCAATACTTTCAGAACACCATCTTGTTTCATGGTAACCATTCCTTGCCTTTTTGCCTCTTCTTCAATTCTTACTTCAGAGGGTTCTTTTAAGATTATATCAGAAAGCTGAGGCGTCATCTCTAAAACTTCAAAGAGGGCAATTCGGCCAGAAAAACCTACCTCATGACACTCTTTGCAACCTTCAGCTTTCCAGATATAGAACGGCTTTTTAGGTTTAGTTTTATTTTTAACTTTTTCGGGAAGATTTTCGATTTCTTCTAAAATTAAACTCCTTATTTCTTTTTTTGGTTTAATCTTTTTTTTGCAATGATCACATAACCTTCTAACTAACCTCTGGGCTATGGCTACCGTCAGGGTTGGGGGGATCAAAAATGACTGAACTCCCAAATCAATTAATCTCGGAATTACTCCCAGGGAATTTGAAGTATGTAGTGTCGACAAAACAATGTGGCCAGTTAAGGCAGCATGAATAGATAGGGCGGCAGTTTCGGTATCTCTGATTTCCCCAACCATAATGACATCTGGGTCTTGTCTAAGAATGTGTCTTAAACCCCGGGCGAAATTATAGCCAATTTCTGGTCTAACCTGAGATTGATTAACTCCGGCAATAGAGTATTCTATCGGATCCTCTAAGGTAACGATATTTATTCCTTCTTTGTTTAAAACCTGCAAAATTGCATATAGAGTAGTGGTCTTTCCACAACCAGTGGGGCCGGTAGCCAAAATCATTCCGTAGGGGTTTTGAATTGCTTTTTTAACCACTTCAAAGTTCCGACCTAATAGTCCCAATTCTTCAAATTTCCTTAACCCAACTGTCGGATCCAGAACCCTAATTGCCACTTTCTCTCCAAAAGTTGTTGGGAAGGTTGAAACCCTAAAATCAATTTCTCTGTCCTCTATTTCAGCTGAAAATCTACCATCCTGGGGAATTCTTGTCTCATCAATCTTTAAAGTGGATAAGATTTTAATTCTCGAAACTATAGCTGGATGAACCCTAATTGGCAAAAGAATTGAGGAGTGTAAAGTCCCCAGTAATCTAAACCGAATCCTTAATTTATCTCTTAGGGGTTCAATATGGATATCTGAAGCTTCTCCCCCAACAGCATATCTCAAAATTACGGCTACTACTTTTGTAATGGGAGCTTCTTCAACTAATCTCTCTATTTCTGCTATCGCGGGGACTTTTTCTATTTTCAATTCTGCTTCTAATTCTTCTAAAGCTTTCCCTACTTCTTTTTTTAGAGTTTTATATTGATTTAAAAAAGCCTTGAAAGTAGTTGGAGTAATCAAAAAAACTTGATAAGTGAATTTTCCCTGTCTTGATAAAAATTTTAGTGCCTCTTGAGCCTCTAAATCT
>JBHIEE010000143.1:0-6208 GCA_046760445.1 Candidatus Aminicenantia bacterium
AATGTCAAATAACTAAATGTCAAAACCGTGAAGTGTAAAGCGTAAATCGTAAGGTGTTATTTATCACTTTACTCTTTACTCCTTACTCTTTACGATTTATATTTGATATTTGCCTTCGCCTTGAGCTCAGGCCGAAAGGGGATTTGTTATTTGGAATTTTGACTTTTTATCCACATAAATAGGAGAAGAGCCAAAAGAATAAATGTATTGATTTTTAATAAGAAGGATATATAATAATAGTTAAAAAATGGAAAATAAGTTTAAACAATTAGAAAATGAATTCCAGAAGTTGAAAGAAGAGTTACACTCTGGATTGATAGATCAAGAAGGGTTCAGAAATAAATTAAAACAGCTGAGGATCAAAGATTCTAAAGGTCGTTACTGGATGATTGGAGCTCAAAGCGGAAAATGGTATTATTACAATGGGCAAGAATGGGTTGAATCAGAGCCACCAATTGAAGAAGTTGAGAAGGAAAAAATAATATGTCAGTTTTGTGGGACAGAAAACGAGCTTGGTTCTACAGTGTGTGTCAAATGCGGGAAAAGTTTAAAAGAAGAAAAAAGGATTTGTTTCAGATGCGGCTCTAAAATAACTAATGAATATATATACTGCCCAGTATGTGGTTTAGCTTTAGAAGGAGAGAGAAAAGAAGAAAAAGGTCATTCCTTCCAGTTTAAGAAATTAGAAATAGGATCATCTTTTCTTTTTTCCGCAGGAATTGGAATTATACTGGGAGTAGTTATTGGTGCATTTATTGGGGTGTCAGATTATTTTTATAATTTAGTCTTTTCTCTTCCTCAATTTTTAAAAGAAATTCACGGCCGATTTTTAGGGGGGTTAGTTTATGGAAGCTTAGGCGCAATATTAGGCTTTTTTCTAATTGGATTATTAGGTCTATTTTGGGCTTTGATCTTAAATTTCATCTCTTTTATTTTTGGTGGGTTTAAAGTCAGTTTGGTTGAGAAAAAATAACTCTTCAGGATAGTTGTTTTCTATTCCAAAATTTCATAAGTTGTAGTTATTTGGGCTGTGCTTTTTAACATAGCGCTAACCGAGCAATATTTCTCTTGGGAAAGTTGAATTGCTCTTTCTATTGCTTGAGGAGACAAATTGTTTCCCTTAAAAATATATTTGATGTTGATTTCTTTAAAAACCCGGGGATGATCATCCACTCGCTTACCAGTAACTTCAATTGCAAAACAGGTGACTTCCTGTCTTTTTTTTCTCATAATTGAAATAACATCCATTCCCGTGCATCCTCCGAGAGAAATTAACACCAATTCCATTGGTTTATTTCCAGCAGGGATTTCACCTTCAAAATCTGAATCGAGAACTACACTATGGTTAGAATTACTTGTTCCGACAAATTGCATTCCTCCAACTAATTTTAGTTTGGCTTTCATTTTTTCCTCCTTTACTTTACTAAATCCCAAATCCCGAGCACCAAATCCCAAACAATATCTAATAACCAAATATCAAATGACCATCCCGAGTACTCGGGATGAAGTTTGAACATTGTTAGGGTTTGTTTGTAATTTGGGATTTGTAATTTGGAATTTTTCATTCACCTCTGTCCTCTGACTTCTGCTATCTGCTATCTGTTATTTGCCATCTGTTATCTGTTTCAGTCCATAAGCGATTTGACCTAAAGAAAGAGATTCATCATTCGGAGAATAATTGATTGGTCTTATTACCTTAAATCCATCTTTGCTTAACAGTTCCAGACAGGAAGAAAGGAGTATTTTATTTAAAAAAACTCCTCCGCTTAAGGCAATAAGGTCAATTTTATATTTTTCCCTTACTCGATGAGCAATTTTTCTTATTATTTGAGCAAGAGTGTTGTGAAATTTAGAAGCAATGAAGCTAATTTTCTCATTTCTTTTTAAATCATATAAGATTGCCTTTATTGTTTTTTGAAAAGATATTTGAATTGGATTATTTTCTACTAACTCAAATTCATAGAATTCATCAATCAGCTGGGATGAAATTGCTTCTAATCTCATTGGTGCTTCTGCTTCGTATTCAACCTCTAAAGGTGCAATTCCAAGTAAAAAAGAAACAGCATCGAATAATCGTCCACAACTCGAAGTTAAAGGGGAGTTAGTTTTATGGTCAATCATGGCTAATACACCTTTTATTTTTTTGGAATTTACTTTTTCAAAGGCTGGTAAGTCAGGGATATTTTTTCCATAGACATCTTTTAAATAGCTTAGAGTCATTCTCCAAGGTTGTTTGGCTGCCAAGTCACTACCAGGAAGAGGAAGATATTTGAAATAAGCAAATCTCTGATAGGAGGAATAATCACAAATCAAAAATTCTCCTCCCCACGCATTGCCATCATCACCGTAACCATAACCGTCGAAAGCTACTCCTAAAACTTTTTTAAAAGGAGGAATTTTTTGCTCAATCATAGGAGCTAAGATATGAGCGAAATGATGTTGAATTTGGAAATAGGGGATGTTCATTTTCCGAGCAAATTTGGTTGTTTGAAAATCAGGATGCAAATCTGAAATTACAACTTCAGGTTTAACTTCAAAAAGGTGGGACAAGTGAGTTAATGTTTCTTTGAAATACCTAAAATTTTGGTATTCGTCTAAATCTCCTAAAAATTGACTTGTTACTATATACCCGTTTTTATAAATAGAAATAGTATCTTTTAACTCTCCCCCTAAAGCGAGAATATGTGAGGAAGATTTTAGTTCTTCTGGAATATCTTGCGGTTCGGGAACATAGCCTCGAGCTCGTCTTAAAAACAAAGGTTCAGTTCCTATTATTTTCATTACTGAATCGTCAGCTCGCATTTCAATTGGTCTATTATGGGTCAATAAATAATCACAAAGTTCATATATTCCTTCTCTTTCCTCTTTGATAATGGGAGCATCTTTTTTGTTTGAGCTTGTAGCCACAACTAAATCTAATTTACTCATCAGTAAATAGTGAAGGGGAGTGTAGGGAAGCATAAATCCTAATTCATTGAGATAAGGAGCTATTGCGCGGATTTGCTTTTTAGCTTTAAGCAAAACTATAGGTCTTCGAGCAGAAACAAGAAATTTTTCTTCTTCCCTTGAAAGGTAAGCATATTTTTTAATAATCTCTAGATCCTTAGCCAGTAGAGCAAATGGTTTTGTTTTTCTCTCTTTTATTTTCCTTAACTTACTAACAGATTCAGGGTTTAAAGCATCACAGATAAGGTGAAATCCACCTAATCCCTTCACGCCAAGGATTTTTCCTTGTTTAATATAAGAAATTGCTTTTTGTAGTGCATCTTTGATTTTTTTACCTGTTTTAGTTTCTATTAGTTCAATTTGGGGTCCACAAATTGGGCAAGCAATCGGCTGAGCATGATATCTTCTATCAAGAGGGTTTTCATATTCCTGCTGACATTGAGTACACATCGAGAAATCCTTCATAGTAGTTTTATCACGGTCATAAGGCAGAGATTTAACAATAGTATATCTTGGGCCACAATTGGTGCAGTTAATGAAAGGATAATGATAGCGTCTATCTTTAGTGTTCTTCATTTCAGAAAAACATTCCTGACAAATAGAAATATCAGGTGAAATAAAAACAAAGCTTTCTCCTTCTTTACTCGGCTTGATTTTAAAATTTTTTAGACCTTTAGGTTTGAAAAATTTTGTTTTTATCTCTTTAATTACGCACAGGGGAGGTTTTTCAGTTTGTAAGGATTGGAGAAAGTCTGAGAAATCAGATTTTCCTTGCTTCTCTAAAAATATTTCTACTCCCAGACCCAAATTTTTTACCCAACCAGAATAATTCAATTTTTTAGCTAAACGATAAACGAATGGTCGAAATCCTACTCCCTGAACCACTCCAAAAACAGTAATTTTTATTGCTTCTTTTTTCTCCCACATTTTACGATTTTCAATTTACGATTTACGACTAAAGGTACATCCACAATAATCTTGGCGGTATAAATTATATTTCTTGCTCAATTCTACACTTTTCTTGAAACCATCCTTCTTTTTAAAATCTGCTTCTAAAAATTTAATTTTGTATTTATTAGCCAACATTCGACCAATCTGGTTAATTTTTGCTGATTTTTTCCAGGGGCTAATTGTCATGATTGTGGTAAAAATATCATAACCCATTTCTTTGGCTTTCTTAGCTGTTCTATCAAGTCTCATTGCATAGCAGATGTCACACCTTTTCCCTTTTTCTGGTTCCTGTTCAAATCCTTCTATCATTTTAAACCATTTATCTTTTTCATAGTTTTCTTCTGTTAACTCAAAATTTATAATATCAGCTATATTTCTTGTTTCTTTTAATCTGAGATCGTATTCTTCTTTAGGATGAATATTGGGATTGTAGAAGTAACCACTTACCTGATAATTATCTTTTAGAATTTGAATGACATATAATGCATCAGGAGCACAACAAATATGAGCTAAAATTCTTGGTTTTTTCATAGGGGAATATATTTTACAAGATGCAGGAAGCAAGATGCAAGAGAAATAAGTGATATCTTTAGGTTTCTGTTAATTTAGAAAACTAAAGCTCATCGCTGGAAGTTATTTTTTAAAATTCTTTATCTCTTAATCTCTACTTCTTTTTTTCTTTAATTAAAAAGGAACTTAAGAGCATTCCGATGCCAATTGCAAAAGGGATAATTCCAATTGAAGCAACTTCTAAATTCACTAAAATAAAAAGAGTAATAAAAATACCCGCACCAGCAAATAGAGTGATTAAACTTCCTGTTAATAAACCTCTTTTCCTTTCTTCAATACTTGTTTCAAATTCAGGAGGAAGAGGTAGTCCTTTTTCAATAGCAGCAAGTCTTTCTCTATGTTTCAGGGTTCTTTCCTTATAATTGAAATACATTGCAAAAATAGCAATGAGGCAACCAACGATTATACCCACTATTGGAATTGCCCACATTAACATTTCAAACCTCCTTTATCCGAGTTCTCAGGATTGATTCATTTCACTTTATTTTGATAGAATTTTATGGAAAAATGTTTCAATATATCTAATTTTTTTTAATTTGAAACAAAATTTGTAATTTACTAATCTAAAATAGAAGAGTAAAAGTGTCAGAAAAAATTTTTTTGAGGAGATTAAAAGAGGGAGATGAAGAAGCTTTTGAGGAGTTAATTGATAAATTTCAGGGAAAAATTTTCTCATTAATAAATTTAATGGTCAGTCAGTCAAGTATCACCGAAGATTTAGCTCAAGAGGTTTTTCTTAGAATTTTTAAAGGAATTCCTTATTTTAGAGAGGAATCGAAGTTGTCTACATGGATTTATCGGATCACTTATAATGTGTGTTTAGCTGAGATTGAAAAACACAGGAAATCTCTTTTTATTATTCAAAATGAAAGACTTGAAAAATCACCGGATAATTTAAATATTTCTTTAGATAAGCAGATTGAAAAAATTGATTTTGAAAATAAGATAAGAAAAATTTTGGATTTATTGCCAGTTAATTATAAAATAGTGCTTATTCTTTTTTACTGGCAAGAGTTATCCTATCAAGAAATAGCAGAGACAATGAAGATTCCTATGGGTACAGTAAAAACTTATCTTTATCGAGCTAAGAATTTATTAAAACAAAAAATTTTAGAGGAAAAAAATGAATTGTAAAGAAATTCCACAATTTTTAGATGATTATCTTTTAAATAAAATTGAGTTTGGAAAAAGAAATTTATTTGAAGAACATATAAAAGAGTGCCCAGAATGTAAAAAAGAAGTAGAAATTGAGTATAAAATCAAAAATGCTTTTAAAAATATTGCAAAATGTGAAGTGTCTGAAAATTTTAAACAAAAGGTTTTGTCTCAAATTCCCGGAAATTTGGTAAGCTCTTTCCAAAAACAAAAACTCTCTATTTTTAAAGGATTATTCTCATTGTTAGAAAGAGATACACTTTTCTGGATAATTTTTGGGTTTCTTATTCCTTTTATTATGGTGTCTATTTCTTTAGCTATTTTTAAATTATCTGAACAGATAGAGAAAGCTCTTTCTCAAATAGAGATCTCAATGCCTATTTTAAGTCCTGAACAGATATTAATAATTAATCTTATAATGGCTTGCTCAGCTTTATCTTATGGATTTTGGCACGCTTATAGGTTTATCAAGAGTTAAATTAAGCTTTCCTGCCTACCGACAGGCAAGCTATTTCTTCTTTTTTTGGCTGAGCTTTTTTATAATTTGGGGGAATTATCGTGATATTGCAACTTTTCTATAGGTGAC
>JBHIEE010000144.1:0-6080 GCA_046760445.1 Candidatus Aminicenantia bacterium
TTCTCTCAATCTCTTCTAAAATTCTTGGGGCTCCGCGAACATGACAGGCTGTTCCTAAACAAACAGTAATGAGATGTTTACCTCTTGGCTTAAGGCTGAAGGCTTTATAAAAGGTGGCTAATCCCACAATATCAATGAGAGGAATGTTAAGTGATTCTGAAACTAAAACAAGTGCTTCCCGAGGTAAATAATTATATTCGGCCTGAATCTCTTGCAAAATAGATATCAATGCTTTTTTCTCAGCATTATATTTGTGTATTAAAGATTCAACTTTTGTAGAATTATAATGCATAGAATTTTCTCCTAAATTTTGATTAATTTTTCTCTCTTTTTGTTTTATTTGAAATTGCTGGTGGGAAGTTTTAAAAAATCAATATGAAACATTATTAGGCCTCCTTTTGAATCCATATTCTTATAGGGGTATTAATAAGAGATGTTATTACTGCCCCATAACCTTTCTTCTGCTCAATCTCTTTGTCATCAACAATATGTATATCTAAGATATGTCCCATTGCTTCACATTTTCCTTTCATTAAATCTTTGTAGTACTCTAAGATTTCTTTATCCAAATTTTTTATTGCTTGTTGGAACTCTGGACTTTTGTTGTTGGAATGAACAATCATGTCAATATCTGAGGTAAAGCTTGCTCTATCTTCTAAAATAGTGCCATAGACATAAACAGCTTTTATGCTATTGTTGGCAATTTCATTTAAATAAGAAGCTACTTGTTTAGCTAACCCATATCTAAAAGTGCTGTGAGTCCAATTATCTCCTTGATAAAGTAATTCCAGAATTTGACTTTTGTTTATTAAATTGAACTTCTCACAACAGAAACTCAAAGCATTATCAAACATATCTTTGATAGTCATATCAGCCAATCATTGGAAAAATAGGCCCCCTCAATACCTTAATCTGATAGGAAAGATCTTTAGCTGCTTGGATGACCTGGAAAACAGCCATTTAAAGATATCCTTTCCTTATCAAAGAAACGTTAGTATCAAGGGGGCACATATTTATTCCTTTCTCACTTTTTGTCTTTTTAAACTCTCTTTTTTTTCTTGAATGTGTTCTATATAAACTGGACATTTAAGATAATCTTTACAGGTGCAATATTTTTCTTTACCTGATCGACTGGGAATCATTATTTTTTTCTCAAACACCTTGCAATATCTCATTCTTGTTTCTTCATAGAAGGGGCATTTCATTTTTTGTGTCCTCAGCATATTATTTATAAGAGCAAAAGATGTGCCAATTATGGATTAGACAAAAATAGCCGAAGGAAAAATATTCTAAGTTGCTGAATTTTAGATAGTTATGGTTAAATAAATTTTTAGATAGTTCTTCAAGAAGAAGTTAACTTTGGGTAGAAATGTATAATATTTTTGCAGAAATGATCTCGCAACTGTATAATTATGATACAGTTAAATTTTTATTCCGAGGATTAACTTTTTTCAAATTATATTTTTTAATCTTATTATAAAGAGTCATTCGTTCTATTCCTAAAACCTTAGCACTTTTACTTATATTCCAATTGTTTTTTTTAAGAACATCAGAAATATATTGCTTTTCGATTTCTTTTAATGATTTATTAGGAGTGAAAACTTTATATTCTCTCTTTGATTCTTTTACAATTGTTTGAGGTAGATCTTTGGGTTTAATAATTTTATCTTTACATAAAATAACTAATCGCTCAATTATATTTTCTAATTCTCTGACGTTTCCAGGCCAGTCATATTTCGTCATCAAATCCATTGCTTCCGGAGACATAGATTTTTTACCTCTCCCTGATTCTAAACCGTACTTAGTTAAGAAATGCTCAACTAAAAGAGGTATATCTTCTTTCCTTTCTTTTAACTTAGGAAGATATATAGGGATAACATTTAAGCGATAAAATAGATCCTCTCTAAAAGTTCCCTCTTTAACTGCTTGTTCCAAATTTCTGTTACTGGATGCGATAACTCGAACATCGATTTTTATTAATTCTGTACCTCCAACCCTTCTAAATTCTTTTTCTTGAAGAACTCGCAATAAATGTATTTGGGCATTAAGGCTCATTTCTCCAACTTCATCGAGAAAAAGTGTTCCTCCATTGGCAAGTTCAAATCGGCCTTTTTTGGTATAAGTAGCTCCAGTAAAAGCTCCTTTTTCATGCCCAAATAATTCACTTTCTAATAGCTCTCTTGGAATAGCAGCACAATTGGCTGCAATGAAAGGTTTATTCCGTCGACGACTTTTTAGATGAATGAGCCGAGCAATGACTTCCTTACCCGTTCCGCTTGCACCTTGAATTAATACTGTAGAATTACTATCAGCTATGTTCTCTACTAATTCTAAAACTTCTTTCATTTGTTGACTTTTGCCAATTATGTTCTTTAAACTGTATCTCTCTTCTAACTGTTGTCGCAATAAAATGTTCTCAGCCACTAACTCTTGATATTTCACTATCGTTTTTACTATCAATTCGACCTCATCCAATGAAAACGGCTTAACTAAATAATTATAAGCTCCTTCCTTCATAGCTCTAATAGCAGTTTCTATAGTTGCGTAAGCAGTCATAATTATTACAGAAGTTGTTGAATTTATTTTTTTGATAGCTCGAAGAACTTCTATTCCATCTAATCCTGGCATCTTAAGATCCACAAAAGCTACATTAAAAGGCTCTGTCTTGACTTTTTCAATAGCTTCTTTTCCATTAGAGACTGATACGACATTATATCCTTTCTCCTCCAGCCAGTCTGACATAGTATCTCTCATAACAGCTTCATCATCCACAACTAAGATTTTAATTTTTTTGGACATTTATATTTCCTTATGAATAGGTAATTTGATGATGAAAGTTGTTCCCTTATTTATCTCACTCTCCACTTCTATGCTTCCATTATGTTCATCTATGATCTCATAGACAATAGATAACCCTAAACCTGTCCCTTTTCCTGTTGGTTTGGAACTAAAAAATGGCTCAAACAGATAAGGTAAATTTTCTTCCGGGATTCCGTAGCCAGTATCAGTAATTTCTATCTTAATAGCTTCATCTCTTTGATCATATCCAGAACGTATTTTTAATTTTCCACCTTGTGGCATGGCTTCTAAGGAATTTAAAATTATGTTCATTAAAGCTTGATGAAGTTGTTGGGCATCAGCCATTAGTTGAGGTAAATCAGATTCTAATTCTTTAGATATCTTAATATTTTGAACTGTGGCTTGAGGCGCTATTAGAGCTATTAATTCTAGGATAACAGTGTTAATATTTGTTAAAGCAGATTTGAGTTTTGGTCGTCTTGAAAAAACGAGGAAATTCCGGACAATCCCTATGCAGCGATTCAATTCTTGCTCAGAAGTCCGGAGATACTTAATTGAATCCTTAAGATCTTTTGGTTTTGGATTAGGCTTATTTATCTTAGTTGAAATAAGCTTTAAACAGTTTGAAATCCCTCCCAAAGGATTATTTATCTCATGAGCTACACTAGCAGCTAATTGTCCCATAGCAGCTAATTTTTCTGATTTCATTACCTGCTGTTGTTGTTCTTTAAATTCTTGATCATATCTCTTTAAAATCTTAACAATTTTCCCAGAAACTAAAAGGGTAGAGGCAACAATAACAATAATTGTTATTAAACCGATGACAAATATTATATTTCTTAAATGTTGTATTTTTTGAAATGCTTCAGAACTATCCTGTTCAACCATTAGAGACCATTCCATTTCTGGTATCCAGAAATAAGCACCTAAGACTTTTTTACCTCGATAATCAATATATTCTCCTACGCCACTCCTTCCTTCTTTGCATTCTTGTGTTCCTTTAGTAGATATTTTCTTTTTTAGTGTATAACCGGATTCAAATTTTGATTCTGTAAGAAAATAACCCTGTTTGTTAATCAAGTAACTTTCACCTGTTTTCCCGATTTCAATATCTTTCATTAATTTATTAATAGCGTCTAATTTGATTCTTTCAACTAATACTCCAATTATCTCTTCCTTAGAATTTCTAATCGGAGTCGAGACAACCATGGTTGGTCTATGAGTAAGTGGAGACAGATATATGTTTGAATTGAAAGTCCTTCCATTTAAAGCTTCACGAAAATAATCTCTATTCACCTCAATATTTTCCATTTTTTCAGTAGTGATAAGCATTTGACCATTTTTATCTAAAATAAAAATTTCATCATAACAATCGTATCTATTTTTTACAAGCTGGAGATATTTTTTTGCGATAGAGGAATATTTCTCTTTAGTGATAAGATTATTTTTTAGATTTTTTATAGCGACCACTGATTCCACTACTGTGGGTGATCGGGCAAAAACTTCTGCATCTGCATGGCGTTCGAACAACCATTTTTGAAGAGCAATTCCTTTATTTTTGGCTATCTCAAAAAGGTGGGTTGAAATAGTATTATGAAGGGAATTTTTGAAACTAAAATAGGAAATCAATGAAACGGTGAATAATGGAATTAAAGATAACGCAAGAAATAAAATAATAAAATTTCTTTTGAGAGCTTCATATTTCTTTTGCTCTGTTTTCATTACATTTTCGCAAATAATGTCTAAAATTTATACATATTAAATATTACCTATTTTTTGTGGATTGTCAATATATCTAAATAAAAGATTTGAAATGCAAAATAAAAAGCCCTAAAGAATAATTCCTCAGGGCTTTTTTCTAATAATTTTTAACTTTTAATTTTTAATTTTGAACTTCTTAAACCCAGCCTCTAATTTTCATAGCTTCAGCTACTCGTTCCACAGCAACAATATAAGCTCCCAATCTATGATGGGCTCCATATTTTTTAGCTGTATCTATGCAGCTATGGAAAGCTCTGGTCATAATTTTATCCAATTTCTCATGAACTTCTTCTTCTGTCCAGTAGTAACCACCAATATTTTGCACCCACTCAAAATAAGAAACAGTAACTCCCCCTGCATTGGCAAGAAAATCAGGAATAACAAAAACATTGTTTTTATAAAGAATTTCATCTGCTTCTGGAGTAGTCGGGCCATTGGCTAATTCACACGAAATTTTAGCTTTTATATTGGCTGCGTTTTCCTCTGTTATTACATTTTCCATGGCTGACGGATAGAGAATATCAACATCTAATTCTAACAATTCTTCATTTGTGATGCTCTTTGCACCAGGAAAATTAATTACTGACCCTGTTTTCTGCTTGTGCTCAAAAACAGCATTGTAATCAAGTCCATTTTCGCTATAAATTCCACCTTTTGAGTCACTGACCGCTACTATCTTAGAGCCCAAAATTTCTTGGGTTAATTTATGGGCAAAAGAACCAGCATTTCCGTATCCCTGAATAGCAACAGTAGCTTGAGCAGGATTGATATTTAATAATTCGCAAGCTTCTCGAACACAATAAAGACCACCGCGCGCAGTAGCATCTCCTCGTCCCTCTGAACCACCTATTTCTAAAGGTTTACCTGTTATAACTCCAGGAGCATTATAGCGAACAATATTATTGTACTCATCCATCATCCAAGCCATAATCTGAGGAGTAGTATAAACATCTGGAGCAGGAATATCTTTTTCAGGACCAATAAATCTGCCAATTGCTCTGATATAACCTCGACTTAGTCTTTCTAATTCACCCGCAGACATTTCCTTGGGATTACAAATAACTCCTCCTTTTGCTCCTCCATACGGAATATCTACCATAGCTGTTTTCCAGGTCATCCAAGCAGCTAAAGCCCGAACAGTGTCGATTGTTTCTTCTGGATGGAAACGAATTCCGCCTTTAGTTGGACCTCGGGCATCATTATACTGGACTCTAAAGCCTTTGAATACCTTGACCGAGCCATCATCCATTCTAACTGGAATGAGCACCCAGAGTTCCCTCATCGGTTCTCTAAGCATCGCATGAGTAGCTGCATCTAGTTTCATTATTTTAGCGGCCTCATCCAATTGCTTTTGAGCGATTTTGAAGGGATTAAGTTCTTTCATTTATAATACCTCCTTAATAATATTTTATTATTGGAATTGTTTTATACCAGAGGTAGAATACAATTGTCAAGAAATTTGGTAGGGAAGTAGAATAAAAGTTGTGTATGAGGGAGGTTTTTATCTTTATGAAAGGTTA
>JBHIEE010000145.1:0-6065 GCA_046760445.1 Candidatus Aminicenantia bacterium
TAGGAATAAGATGGGTTTCAGGTTGATGTAATTCACCCAATTCTCCATCTGGATCAGCTCCGGCCGCATTAAAATATCTCAATGAAATATATTTTAGTCCATAAGCTCGGTCACAATTTTCCAGAATTTTTTCCACAAAAAATTTTGTTTCACCATAAGGATTAACTGGATCTAAGGGATGTGTTTCTGTAATCGGTGTGAATTTTGGTACCCCATAGACTGCTGCACTGGAGGAGAAGATAAAATATTTAACGTCAGCTTCAGGCATCGCCTCTAAAAGATTGAGAGTGTTTAATAAATTTTCTTGATAATATTTCATTGGATTTTGATAAGATTCAGCTACCTGAATTAAGGAAGCAAAGTGAATCACTCCCTCGAATTTATTTTCTTTTAAAACCTCTTTAATTTTCTTTTTGTCTTTTAAATCACCAATAATTAAATTTCCTCCATAGACTAATTCTCTTCTTCCCGTAGATAGATTATCAAAAATAGTTATTTCAAACCCCTGACGAATTAGCTCTTTGACTGTATGGGAACCGATATAACCTGCTCCTCCTGTAACTAAAACTTTCATTCAAACATCCCTTCAGTCTTTATTAAGCTCTCCATAGATAGCCGATGGGCTAACATGAGATTCATACTTTTTCTTTGCCGAACAGTTCTTTTGAGATTTTGGGAGCTAATTTTATTCCCTCTTCTTTGGTTTGAAAAACATTGTCCAGCTGTTTTTGATAAAGTATTTTCAGCACTTTTCCAAGTTTTGGGCTAGGAGAAAATCCTATTCCTATTAAATCCCGACCCAATACCAATGGTTTTATGCTTTCTTTTGAGACCTTTAGTTCCCCAAATTTTTTTATCAACCATTTTCCCTGTTTATCCAAATCTTTAATTAATCTCTTATATCGTCCAGCTCGGTCAGCGGCATCTAAATAAATAAGAAGCTCAATTTCGCCCTCAACTTCAGCAGCTAATCGATTGAATGCTTTCCGGGTAACACTCTCTCTATTTTGCCATAGGTCAGTGGATCGATGGTGAGCTTTAACTAAGGTTATGACAGTTTTTCTTAAATTAAATCCATTCCAGGAAAATATTTTAAATCGGTTAAAAATCTGTTCAGTAATTTTCGCTCCTACTACATCATGGCGATTGTTAGTAATAACCATTCTTCCATTCTTAAATTCCCATTTAGCTGTTTCACTTTTTCCGATATCATGATAAAGAGCAGCTAAAAGTAAGGCTAAGCTCTTTTCCTGACTCAGTTTAAATAAATCACAAAGTCTTTTTGCTTGATCCATAGTGATTAAAGTATGATGCCAAACAGTATGGTGACCAAATTCGTCTTTTTCCGGATGAAATATTGAGTCCTGGATAGTCAGACTAAGGCGATAAAGTTCAGGAAAAAGTTGATAAAGCACACTCAATTTGAAGAGTTCATTTAAACCAATAGAAGGTTGATATGAAAGAAGAAGAATTTTGAATAGCTCTTCATTAATTCTCTCCACACTTAATCCTGTTAGATCAATTTTTTGTGAAATTCGATAAAGTTTTGGATCGACAGAAAAATTGAGCACAGAGGCGAAGCGAGCCACTCTTAACACTCTTAACGGATCATCAGGAAAAGTTTTAGGATTGGTTACTCGAATAATTTTTTGTTCGATGTCTTTTCGACCATTAAAAGGGTCAATTATTTGACCATCTTTTAATCTGAGAGCCACGCTGTTGCATCTGAAGTCTCTTCTTTCCAAATCTTTTTCTATTGGTAAAGAGGGGTCAGCTGAAATTATGAAGTTCTTATGATCTTTGGCCTTGGATTGATTTAAGATTTCTGTTCTCGGTAGGGAGATATCATAAGTTCTTCCATCAATGGTAAATTTAATTACTCCAAAACTCTTTCCCACCAAGTCAACTCGGCCAAGAGGAGCGATTTTTTTAGTAATTTCTTCCACTGAATGATTGGCAATTAAAATATCAATGTCTTTTGAATAAACCCCGCGGAGTAAATCACGCACATAACCGCCTACCGTATAGACATCTTCTCCAAACAAGTTGATAAATAATTCTTTTTCAGGGAAATTTATTTCCAATTGAACCATTTTATTTTCTTAGTTTTATTTATTTTAACATATTTAATCATGGTTTGATAACTTGGTTTTTTAAATATCCAAATTCAGGGATAACAAAAAATAAATTTTTCATCACCTAAATCTAATCTATTCTGATTAAATTAATTTTTGAAATACTCTTTGTAAATTCTTTTTCCTGTTACAGTGAAATTTTCGGGGAGACAAAACCAAATAAAAAGATTCTCCTCTTAGGATTTTAGGTATTTAGCCAGCCAATCATGAACAATTTTCCACCATAATTCAGCATTTTGGGGTTTTTGGACAAAATGAGTTTCATCCGGAAAATAAACCAGTTTAGAAGGAACTCCCATCCGCTGAAGAGAAGTAAACATCTGAAATCCCTGAGTGACTGGTACTCGGAAGTCATTTTGACCATGGATGACCAGACAGGGAGTTTTAAAATTCTGGACATAAGAGCTTGGAGAAAATTTTTCATACATTTCTGGATTAGACCAGGGAGTACCTTTAAATTCCCATTCAGGAAACCACAATTCTTCGGTTGAGCCATACTTGCTTCTCAAATCAAAAACTCCAGCATGAGAAATTAGGCACTTGAAACGATCCGTATGACCAGCGATCCAGTTAATCATATAACCGCCGTAGGAAGCACCAGCAGCTGCTTTTAGGTTTGGGTCAAGGAAATTATATTTGGCTAAAACATGAGTTAATCCAGTCATTAAATCTTCAAAAGGTTTTCCACCCCAGTCACCACTAATACTATCTGTGAAAGCCTGACCATAACCAGTACTTCCATGAAAATTAATCATTATCACTACATAACCTGGAGAAGCAAACATCTGGGCATTCCAGCGGTAATGGAATTCATCTTCCCAGGCTCCCTGAGGACCACCGTGAATAAGCATCACCATAGGATATTTTTTGGATGGGTCAAAGAAAGGTGGTTTGAGCATTAGGCCGTGAACCATATCTCCTTCAGCTCCCTCAAACCAGAATTCCTCAAGGGGATTCATTTCCACCTGAGCGAGGAGTTCCTTATTGACCTGAGTAATCTGCTTTAAATTTTTCTTCTTCAGCCCATAACTAAATATCTCAGTTGGCTGGTTAATTGCTTCTTTTTCAAAAATTAAATTTTTCCTATCAGGAGTTAAGAAGAAGCTTCTAATCGTCATTTTGTCAATTATTTTTTTAATTTTTTTATCTTTAAGAGAAATTCTATAAATGGGACGATATGCTTTTTCCTGACAGGAGAAATAAATATATTTACTGTCTGGGGACCAGACAATATTTCCTATTGAACGGTCAAAATCTTCAGTCAGATTAGATATTTGCTCGGTCTGGCGGTCATAAAGCATTAAACTATATTTATCAGCTTCAAATCCTGGACGATCCATTGCCCGATAGGCTATATATTGGCCATCAGGCGAGTAATGAGGAGAATTGTCAGTGGCTTTATTGGTAGTAATTCTTTTTAATTCACCTCCAATGATAGGGACGGTGAATAAATCATTGTTAGTGCTGATGGCTACCATTGGGTCAGTATTCATTACCAGACATATTTCCTGGCTGTCAGGAGAAAAAGTATAATCCTGAGCACTGCCCAAGGCAATCGGAGGACAGTCGTATTTTCCTGGTGTTAAATCTCTTGCTTCTCCTCCTTCAATTGGAATAATGAATAGATGACTTCTTTTTTCATCCCGCCAGCGATTCCAGTGACGGAAGAAAAGACTGTCAAAAACTTTTGCCTGAACCTTGTTTTTCTTTTTTTCTTCTTCTCTCTTTTTATTACATTCTTCATTCTGACAGTCGGGATAAACTTCAGAGACAAAAGCTAAATATTTTCCATCTGAAGACCAGATAACTCCAGTCGCTCCAGTAGAAATATCGGTTACCTGATAGGCTTCGCCACCTTTTAGATTGATCATCCAGACTTGAGGAGAACCATTTCGGGTAGAAATAAAAGCAATCTTTTTTCCATTAGGAGACCAGCGAGGTCGATAATCAGCCTGAGGAGAAGAAGTTAATTTTCGGAGAAGGTTTCCCTCATTTGAAATTAGCCAGATATCACTGTTACTTGTGTTTTCTTCTTTATTCATTTCAGTGATCACAAAAGCAATTGTTTTCCCATCTGGAGAGATTTGAGGGTCACTTATTCGTTTGATTTTAATAAAATCGTCAAAGGTAATTGGATGAGTACCACTCGATAAAATTGGGAGAGCTGAGATTAATATAATTACTGAAAATAAAATTACTCGTTTCATATCATCCTCCTTAAATTCATTAGTATTGCTTTTGACACAACTCTTAAAAACTTTATTTATCATCAAAGACAATAATATTAACTATCACCCTTTGAGTCAACTTTTAATTTAAAATCTAATTGATAAAATTGTTTATATAGTTTTATTTAATTGATATAATTATTACGGAGTTAAAAGAAAATGAGTTATACTTACTATCTTTTTGTTTCTGATTTTGATAAGACTCTGAGTTTTGATGATGGTGGTTATATTCTGAGTGAATTAATAGGAATTTCAAGGGAAAAGTTTGATCAGAAAGTAAGAACAATGGCTAATAAATATTTCCTTCAGCAGGGTGCTGAGCTTTCTTATTTAATTGAGAATGACTCAGATTATAAAGGTAAATTAAAAAAAGAAGATTTTATCAAAGTAGGGAAAAAGATTCGCTTAAAGAATCATATCAAAGAACTCACTGATATTCTTAAAAAAGGAATAGAAAATGCTAAGTTTAAATTCTATATCAATTCAGCTGCTCCCCGAGAGATGATAATCTCAGCCTTAGAAGGGATTATTGATGAAGAACACATTTTTGGTACAGAATTTAATTTTGATAAAGAGGGATTTGTTCTTGATATTAAAAATGTCAATGCTGGTTACGGAAAGGTAAGAACGATTGATTTTTTACATCAAAAGGGAAAGATTCCTTATGATAGAATTCTTTATGTAGGAGATGGTGTATCTGATATTAATGTTATGCTTCATCTTAATTCCTTAGATGGCTATCCAATTTCTGCCTCAAAATCAGATTATCTTGGCCATATTGCCCGAAGATCAGTGATAAGTGATGATGCTTTGGCTTATCTTATACCTGTTATGGAGGACATTTTAAATTTTGATGTTCAGGTGATAAGGAAATTTTTTCTAGAAAGAAATCTCGTTATCCAGGATTGGAAGCGGGCTAAAGTGGACTGGATAACTATTTTTTAATAGAAATTAAAGAAATCTTTCTCTGACTGGAAAGAGTTAGTCCCTTTTTTTCAGACTATTTTCTTTTTTCGTTGAGGAGCTTAAGTTTTGTTCTTTTGAACGTTCACATTTCTATAGGTATATTTTTTTTCTCATTGCTGCTCTTCTTGGCTCTTTGACTTTTATACCGGACGGGAGAGGTTTTAGGCAAACACAGATTGATATTTTGTTAGCTTCCTATCCACCTTTCTTCCAATAAGAACTAAAAGATAACAATTATTTCACTGATTAGTAATAACTTTAAAAATTATTGACAACTTGTAGCTCTAAATTTATAGTATAGCCTTATATCAAAGATTTGAGCTTTTAAAATAGAAAGATTAATGACAAAAATACTAGCATATAGGAAGGGATGAAGGAAGATTAAGATAAATACTAAGCACTAAATTCTAAATCCTAAACAAATTCAAATGACAAAAATTCAAAATTCAAAACAATATGATTTAGAAGAACGGACTTTAAAGTTCGCTAAAAAAGTGATAGAGTTTACAAAGATCCTTCCCAAAACAATAGCTACCATTGAAATAATAAAGCAACTTATTAGATCCTCTGCTTCTATTGGTTCAAATTACTTGCCCCGTTAGATAAAATGTATTATGTGTATGTTTTGCAAAGTTTGGTAGATAAAAAATTCTATGTTGCCTATACACCTGATTTGAAACGGAGAATTGAAAAACATAATAGAGGATTAGTACCTGCTACTAAGGAAAGAAAGCCG
>JBHIEE010000146.1:0-6040 GCA_046760445.1 Candidatus Aminicenantia bacterium
GTAAGGAGTAAAGAGTAAAGCGATAAACAACACCTTGCGACTTACACTTCTTAGATTTGAAATTTAGTCATTTGACATTCATTTGGCATTTGGATTTTGGACTTTGGATTTTTTGATAAGTATAATAATTGTTTTGGTTATTTGCCCTCGTCCTGAGCTCGGGCCGAAGGGGTCATTAGAATTTGCTTGTCCTGTAGCATGCGAAGCATTGATATAGGAGAATTTATCTGATATTTGATGCCCACCCTGAACCATTACGATACAGGGCGAGGAATTTGTAATTTTAACTTATTCGGAGGCAAACCCCAATATAGCCTCTGAAAACCTTTGCTTTACTAGTATTGCGTTTTTAAAGTTGAGAAGGCTCTTCTTTCCAGGGAGGCAATATCTTGACAAGAATATAAAGTATCAGGAAAGGAAGGACAAGAAATGCCAAAGATACCAGTAATCCCTCTACACCTCCAATCGTCATCTTGTAAGCAGTCAGTCCCCTGAAACTTTTGGAGAACAATTGTCCACCAATAACCACATTCCATCTTGTAGTAAAGATACCAACTTGAACAAGCAATGCCGAGACGAAGTATATATGTCTTCTTAACTCCGCTGGTAAACGGAACAACTTGACCGAGGCAAGTGCCCATAAAGGTAACAACATTCCAAGGAGGAGCTGGATAACAATAAGACTTGTAAATAATTTTCCAGAGATTAACTGGGAGAGTATCTTTATGGATTCCTCTGACTCGTATAAGCGTTGTATGAAATCCAATGCTTCAAGGGAGAAGTCAACAATCATTGTGTAGAACAAAAAATTTGCGAGTCTGTCTAGACAAGTCATATCCAATTCTTTCCTGCGCAGGAGAGTCACCACCATATAGATGAGCAACACCAATGCGATACCTGAGACAATCGCCGAAAAAAGAAACACGATTGGCATAAGCACACTTGACCACCAGGGATTTGCCTTGACAGAACCGAATATAAACCCGACATAGCCATGGAGTAGAAACGCTGATGGGATTCCAATTATGGTTATAGCTTTTACTGCCTTTTTATCAAACTCCACTGCTCTTTCCGAGGTATCCGTAGAAAATAATACAACTATTCTCTGTATCCACCTCTTCAATCCTTTCTCGTTGTTAGCCCAGATAATGAGGTCTCTTCTATAGTCAAACCATATCTCAAGTAGTAAAACCGCCATGAGATACCAAGCATACACAAATCCAAACATTGCCATCGCAGAGCTACGATTTGGTGTAAGGAATATCTCAAGAGATTTTTCAGGATGTCCAAGATGAGCTAAAAGGGGCATAGGTGCCACTATCAAAAAGGCAAGCGCTGTAAGAAGAGAGAGCCGGTAAGTGGGTTGAACCTCTTTAGCATTGAACACCTTTACAAGTGAAGCGAGTATAAAGGCACCAGCAACGAGTCCAGTAACATAAGGATATACGACGATAAGGATACCCCAATGTAATTCAATCTCATTCGGATAAATATATCCGGTTATCTGTTTAAGGATCGGCCATAAATGCTCAGCAAGCTTATCCAAGATTATTTTACCTCCATATCAAGCCCGGCGTAAAACACCTTTGGCTCTGTGTTGAGATATGGCTTAAGGACTCGTATCTTGTTCATCCGCATAAATCTCACGAGAGGGCTGGCTCTCCCTTTTGCATCTCCGAATACCCTTGCCTGAGTAGGACATACCTCAACACAGGCAGGTACCAGTCCCTTTGCTATTCGGTGATAGCAAAAAGTACACTTTTCAGCCGTGCGAGTCTCTGGGTGAAGAAACCGTGCTCCATATGGACATGCCTGAATGCAGTATCGACATCCTATGCAATATTCAGAATCAATAAGGATTACACCATCGTCAGTCTTGAATGTAGCTCCCACGGGACAAACCTGAACACAGGGAGGATTGTCACATTGATTACACAACTTAGGTACAAAAAAGCTCCTGACCATCTTTTTCTCACGGGCACGCTGCCTGAAGCCATCCACTCCTCCATTGGGACTATCTACAACTACTTCACCTTCCTCAAAGACAATGTACCTTTCCACCCATGTTCTGAAAAAAAAGGGCTGTGGTGGAACATCGTTCTCTCTCTTACAAGCATCTGCACACCGACCACACCCAATGCATTTCTCTATCTTTATTCCCATTCCCCAGGAGTGTTCTTTAGGATTATAACCTTCCCTATAAACCGAGGTTTTTTCTTTATTTTTTTCTCCTGCTCCAAGGAGTCCAGGGAATGACAAAGAAAGAAGAGAAAAAATAAGCCTTTCAAGAAACTCTCTTCTTTCGATGTTTATCTCATCCATTTAACGGACCTCTGGTAAGTGGGGATAGTGGCACTGCCAGCACACATACCTTTCACCGTGGGTGGCCATATCGATTTTTGGAATTTCCTTTGGACTTGGGGCATCCTTGGCGTGGCAGCCTCCACAAAACTCCCGAGTGCTTGGTTTCTCAGGACGGGAGGCTCTTGGGTGTGACTTATGCTCTTCAGGTGTCTCATGACATCTGGTACAGGAGAGGTAGACATGATGAGAAAGGGCCTTTGTCCGTGCAATCTCGGCATGACAGGCCTCACATTCTTTTGGTATGTAAGGTGGTTTCGGATCATGAGCATCGTGACAGGAAATGCAAGCTCTCATTGGATTATGTGACTCTGAAACTATTTGAGGGAAGCCAGTGGGCCTGGATGGAAGATACTCATGACATAGAGGACAATATCCTCTGCCCCTTGGAGCTTGTAGTTTATTGCCATCAGGGTCTTGGGTGTGAGCTGCAGCTGGGCCGTGGCACACTTCACACGCCACATCCCTATGATAGGACATCTTCTTTATCTCCACCACATCATCATGACAGTCCTCACAAACCTCATGTCCGCTATATTTAATCTCCTGCGATGCTATTTCAATAACAGCAGAGCCCCTGTAATGTCCATATTTGCCGAAGTCAGAAGGAACCAAAAAATGTCTCATAGCGACAAAGGCAGCTATTACTATCACCACCGGTACTAAAAGACGCTTTATCTGATCTGGTATCCTATCCCACAACGTTTTCACTTTATTCATCGGTGCAAAATTATAACTAAAAATATAGGAATTGTCAAAAATAAAAAAAATTAAATCTTCAGATAATATAGAGAAATGAAAAGTTCAAATGACAAATGAAAAATCTGAGACTATGAGAATAGGAGATTGGGAGACTAGGAAGGAGTAAGATTAAGCATCTTAACAAATCTCAAAGAATCTCAATGAGTTTCAATAAATCTCAATATCATTCATTTGGTATTTGGATTTTGAACTTTGGATCCCGAGTACTCGGGACTATGAGAAATTGGGATTTAATTATTGCCGTGGGAATACATTGCCCACACAATCTGGATAGGAGTTATTTCAAATTTAATTTGATGACTTGACGAGTGACCAGACATCCCCTATAATTCTTATCTGATTTGTAAAAATGAAGAAAAAAAAGATAATAGTTCTCATTATTGCATTTATTTTAATCTTGTTATTTGGTGGAGCAGCTGAATACACCTCCCATTCAAAATTTTGTTCCACCTGTCATTATATGAAACCATTCTACAGAAGTTGGCAGCTCTCGGAACACAATAATGTGGAATGTGCCACTTGCCATTACCCTCCGGGTTTTAAATCAAAATTGAACAGCAAAATTTTGGGCTTACTGCAAATTGGTAGGTACTGGAGTAAGCTCTATTTAAAATCAAAACCTTGGGCTGAAATTCCTGATGAGAGTTGTTTGAGATCAGGATGTCATGAGAAGAGATTACTTGAAGGGAGAGTAAATTTTAAAACAGTAATTTTTGATCATAAACCCCACTCAGGAGATTTAAAAAGAGGAAAGCGCCTGCGGTGCACCAGTTGTCACTCTCAAATAGTTCAAGGAGAGCACATTACCGTCACCGAAGGTACCTGTTTTGTTTGTCATTTTAAAGAAAGTGAACATTATCCTAATGTAGGTAAATGTACAATTTGTCATCATAAGGATACTTTAGTCTCGGAAAAGGAAAAAAGATTTAATCACACTTCAGTTTTTCAGAAAGGTTTTAGATGTGATAAATGTCATAGCACAACTGTTCTTGGTGATGGGGCTGTTCCCAGAGAGAATTGCTTTAAATGTCACTGGGAGACTGAAAGATTAAATAAATACGATGATACTGATTTAATGCATAAGACTCATATTGCTGACCACAAGATAGAGTGTTTACAATGTCATTTGGCTATCCAGCATAAAGTAGTTAGGACGGTAGAAGCGTTAGTTGACTGTCAAACTTGCCATCCCAATTACCATCAAGCTCAAAGAATCTTATTCTCTGGTGAAGGAGGAAAAGGACATCTCAGCCAGATACCCAATGTTATGTTGGAGAAAGGATTAAGTTGTAAAGGCTGCCATATCTTTCACGAGGATAAGGGAGGGAAATTAATAAAGGGACGAACTTATATCTCTACCCCAGAGGCCTGTGAAAGCTGTCATGGAAAAGGATTTTCCCGAATTCTATTTGAGTGGGAGATAACAACTGAAAAAAAATTAAATAAGATTAAATCTATTTATAGAGGAGTAAGTCAAAAGATTAGTCAATATAAAAATGGAGATCAAGAAAAGGTCAAGCAATTATTAAAAGACGCTTCTTTTAATATTGATATTGTGGAACAAGGGAAAGGAGTGCATAATGTTCAATACGCAGAGGAATTGTTATCTGCCTCTTATAATAATCTACTCTCGGCTCTGAAAGAAGTTGGTGCTTCTTATCAACCCGAAAAATTTTTGGGGAAAGTGAAAGAAGTACCACTTGAATGTGCTACCTGTCATACTGGGATTGAAGAGATCACCGCCAAGGTTTATGGATTGACTTTTTCCCATGAAAATCATGTAGTAGGGAAAAAGGTAAAGTGTTCTCAATGTCATTCTAATCTTCGAAAACACGGAGAATTTATTATCTCCAAAAAAGACTGTTCTAATTGCCACCACCTAAGACCCAATAAAGGGTGTGGAAGATGTCATAATCTTCAAAAAAAATTGTATAGAGGAGATTTTGTTTATATGAGAGAAACTTTGCCTGATGTTATGTTTCAGGCTGGGATAGAATGTAGAGATTGTCACTTAAATAACCAAAATAAGATTGTCAGACCAGATAAAGAAAAATGTCTGGAGTGTCATGACCAGGGATACGATCAAATGATGGCCGAATGGCAATCTTCTATAAGATCTCAAATAACAAATATTAAAAATCTAATCATTGATCTTGAAAAATCTTCTTTGGGTCAAGAAAATCAAAAACTAATTACTCAAATTCAGAGAGGAATTGAAGCTGTAATAAATGATGGTAGTTATGGAATCCATAATTTCTCTTTATTGGATGAATTCTTAGCTAAACAACAAGAGAGATTAAAGACAATAAAGTTAATTAAAAACCCTCCTTCTAATTCAAAATCATATAAAACTGAGGAAATAAAATCCGAAAAAGTTACTTTTTCCCAATCTGAGCAGTCTGGGAAGAAAGAAGAAAAGCTTAAATCAGTAATGATTCAGATAAAAAAAGGAGATCTGGTCTCTTTAAACGAGGTAGATCGTCAGCCAGAATTAGTAAAAAAGGTAAATCCTCGGATACCGCCTATAGCAGAACGATTACGAGTTAAAGGAACAATAGTAGTAAATGTTTTGATTTCTGAAGATGGTGATGTGTTAGATATTAAAGTTTTAAAAGAGCCGAAAGGGAAATTAGGCTTTGGTAAGGAAGCTGTTAGAGCTATTAAACAATGGAAGTTTAAGCCTGCTTTAAAAGACGGGAAAAAAGTCAAAGTTTGGAAACCAATAACTATTAGATTCGAATAAAATCAGTTATGGGCATTGATCCTCCATGATTTACTGACTATTATGCTTGAAGGTTTTCAAATGATGCTAACAAAGAGAAGATATATAAAAATTCCATCTCGAGTACTCGGAACCAAATTACAAATAAATTCCAATGGCCAAAAGCCCAATGACCCAAACAAAAAAAGCAAATAA
>JBHIEE010000147.1:0-6019 GCA_046760445.1 Candidatus Aminicenantia bacterium
ATTGAATCTTTCCTGATTGATTATTATCTCAGTCCAGACACATTTTTAGAATTTATTTGGATTCCAACTTTAAAGCCAAGCTTATTTCCCAAAATTGAAGTGCCATTACTTCCTGGAGATGAAGCTAGTTACATCTCAGATTCAGATAAGATTATTATGCCTGAAAAGAATTTAAAAAATTCAATTTATGGTCTGAAATTAAAAGGCACTTTATCAAATATTGACTATTCTTTTTCCTATTGGAGAGGATACAGTTACTTGCCTTTACCAATGAAAATTGATCTCTTTCCCACTGCTTCCTATGAAAATGGAATAAAAAAAGAACTTTTCTATCCAAGGATGGAGATTCTGGGTTTTGATTTAGCAGGAGAAGTGTTTTCCATAGGTTATTGGGCTGAATTTGCTCTCTTTTTTCCTGAAGAAGTTATAACTTCAATTTATATTCATCCTGTAATTTTTAATGGGCAATCCCTGGCAATTGAGCAGAAAGAAACAGCTTTAAAAGACGAGGCTTATTTAAAAGCAACAGTGGGCTTCGATTATACATTTGTCAATGGTTTATATTTAAATTTACAATATTCCAGAGGCTTACCTTTTGAAATAGGAAAAGATAATATTGGAAATTATCTTTTTGTTCAATTAGAAAAGAAATATCTGGAGGACCGGATCGGGCTTAAATTAAATGGAGCTTTTGGCTGGATAAAGGAATTTAAAGAAAATTATGGATATATGATTCAGCCAAGTTTGGCCTATCATCCAATGGACAATCTTGAATTCGAAATAGGCACAACTTTTTTTGAAGGTAAAGGAGAAACGATCCTTGCTTCTTGGAAGAACTGGGACTATGCTTTTCTAAGAACAAAAGTTTATTTCTAAAAATGAGTAGTTATATTTTTATGAAAATCTTGGAATCAGTGCCTAAGAGATATGATTTAGGAATAACTCTTCTTTCCTTAGGAAAAGTCAATAAAATTAAAGAAAAAATAGCCAATGAATTCATAAGAAAGGAAGATAAAGTTTTAGAGATAGGATGTGGAACAGGAAGCCTATCTGTGATAATGGCTGAAAAAGGAGCAGAAGTTTATGGTTTTGATATATCAAAGAGTATGCTTCAAGTAGCTAAGAAGAAGGTTAGCGCTAAAGCACTTCAAAATAAGATTAAACTGAGAGAAATGAGCGTCGCTGAAATGGATACTGAATTTCCAAATGAAAGCCTTGACAAAATTGTTAGCATCTTAGTTTTTAGTGAGCTTTCTCGAGATGAACAAACCTTTGCTCTGCATGAAGCTTTCCGAATTTTAAGAAATAATGGATTATTGATTTTGGCTGATGAAGTTCTGCCGAAATCATTAATCAAAAAAATTATTTATTGGTTGCTCCGTCTACCTCTTCTAACTATTACTTATCTTATTACTCAAACAACAACTAAACCAGTTAAAGGTTTAAAAGATAGAATAATTACCGCTGGGTTTAAGATTGTTTCAATTGAAAGAAACTTTCTTGAGTCTTTTGAAACCATTATTGCTAAAAAATAGTAATGAGTATCCTTAAAACATTAATAGCTTTTTTGTTTAGATTATTCCCCTTACCTACTGAACCAGGGTTAAGAATTTTCGGTAACCCAGGTGAGAATAGTCCTGTCTTTGTTACTTCTAATTTTGATTTGACAGTAAAAAGAGTATCTAAATATCTGAAGAATTTAGATTGTTATCTTTTAATTGCTCCTTCAAAAGGGATAAATGTCTGGTGTGCATCAACAGGTGGTTTTCTGAATGCTCATTCTATTATTTCAGTTGTCAAAACCAGTCGGATTGGCGAGAAAGTTAAGCATAGAAGACTAATCTTACCTCAGCTTTCTGCTCCTGGAATAGATACAGAGTTAATTAAAAAAGAAACTGGCTGGCACTCAAAGTTTGGCCCTGTATATGCGGAGGATATCCCTCGCTATGTAAAAAATAAATTTAAAAAAACTAAAGAGATGAACCTAGTCAAGTTTTCCTTCTCAGCCAGATTAGAAATGGCAATTATGTGGGCATTTAGCATTTCCGCAATTGTGGCTATTCCTTTTGCTGTTTTCTGGCCCACATCTTTGTTAAAAGTGCTCAGTTTAATATGGGGAATTTCCTTAATAATGTTTCTTTTTTATTCTTATGTACCTGGCAAAATAGGAATCCAAAAAGCTCTTTTCTTGGCTTTAATATTTATTGGTGGTTTTATTTTTTATTCATTTCTTAAAGGAAATTTGAATATTAATCGAATAATACTCTGGAGTCTGGGGTCTATTGTGTTATTGTTTATAATTGGTTTTGACTTTGAAGGAAGCACTCCTCTCTATGCTGGAAGCACAACTACCTTTTGGAGCAAAAAATGGCCCTGGGTTAAAAAAGCTTGGGCTAAACTAGGCTTTAAAATGGAAGAGTTTTTTGCAGTTAATGTTGATTCTGAAAAATGTACGGGCTGTAGAACCTGCATTGAAGTCTGCCCTTTAGGAGTTCATGAAATAGATGAAGAGTCAAAAAAATCAAAAATCGTTTCCTTAGAAAAATGCGTCCAATGCACCGCCTGTGTCAGACAATGTCCAGAAGGAGCTATCTGGACTGAACCACCAATAAAAAACCTATCTAAAAAATTCAACCTTTAATTTATATCAATATAAAAAGGGAACGAATTTTCCATTTTCCCCTTGAAGTGTTCTTGGATGATATAATAAAAGTACATCCATTCCCCCTCTTGATAATTCAATATTTAATAAGAGTGATTTGATATTGTCTCAATAAGTACAAAGAGGGAGAAAGTACTTATTAAACGCAAACCTCCTCCCTCTTGTTCGATTTTTTTGGTATTTTATCCAGTTTACCTTAACACCTATTTTTTAGTATGTGGGTGTTTACCAGCTTTATGTTGGCACTTACCAGTTTTGTGAGCCTCTTTGCATTCAGCTGAGCCTTCTTTATGTCCATGTCCTGGGTTTTTTGAACTCATTGCTGAGTGTTGGTGTTCACCTGGTTCATGTCCAGTGCATTTGCCACTTTTATGAGCTTCTTTGCATTCAGCTGAGCCTTCTTTATGTCCATGTCCTGGGTTTTTTGAACTCATTGCTGAGTGTTGGTGTTCACCTGGTTCATGTCCAGTGCACTTACCACTTTTGTGAGCTTCTTTGCACTCAGCTGAGCCTTCTTGATGACCATGGGTTTCTGAAGTGACGGCTGCTTTTTCCTTCTCTTGAGCCTTGTTACCTGTTGCATAGACAATACCAAGAGCGATAAAAGCTACTATCACTACTGCCAATATTAGAACTAATCTCCACGGTACTTTCTTCATGGCTTTTTCACCTCCTTTAAATGAAATTTTATATTTGAAGCATGCTTCTTTCCTCTGCGAAAATCTAATCGTCTACTTATGTTTACATTCTTCTTCACTTTCTTCTGTCATCGGAAGCAGTCCTTCACCTTGATGTCTTCCTTCTGGACAAAGCCTTTTTGAGATAATTGAGAAAAGTCTCTTCTGTTGCTCTGGAGAAAGGATTTTCTTCTCTTGGAGTAAGTGATCAATGACAAGTTTCTGGAGTTCTGTTTGTAAAGATTCTATCTCAGTTAGTTGGATATTAATTTTCTCAAGGTCTGGCTCAGATTCCATAAGCAGATTGACCAATTGAACTCTTTTTTCTCTAAGTTCTTTCTTTATCTCTTCCATTTTAGGCTCAAGGGATTGTCTAAGGGACTCCATCTCTCTTGCTTGTGATTGGGAAAGGCTAAGTTCCTTACCTAAAATGCTCATTGGCGAATGTTTACCCTCTCGATGGTGCCGCTCTTCACCACTCCTTTTCAACCAATGATATCCAACACTCCCCAAAACACCAATGTTAATGGCTATTGAAAGAATAAGACCTAAAATTAGTAATTTTCTTTTCATAGTTTATTCCTCAATTTTAGAAACATTCGTTTGAGAGGTTAAGGCAATATAGACACCTCCCACTGATTCAGAGGGAAGATCATCGAAATCGTCCAAATACAAAAAGTTCTCTTTTACTAAGGAGAAGGATTCATCAGTGGATACTTTAGTTTCTTCAGGATAGAGTATATTGCCCAAATAGATACCTCCTAATAGTCCGATTACCAAAATTATTAATGCCATGGCTGGAACAGGAATCACTATTTTCGACACTCTTTGAAATAATGGCTGTCTTAGCTCTCTTTCTCTAATTCTTTGCCGAAATCTCGCTTCAAAGCTATCTGAGGGTTCGATTTTTTCCCATACCTCAAGAGCATCCCAGGCTTGAGTGAGCAACTTCAACTCCTGGTTACAACCAAAGCATTCTGTTAAATGTTGTTCTATCTCTGACCTCACTTTCCTTTCTAACTCATTATCTATAAAGGCTGATAATTTCTCTTTTACTTTTTTGCATCTCATTTTTTCCCCTCTACTTATTTAAACACCGAAATGGCTAAAAACCTTCGGTTATATCTTTTTTAAAATATGGAGTGAGCTTTCTTTTCAAATTTTGCTTTGCTCGCTGCAAAAGTGAGTCAACTGCTGAAGTTGAGCACCCCAAAATTTCAGATATTTCTCGGTAAGATAAACCTTCATATTTTTGTAATATAACCACCATCCTTTGATTGATTGGCAAAGAGCTAATCGCTTCATTTACTAACTGGTTTAATTCCTTTTTCCCTGAATTTACAGAAGGATGAACATATGTAGGATCAGGGATTTCTCTAATTATTTCATTTCCAGTAGTAGAAATAGGTTTATCCAATGATACAGTTTGAAGATATTTTTTTGATCTCAATTTGTTTAGACAAATATTAGTCGTGATTTTATATATCCAAGTGGAAAATTTTGCCTTTGGTTTGTACCTCTTCGCTGAATCATATACTTTTAGAAATACTTCCTGGGCTATATCTTCAGCTTCAGCTCGATTTTGGATGAAACGATAGGCAATATTTATCACTAATTCTTTATATTTCTTCAGAATTTGCTCAAAAGCAGATGTATTGCCTTGGGCAAATTCTAACATCAACTTCGCATCCGGGTCTAATATTCTATTTTCCTCCTCTATTTATTTAAACACAAAAATAAGAAAAACTCTGCGGTTTGGGCAAGATTAAGAGGAAAAGTGTAAGAATTAATTAATTTTAATAGTTTTAAATCTTTTAAAGATTTGGTATAAAGCTATCCCTGAAATAAAACCAATTGCTATATTTGTGACTATGCTTAAACTCGTTGTTATTATCAAAACCAATATCTCAACTTTACCTCGAATATCTTTAATAAATTTGGCTAATTCAATCCCTACTAAAATCATCATTGCTCCAATGATACTCATTGGAAAGACAGAAAATAAACTCTGTATAGATTTAGACAAGAACAAACCTAAACTAACCTCAATTAGCCCCTCCATAATGTTAGTCCCTCCTGTTCGGGCTCCGAAATAGTATTGACCAGCCAAACCCCCTGCTCCGTGACACATCGGCATCCCTCCAAAAAAGGGAACAACCGTATTCATTATTCCCATGTTTAGAGCTAATCTTTTTTCACTAACTGCTTTATCTGGCCAATATTCTCGGATAAGAGCAGCTGTGGCAATTACAGCATTAGTTAGCGTAAGAAATATTTGGGCGAAACCAGCCAAGATTAATCCTTTCCAAATTTCCCTAAAAGTGAAGATAGTAATAGGTGGAAGGGAAATCTCTAAATGAATAACTTTTAATAATTTTCCTTGGAAGCCCATGATACCCAACCCCAAAACCATAAGAACTATAGCTGCTGAAGCATATTTATTTTCCCTAAAAATTAAAACAATTAAAATTGAGATAATTCCTAATAGCAATCCTCCTGAGATCATCTTAAGGCCTTCAATAGCCAATAATATCCCTAACGCTAACTGTATTCCTCGGATAACACACTTAGGTGTTAGTTTGACAATTTTTTTAATAAAACCAGTTAATGCAAGAACCAACCAGACTATACCTGTTCCAAAACCAGAGGCATAGATGAGTGAGGGTGACCATTTCTGAGA
>JBHIEE010000148.1:0-5975 GCA_046760445.1 Candidatus Aminicenantia bacterium
CATTTTCCATTTTACATTTTACCATTCACGAATTATAATGATTTTATAAATGGATGTTTTCTTAACTAAAGAAGTATTAACTACTCTTGCCTTTTTATGGGAACTGGACTCATTGTCTAATTCCGAGGGAGTAGCAATTGGTCATAAAAGAGGTCATCGGATAATTGTTGAGAAAGTTATTCCACTGAAGAAAGTGAGTTATCCTTCAATTACCGAGTATCTAAAGCTGGATAAACTACTCAATAACAAGTTAGTTGGGTTTTTTACTTTTGAAAGGAAAGCAGAAAAGTGCCTTGACAACTTGTTGATTCCTTATAACTTAGGTAATATTCTGTTGAGAATTGAAAAAATTCCAGAAAAAATAAAAGCTTTTTTAATTGATTATCAACAAAGTCAGATACTGTTCTCTCCCTTGGGTTTAAAATTACCTGAGTAAAGAGTTATTATATTAAACTCAGTTTTAATTGGAGAGGTTAAATGGAAAAGGAACTTAACGAAAATCAACAAAAATTTTTGCTTAACTTAGCCAGGGAAGCAATTAAACATTACCTTGAAACTGGGGAAAAAGTAAGAGTAAAAGTTGAGGATGAGGTTTTAAGAGAAAAAAGAGGAGCATTTGTCACTCTTAAAGTAGAAGACGAATTAAGGGGTTGTATTGGCTACCCTTTGCCTTATAAATCCCTTTATCAGACAATAATAGACACTGCTATTTCAGCTGCAACCTCTGATTTTCGTTTTACTCCCCTCTCTCTTTCTGAACTTGAGAAAACAAAAATTGAAGTTTCAGTTCTTTCCCTTCCTCAACCTATTTCTGATTTCAAACAGATTGAAATTGGAAAACACGGAATAATTATTTCTAAAGGTTCTTTTCAGGGATTATTACTTCCTCAGGTTCCGGTTGAATGTAATTGGGATTTAGAAACTTATCTTTCCCATGGTTGTTTAAAGGCAGGTTTAAGTCCTGATGAATGGAAAGAAGGAGTAGATATAAAAATTTTTACTGCTCAGGTTTTTTCTGAATAGACTTACTGGGTTTATTGCTACTGGTGAAAGAGACATTTTCTAAGATAATTCCCAGGAGAAATCCACTTAGACTCAGGGTTAATCCATAGGGAAGAGAATAAGGCCAGGACGGAAGAGCAAAAGGGATAATTTTTATTTCAGTCAAAAAACTCACCACTGAAAAGCCTCCGCCTAAAATGAGACTAAATAGCGCTGCCTTGGGATAGTATCTTTTCATAAAAACCATTGCTACTCCTGGAATAAAAAGTCCTTCAGCCATTATTTCCGAAGCTAAACCTAAGGTTTTTAGAATACTCTGAAACTGACTGGCTACTAAAAAGGCTAATAACCCGACTATTAAAGTGGCTAATCGGCTAATCAAAATTGTTCCCTTTATTTCATTTGCTGAAAAATAGCGTTGATAAAAGTCTCGAGTAAAAGTTAAGGCACCGGTATTAATGGCTGTATCCATAGTAGACATTATGGCAGCAATCAAGGCAACAAATAATATTCCCCCCAAGACTACTCCTATGTGTGATGAAATTAGTTCTGATAATACAGGAGCATTTAATTTTCGAGGAAGAACAGGTAAACAAAGCATACCAATAGCCACGACAGTGCTGTATAGGAGAAGAAAGATTCCAGCTGAATAGAGCATTCCCTGTTGAGCTTTTTTCTCAGTCTGAGCGGCTTGAATTCTTTGCCAAGCAATAGGAGAAATTGTCCAGGCTAAAGTGAAGGATAAAGTGATAAGAAAATTTCTTTTAAAATCAAAAAAGAAATTAAAGTAATCTTTTTTGCCCAATTGATGGGAAAGGTCAATTACTTGGGAGAAATCAGAAGATTTAAAAAGAATGAAGAATAAGCTAAACATTCCAAAGGTGAGGAGAAAGAATTGGAGAGTGTCAGTTAACACTACAGAGCGGAAACCACCAAAAGTAGAATAGACCAGCACCACTGCAGTGCCAATTGCCAAGCTCATCAAATAACTTGTACCTAAAAATGTCTTTAAAAACTGGCCGAGTGCTACCATCTGAGAAGCAGTTAAAACAATCATATACCAAAAAATTAAAATAGCAGCTAAGTTTCTGACCAATTTACCATATCTCATTTCCACCAAATCAGGGAGTGAAATTATTGGTAGTCTCCGAATTGTCTTAGAGAAAAATATGCCTAAGATTAACACAGTCAAAATAGTAGGCATGCCTATTACCCAGAAAGAACTCAATCCTTTACTGAAAGCTTCATCCACCGAGACCAAGGTAGAACTAGCTCCGAACCAAGAAGCACACAAGGTAAGTGTAACTAAATAAGTGGGTAGATTCCGAGAAGCGAGAAAAAAATCTTCCACACCTTTCATCTTTTGAGAAAAGAAAAAACTAATAGTAAAGACTAACCCAATATAAATACAGAGGAATAATACAAATAGAAGATTCATTGGATAATTCTCAAAAAGATCATATGAAATAGTAAATATATAAGATTATCTCTAATTACGCAATTAAACTTTTAGCCTTTTCAACATTGAAAACTTAATTGTGATATGGATTTTTAGGCTCTATTTTTTGACTTCACCTCCACATAAGTCAAAATCCCAAATTCCTCGCCCCGTAGTCCCGAGTACTCGGAATGGAATTTTTATATATCTTCTCTTTGTTAAAATCATTTGAATACTTAAACTCTTGGTTAATTTTATCGTATAAAAGATTCGAGAATTTATATATTTTCTTTTCTATGGCTTATTATGTTATAATTTTTTAAAAATGAAGAGATTAATCGTGATTGTTCTCTTGCCCCTTCTTAGTTTTTCTCTTAGTCCTGAGGAGATAATAGAAAAATTAGAGTTTAAGCTGAAATCTATTAAAAGTCTAAAAGCGGATTTTGAACAGATATATTACTCAACCTCGGTTTCTACTCCTTTAAAAGAAAAAGGGATGTTTTATTTTAAGAAACCTTCTTTTATGAGATGGGATTATTTGGACCCAGAAGAAAAAACTTTTCTCTATTTTCAGGGAGAATTTATATTCTATTTACCTGAGGATAATCAAGTAATTAAAAGCAAACATTCAAAAGAAAAATTTGAATCTGAAATATTATCCATTTTGACTGGTCAAGGAGAAATTAGGAAAAATTATCAAGTTGAATTGGCAGAGTTTATAAAATCTCAGCCAGAAAACTGGCTGGTGAAATTAAAGCCTTTTCAAGAACGTGAATTTTCATTTATTTTATTAGAAATTGAAAAGAGAAGCTGGCTAATAAAAAGAGCCATGTTTTTTGATTGGGCAGGCAATAAGACGGAATTTCTCTTCAGTAATATAAAAGAAAACATAGCTATCTCTCCTGATCTTTTTGTTCTAAATCTTCCTCCTGATGTGGAAGTTATTATTGAACAAGAAAAATAACTTAGATTATTAAAACTCTGTCCTCAAATTTTCGTATTATATTTTGGGGACCAGGTTGTCCTCCATGAAATTAGATGATAAAGAATTAGTTGCCCAGACCTTAAAAGGGAGGGAAGAGGCTTTTGAAATGATAATCAAAAGATATCAAACACCGATAATAAATTTTATTGGCCGGATGGTTGGTGAATATCAACAGGCAGTAGACTTATCCCAGGAAGTTTTCATCAAAGCCTATTCGTCTCTTTCTTTATTTGATCCTAAGTACAAATTCAGTAATTGGTTATTTAAAATAGCTTCCAATTTATGTATAGATTTCTGGCGAAAGAAAAAAATTTTTACTTTCTCTATGGATCAAAGTATTAGTTCTGAGAATAATCTATATCCTCAGATTTCTGATGCCAAACCATCTGTTATAGAGCAATATGAGAAAAAACAACTAATTCAAAAATTAGAAAAAGTAATAGACAAATTACCTCCTTCCCTGAGAGAATTGTTTGTCCTGCGACATATTAACGACTTGAGTTATCAGGAGATTGCTCAGATAAAGGAGATTCCGGTTGGGACTGTAAAAAATAAAGTTTTTCGGGCAAAGGAAAGAATAAAATTTTTACTTGAGGAAGAAAAGTGATGAAATGCTTAGATATTGAACAAATATACCATTATTTGGAAGGGGAGGTTTCTTCTTCTCAGGCGGAGAGGATAGAGCATCATCTTTCTTTTTGTATGAAATGTAGCCAATTAGTTAGAGAAAGAAAAATTTTATTGGGAGGAATAAAAGAAATTCCCAAATTTACTCCTCCATCAGATTTTGTTGAGAAAGTGATGTTTGAGCTTTTTCCTTCTAAAATTACTTTACTTAAATTAATAATCACTTTCTTTGCCGGGAGTTTAACTTTTTCCTTGATTCTCTTGGGATTTCTGAGACTCACAGGCCAGAGCGTATCTTCTCTCCTCATTAATCTCAATCATTCACTATGGCAGACAATAAAAAATGGAGCCATCATTTTCATCAAGATTTTTAAACTTTTTTCCATCGCAATAGGAATAATTCAACATATTTTAGCTTACTTACTCAAAATGATAAAATCTTTTACCTCAGTAGTTGGTACTGAGGTTCAGGTAGCAGCGATTATGGGTTTTATTGTTTTAACTATTTTATTTGTTTCATTCCTCACTTATTTTCCAATAAAAAAATTTTTTACGGGGAGATAAAGAATGAAAAATAAACTAATTGTTTTTGGCATCGCTTTTTTATTAATTTCTCTTTCTCTTTTGGCTCAGGAAGAGACTTCTTTAGCACAGGATATTACTGTTAGGAAAGATGAAATTCAAGACAATGTGATTACTTTTGGGGGAAATATTTTAGTGGAAGGGAAAGTTAGAGACAGTGTGATTGCTTTTGGAGGTAGAATTACTATTAATGGAGAAGTTGGGGATGCAGTGGTTGGATTAGGCTCAGTGATTAAATTAGGACCATCGGCAAGAATTAAAGGAGATTTAGTTGCCCTTGGGGGACACTTAGAAAAAGATGTAGGAAGTGTAGTTGAAGGCGATACTCTCTATTTTAAAACCACAGAAGACTTAACTAAAATATTAAGTCAAGCTTTAAAAGGAATATTTTCTATTTCTTTTGTTCCCTTTATTTTAGTTCTAAAATTTATTAATATTTTTATCTGGTTTATTCTCGCTATATTATTAGTTGCTATTTTCCCTAACCAAATTTCTTTTGCTTCGTCTCAGATAGAAAAAAGTTTCTGGCCAATCTGTGGAACAGGGTTTTTAGCAATAATCATTTTTACTGGGTTGGTACTATTTTCTGCTCTTCTATGTTTTTTTCTAATCGGGATTCCATTGATATTCTTATTAGTTCTATTAGGATTTATTATCCAATTCTTTGGCAGAATAGTTTTGTTTTATTTCTTTGGAGAAAAATTACTGCAGGCTTTCAATAGCCGGCAGACATCAGGGATAATTATTGTTATTGTTGGAGTAGTAATAGTCAGTATAATAAGGTTTATTCCAGCTATAGGTTTATTATTTGCTTTTTGTTTAAGTATAATCGGATGGGGAGTAGTAATAAGAACAAAATTTGGGACGAAAGAAAACTGGTTTCGAAAAACAAGTTCTTGAATTAATTTCCGAATAAGTTGGAATCTTTCTCTATAAGTAGCTATAATTCAAGAATTTCTTTTTCCTTGGCTTTAGCTAACTCTTCCACCTTTTTGATATAAATATCTGTCAATTCCTGAAGTTTTTCATAACCCCAGTATTTATCATCTTCACTGATTTCTTTATTTCTTTCTGATTCTTCAATTGCTTCTTTGCTTTCTCTCCTCATTATCCGAAGAGCAGTTCTTTCTTCCTCCAAAATTCTGCCAATATGTTTGGCAATTTGGGTTCGAGATTCCTCATCTAAAGGAGGAATTGGCACTTTTAGCGTTTTTCCATCATTTATTGGATTTAATCCTAAATCTGCTTTTCTGATCGCTCTATCAATTGGCTCCAAAAGAGAAGGGTCCCAAGGCTGAACAGTAATTAAGTTTGTGTCAGGTACGGAAAGCGTGGCTACTT
>JBHIEE010000149.1:0-5974 GCA_046760445.1 Candidatus Aminicenantia bacterium
AAAAGAGCAAAAATATTAAAATATGAAAACTTTCCAACCGAGGATTTCGAGCCCATAACAAAGCAATATAGAAAAAGAGAAAAATAACAATATATTGTATGAATTTTTGATTATTAATATGTGAGTATCTCACTATAATATTTTCTCTTTAAGGCTTAAGTAGATTTTTTGAGGTATGGAAGTACTAATCATACCAGTTAAAAAAGGAAGGGTTAAAGCAATAAAAAATACTGCTGCCTTTAATGGAAACGAAATGGGAAGATTATATTTTACCTGCGCAAAGGGGAAGAATATTGCTAATGTAGCAATAAAACTGCTATAAAGTAGAACATTCCTTATCTTTGTATCCACAGGAAAATACTTCTGCGAAAGATTATAAGAAAACAAGAGATAAACTAAACTAGCAACCAGAGTGGTGAAAGCTGCGCCAACAAAACTGAATTTTGGAACAAAGAAGAAATTCAGACCAACATTCACTCCTGCAACAAGGGGAAGAATCCAGGCAAAATGCTTAGTTTTTTCTGCTAAATTTATGCCAATTCCTGTCATTTGAACACTCTGGCTACACACTTTTGATAGCGTTAAAAAAGGTATTGCCAAAACACACATATAATATGCTGGCCGAGTCAATATCTTTGCTAATTCTATCCCAAATATTGAAAGAAAAAGCGATAATGTTAGACTTACTACTAAAAATAATCTCCATCCCTGCGAATATAAATTCTTAGTCTCTAATTTTTCTTCTGTTTTATCCCTTTCATAAACAGAAATTAAAATTGGTCCCCAGCTCATTTGGACTGATATGGCCAGTATTTGCAAGGCTTGTGAAAGTTTATTACCAACAGCATATAAACCAATTTCTGTAGTATTCTGATAATGTAAAAGAAAATATCTGTCAGATGAAATATAAAACCAGGCAGCTATGCCAGCAGGAACTAAAGGCATACCATACTTAAGCATCTTTTTTGCCCAATACCAACTGAACCGGTAAGTGTATCTTTTCTTGGTAAACAATAAAAATGAAACAAAAAATAATAATATTGAACTACTTAGGGTAGCAATTTGAGCACCTAAAATTCCTTTTTTATATATAACTACTAAAGATATCCCTAAACAAAGATGAGAAATAATCTTGGTAATATTAACAATATTGAATTTCCAGGGCTCAAAATAATAGCGATAAATATGTTCCTGTTCGGAAAAGAATAAATTTAATGGCAAAATCATGCAGGACAAAAATATAACCCATTGATATTTTGGAGATCCAAAAAGTGCCTCAGATATTTGAGCCGAAAATATGGCAATTATAAGAGAAGGTATTATAACAATTAGTCTGAATACCAATGTATTAAATAGTATCTTTCCCTTTTCTTCTTCAGTTTTTGCCATATAAAAGTAACGAGCGCTGGCAGAATCAGCTCCTACATTGAAAAAAACTTGAATTAAAGCAATTCCTACAACGAGAGTGTCTAAGATTCCATAATCAGAAGGTGTGAGTGCACGTGTATAAAATGGCATCAAAAAGATACCAATAAATTTTCTGATTCCCCTTCCAAGTCCATAAGAGATTGTATTAACAGCAAATTGCTTGAGTTCTTTCAAGTTTTTAATTTTAATATTTGTTTGTAATATTCACCGACTGCTTCGGGAGCATGATGCTTTTCATAATATTCTATAGATTTTTTTCCATTCTCATAAAGAAAATTTTTATTCTCAATTAATTTAACCAATGTTTTTTCTAGCTCCTCTTCTTTACTGCTAACTACTGGCAAATCAGGCCTTTTATTTCTAAACCATTCATCAATATAACCAATTACATTACATCCTCTTGACATTGCTTCTACAGCTAATACACCATGACCACCAGTAAATTGGTCTATTATGATATGACAATTCTCTAATAGTTCTAATATTTCTTTATTTGGCTTATTTTCTATTATTTTAAAATCCATTTTTGGATATTTTGATTTTAGGTTTACAAAGACTTTTTCAACAGTATTTGTTCCTTTCAATTTTCTGTTTGAAGGGATATGATAAATTTTATATGAATTGGCTCTATATTTTTTTAAAATTTCATCTCTATTTTTTTCCATTGGTTCACAAGTTATAAAAAACCATTCAAATGGACGATTTAAAAAATTTGCACAATCGTCTTGAGAAAATATTATGTCAGCATATTTTTCAAAATATTTGACTCTTTTTCTTTTTTTTTCTGATTCTAAACATAAACAGATTTTTTGCTTTTGGATATCATTACATCTATTACAGACATATTTTGGATTTTCTCTTTGAAAAAAGGGATCTCTCTCTGTACAACCCGGAAAAATAAAAGCAATTTTTTTTCTGAGTAATTTTAAAATAATTAAGTCTTTATTGTTTTTAACAATTGTTTTCGGTGATATAAAAATAAACGTTTTATATTTAATAATAAAATACAATAGATAAATGTACCTTAAGAATTTGTTAAAGAAGGTGAGTTTTCCCTTTTTAAAAAGAGGAATTTTCTTTAGGTTTCCATAATTGAAAGGATGATAACTATATGTATAGCCATCTGCTTCGATACCAACAATTCTTAATGCATTTGAAATTTGCGAAGCAACTCCTGCTGTATTAGAGGGGCCAACAAAGACTTTAGCTAATTTCCCCATAATCTATCTATTTTCTCCGTATAACTTTTGCTGGATTGCCTGCAATAATTACATTATCCTCTACAGATTTTAATACAACTGAACCTAATCCAACTTGCACATTATTTCCAATATTTATTCGATCCATAATTGAACTATTTGGACCTATAAATGCATTTTCTCCTATTGTAGTACTTCCCCCAATAACTGTACAGGCGGTAATTATGCTATTCTTGTCAATAACAACATTATGCCCAATATGACAACAATGATCTATCTTAACTCCATCCCTCATAATTGTATTGCCGAGAGTGCCTCTATCAATATTCGTTAGAGGAAATATTTCTACATTATCGCCTATAATAACTCCACCCATGTGAGGAAATCTAATCCATGTTCCATTTTTTTCTTGAGAAAATCCAAAGCCATGACTACCAATAGTACATGTAGATCTAATTATTACATTTTTTCCTATCTTTACATTAGAAAAAATATGAACATTTTCATGAATTTGTGTTCCCTCATCAATCGAACATTTCTCAATAATTGAATTTGCTCCTATTGTTACACTTGGATGAATTTTAGCATTTTTATCAATAATAGCTGTCGGATGAATACCTTGTGCAGACTTGCTATCATCAGATACGAAGAATTTTTGAAGAATTTTGATAAAATCCAATCTTGGATCAGACGAAAAAATGAACGCTTGTTTAAGATTTTTACAATTTTCTTTTAATTTGTTTGGCACAATAACCAATATATTTTCAGGCAAAGATTCGAATTTTGAAAGCAAAGAAGGGTCCGTCGAGTTAATGAAAGAAACACAAAAATCAGATAAATCTGAAAGCGGCTTAAGAAACTTAATATTGAAATCATGTTTTGATTGATACTCAAGTCTTAAATATTTAATAATTTCTTTTGAATTAATCATAATATATTATTCCCTTATCCGATAAATCTAAGTTTTTCCCTAAGACTACTTGAGCCTATTTCTTCTCTAAATTTGCTGTTATATTTTTTAAAATATTTATCCAAAAAATTTACTTCTGAAATGATATGATTTTTGAATATATCAAGATAACTTATATAATGTTCACTAAAATGTTCGGGGTGTAAGATCATTTGGATTGTTTGGGTTTTAGCTTTTTTCACAAATTCATAGGGATTCTTTCCCTTGAAGCTTCTCATCGAATCAGATATATAATTTTCATTTGAAAAGCATTTTTTGTCATAGGCATTTAAAAATCCATCGAACAAAGGCAAATCTTTTAAAAATGAAGGGTTATGGAGACTTATTGTAGAAACTTTTTCTCCAATAATATATTCAATTATCTCGCATTCTTTCTTGGCTTGATTTTGTAAAATCTCTATATCAGTTGTTTCATATACTTGTGGGTCAAAATGCAATGCGATTTCAAATCCATTTGAGGAGATATCTTTTAGAATTTTCCTATTTTCTGATGAAACAATATTATATGTTGCACAGGTAGTTAAGATACAAAATGTCGAGGTAATCTGCAAATCACGTTCTATAGCAAATAGTCTATATGCTGCTCTCAATGATAAATCTACATCATGTCTTAAGATTACCCCTCTCTTTTTATTCCATTTATTAAATGATGTTATGGGCGCAAAGTCTTTGATATAGTTTATTAGATCTTTAAATCCATTATATGTAAATATTTCACTATCGCCCTTTTTAGTCATGATTTTCTAATGTATATAACTTACACTTCTTCCATTTTCAGCTAATTTATAAGCTGCATCCATTCCAGTAACACCAGCTCCTAATGTTACCGTCTTTTTATCCACTCTCGGTCCCCTTTCTTTTCCCTATTAACTTTGCTATCCAGTTACTCCTCTATAAAACACCTTTCGGATCCTTCACCTACTTTTTTATTATTCATTTCTAGAAATCTTTTTTATATAATTTAAAAACTTTTCATGAGGAATAGCAAAATTGCCCGTAACTCTTTGTTCAATGCCTACATCTTTAGTTACAACTGAACCAATTGTCACCGAAGCTCTATCACCTATGTTAATTTCACTAGAAATTGCAGATCGTGGACCAATCCACACATCACTTCCAATTGTCACAGATCCACAGATTACAGTTAGAGCCGCTATCATACATCGCTTTCCTATCTTTACATCATGTCCAATATGAACTAGAGTATCTATCTTGGTATATTCGCCTACTTCAGTATAACTTCCAAACACAGAGCGATCGATATTGGAATTACACTGAATTTCAACACCTTCCCTTAAAAGAGTCCCACCAGCATGAACTACATGCAGAATTTCCTTTCCAAGACGTTTGAATTCAAACCCTTCCGCCCCAATGGTGGCTCCACTTCTGATAATAACATCGTCCTCAATAATGGATCGCTCCAATATCAAGGCACCTGGCTCAACGACGACGCCACTGCCGATGCGGACGTTTTTTTCAGCCACATAGGCAGTTGGATGTATTTGAGCATCAGTTAATATCTCTGTGGAAAAATCTTTCCAATAGAAGTCTGTGTTCATGGCAAGATAATTGTGGAATTTGTAGAAGGCTTCGCGCGGATTCTTTGCCACTACCACGCCAACATGGTTTGGTAATTTATCTACTAAATCTTTAACAGTTATCACACATGAAATATTTTGATTACTAATCAGTTTAGACAAAAAGTTCTCATTCTCTAAAAAAACAAGTTGATTCATTCTTTTATGGGTCACGAAACCAAGAGAATCAAAATCACCATCTTTAATTATTTCCACAGTAGAAATTTCCGAAATCGTAGATAATCTCATGGTTTCCCTTAATGTTTTTTATCCAGGATTTATAGTCTATTGCCTCGAATTTGGTGCCAAACAAAGTGGATTTTTCATAGAGGCTATTTTTGCCTTCTCAAAATTGAGATACCTCTTTGAATTTTGCGCCATTATTTCACCAACCTTTAGTCCTGCAGTGTGCAAATCAATAACAGGTTTGATTCCTAAAAACCCAAAAGTTTTCCCCATTTTGAAAGACCCAACATAATAATCTGGATAAAATTCAATTTTATTATTTTCTAATTCATTAATATTTACTTTTCCAGCAAATTGGATTACTTTTGTTTCAGGAAATCTTTTTTTAATTATTTCAGCAGTAATAAGACCATTATTACCAATAATTATTTCATTATAAGTATAATCAGCTACTATTATTGCGTCTAATCTTTCAAATTTTACTTTATCTATAATAGTTGGTTCTAACCCAGTTAGTTGCACATTTGCCATATTTTTTTTAAGAGCATTTACTATCACTTTGCCAAATTTGTCACCACTAATTATTAGAAAATTATTCTGGTAAACTTCAAATC
>JBHIEE010000150.1:0-5901 GCA_046760445.1 Candidatus Aminicenantia bacterium
TTTGCCACAGTGGTATACCCCAAGTGGTGTACCAACTTTTGATATTTGATTTTTATGTGAGGTAATCGATGGGACGATTAAAAGGAATTTTAAATTACATTGGATTAGGATTAATTATTCTTTCTGGTTTTGCTTTAAAAATATGGCCCTATAAAAAAATTTATGCTTTAATTTTAGCCTCAATTGGTTTAGCTCTGTTAATCAGTTACTTGGTTTTTAATCTGGCAAAATTAAAAGAAAATTTGAAACGAAAATCATTTCTTTATTCAGGGAATTTAATTATTATCGTCATTCTCGTTTTTGCCATATTAGTGCTGTTGAATTATCTCTTTTCCCGTCATCACTATAGATTTGATTTTACTGAAGGTAAAATTCACAGTTTATCGGATCAATCAATTAAGGTTTTAAAGAATTTGAAAGAAGACATTCATATTAAAGCTTTTTTCCGGGAAGGAGGCTTCCAGCGTTCAAAAATGGAAGACTTACTCAAAATCTATGCTTATCATTCTAAAAAAATTAAATACGAATTTATTGACCCGGATAAAAACCCGGGTCTGGTTAAAAGATATGACATTCTACAGGATGGAACTACTGTTTTTGAATGTGGTGATAAAGATACACGAATAACCACCACTTCAGAAGAGGATATTACTAATTCAATAATTAAAATATCAAGAAAGAAGAAGAAAATAATATACTTCTTAGAAGGACACGGAGAAAAAAGCATCGAAGACGAATCTAAAAATGGCTACAGCCACGTGAAAAGTGAACTCCAGAAACTTGGTTATGAAGTAAAAAAGATTGTTCTTGCCCTGGAAGATAATTTCAAAGATGATATTTCCTTATTAATAATTCCTGGGATCAAAAAAGACTTACTTCCTCAGGAGCTCGAAACAATTGATAATTATATAAAAAAAGGTGGGAGAGTATTTTTTATGGTCGATCCAGAAAATTCACCAGTGATCACCACCTATCTAAAAAAATATGGAATTAAATTAGAAAAAGATTTGGTGGTTGATACAGTCTCCCGAGTCTTAGGAGGGGACTACTTTATGCCTGTGGTCAGTAATTATGAATCTCACCCCATTACTGAAAAATTCAGATATGCTACTTTCTTCCCGTTGGCTCGGTCAGTAGATAAAGTAGAATCTTCTCCTGAAGGTATTTCGGTCAAGGTTATTGCTAAAACCAGCCCTAACTCTTGGGCCGAACGAAACCTCGAGCAAAAAGAAATAACATTTAATCCAAATGAGGATCGTCAAGGACCTATTCCTGTCGCAGGGGTAGCAACAATTAAACAGAAGTCAGAAAACAGAAAACAGAAAACAGAGAAGCAGGAAAAAGAGGGACGGATAGCTGTTTTTGGAGACTCTGATTTTGTGAGCAATAATTACTATCATCTCTCTGGAAATGGTAATCTTTTCCTTAATACAGTAAACTGGCTGACTGAAGAAGCAGATCTCATTTCTATTCAGTCCAAGACTACCTCTCCACGAACAATTCAATTAACCCCTGTCCAAGGAAGATTAATATTCTTTACCTCTGTTATAATTTTACCTTTGTTAATTCTTATTACTGGCATATCTATCTGGGTAAGGAGAAGAGCAAAATGAGACCAAGAACAACTATCTTTTTATTAATCCTTTTTATAGTCCTTTCAGTTTTAGTTTATTTTCTTGAATTCAAAACAGAACAAAAAGAGAAAGAAGAAAAATTAATTGAGCTTTCTTCTGATAAAATTACCAAAATATCTTTTCAAAAAAAAGATGAGCCCTTAGTTTTCGAAAGGGATAAAAATAATGAATGGAAGATCACATCTCCCCTTCAAGTTAAAGCTGATCAGTATGAAGTGAATAGATTGGCTGAAGATTTCTCTGTCCTAAAAATAGAAAGAGTAGTTGAAGAAAATCCTCGAAACTTAGCTTCCTATCAGATTCCATCTCAGGAAATTACTCTATGGTCAAAAGAAAAACCACAGCCAATTGTTTTACAAATTGGGATGGTTAATCCTTTAGACCAGACTTTATATGCTAAAAGAAAAGATGAAAAAAGAGTTGTTTTAATTCCCAGCCATTTAAAAACAATAATTGATAAATCTTTATTTGATTTTCGAGAAAAGGAAATCTTTGAATTTGATAAAGAAGATATAGGAAAAATAGCTGTCCAAGGAAAGGATTTCTCCTGGTTAGCTGTTAAGAGAAGAAATGAAGAATGGTTTTTTGAAACACCAGTAAAATCTTTAATTAAAAAAGGCAAAATAGACGATCTTCTTTACACACTTTCCAATTTGAGAGCCAAAAAATTTATCTCTGAGCAAAAAACTGCAGAAGAAATTAAAAAACATGGTCTATCTGAACCGGATTTCAAAATTACTCTCACTTTACCTTTAGAAAATAAAGAATTTTCCTTCTTATTAAATAAGCAGAATGATACTTTTTATGTGACCACTACTCTTTCTCCAAAAATTATTACTGCTGATGATTTTATCTTGACTGATTTAAATAAAAGGCCGGAAGAACTAAGAGAAAAAAATATTGCTGTTTTCTATAGCTTTGAGGTTAAAAAATTGAAATTAAAAAAAGAAGGAAAAGAATTTCTCCTCGAAAAAGATAAAGAAGATAACTGGAATTTCATCCAGCCAAAAAAATCAAAAGCGGATAATGGGAAAATTGAGAACTTTATCAGAAAAATAGAAGGTCTGGAAACGAAAGAATTTATTGATCCACCTTTTGAGATAAGACAATATGGACTGGACAAGCCTCAGGGAGAAGTAACAATCTGGACCGAAGAAGACAACAAATTGCGAAAAACTACTCTTTTAATTGGCTCAGAAAATAAGGAAAAAAAGCAAGTCTTTATCAAAGATGTCCGCCTACCCTACGTTTTCTTAGTAGACTCTCCATTCCTTGAAGAATTTCCAAAAGAAATAAAGGATTGGAAAGAAGAATCCTAATTAATACATTTATAAAAAATATCTCAAGCGAAAAAAGGAGGGTAAAATGATGAAGGTAATGAACAATTTTTTAAAAAATTGTGTGGTGTTTATTTCAATTAGTTTTGTCATTGGTGTATTTCTCTATACTCAAGACTTCAAGGGAAAATTACTGGATATGACTTATCCCTTTGATGAGACTACAATTTATTGGCCAACTGCCAAGTCTTTTAAGTTAAATAAAGTTTTCTGGGGAATTACTGAAAGAGGCTGGTGGTATGCTTCTAATGAATACAGTGCCTCTGAGCATGGAGGAACCCATGTAGACGTTCCTATCCATTTTGCCCAGAAGGGACGGACTATTGACCAGATTCCACTGCAGGAATGGATAGGTCCAGCAGTTAAGATAGATGTCGCTAAGAAATGCGAGAAAAATCGGGATTACCTTCTTTCTGTTGATAATATTAAAAACTGGGAGCAAAAATATGGAAAAATTCCTGATGGTGCCTGGGTAATTATGTATACTGGTATAGACACCAAATATTATCCTAATAAGAAAAAAGTCCTGGGAACAGATAAAACAGGTGAAGAAGCTATTCCTGAACTAAGCTTTCCTGGCTTCTCACCCGAATCAACTGAATTTTTGGTAAAAGAGAGAAATATTACTGGAATAGCCATTGATACTCCGAGTATAGATTATGGAAAATCAAAAGACTTTAAAGTTCATCAAATTCTTTTTATTGCTAATAAACTTGCTTTAGAAAATATAGCCAATTTGGATAAACTCCCTCCTGCTGGAGCAATGCTTTATGTCATCCCGATGCTTATTAAAGAGGGAACAGGCGCACCAGCCAGGGTTTTTGCTATCCTTCAATAACTTTAAAAGTAGTCATGTGAACGCATTCAAAGGAATAAGAAAAGATTATAACTAAAACATCCTGTAAATAGGCATCTTAATATTGAGAGAGACTTTATCTTTATCCTGCGTCTTTCTTGGCAATTAAAACTTATAGCCGACAGTAAACTTTGCTAAAGTTATATCCGCTACTATAATCTTTATTTCGAAGAACCCTTTACTCCCTCTCTTCAGTTTCTTTTCAATACCAGTCAATAAATTTATGCTCGCTTCAGTTTTACTTCTACCATGTCCCATTCTATCTTCCCAATTATAATTATTAATTCCTACTCCTCCTCCTACATAAGGGCCAAATCTTGGTCTTTTAATCATATAGAGAAATTCAAGTCCAAGAGCTAAGGTTGTTCTATTATCTCCTATACCTACTTCAAAATTAGGCTGAAAATTTACCCTCTCAAGGATCTCATATATTGTAAAATGAAACCCTAAATTTACTTGAGTTAAAGTTCCTGCTGAAAATCCAATTCTTGGACCAAACCCTCCAATCTGTTGAGAATTGAGCGGAAAGAAGGAAAAAAGACTAAAGGATAAAAATATTAATATTTTCTTTAAATTTTTCATTTCTTTCATTCTAAAGATAATACTAAAATTATTTAAGAAAAACAAATCTTTAGGTTTTTAAAATTAAAGTCACTAAAATTTATCTTCATGATAATGAACTAAACATATGACTAAAAGCTCACTTCATTCTTCAGAAGTTTGAAAATAAGCAATAGAAGCAAATCCTACCCAATGATGTAAATTTGAATAATAAGTAGTTCCTAAATTCACTTCCTGAAAAGGTAAAGCAGGAAAACTAATACTTGTTCCGTATCGTAGAACCGCACCAGTAAGTGGCTTTTGATTTAAATCTCTCATGAGGTGAACCAAGAAATCAAGTCCCATAGGAACTGAAAAACGGCCGCACCAGGTAATCCGGTAGGTATATGGATCCTCAGGGTCAACGCATTTCCAGAAGAAGTTTCTTACCTTGGACGAATTGAGTTTTCCACAAAGATATTTACTAATAAGATTTTGATCCTGTTCCACTGCTTTCTTGTAGCCATCAGCATCAGTCCCAAAAGGATGATAGTTATAATAACTCCATCCATAATCACCATAATGGACACAATCAGTAGAAATGAGAAAAGCGATATCTCTTCCGAGTTCCCAGTTATTCTTTTCAATAATTTCTCTAAAGGCTGAAGCCAAATTAGAGGCTAATTGATCCATTCTTTCCCATTTCATATAAGGAACAAGAATAGGCACAATCTCTACTTCGCGGTTGAAGTACTGAAGAAAAGGAATTAAGGCTTCTACAGAATGTTCTACACTATGAATTTCATTATCTATAAGGTAATCCTCCTTGGAAAGTCGATTTATAACTTCTTCTCTAACTTCTGACATAGGGACATTTCCATAAGGTCCTCTCCACTTCTTGAAAGAATCAAAAACAAACTTATCATAGACACCAAAGGTTTTTGCCCAATGGCAGACACCAAATATCACTACTGCTTTGGCTTTGATATAGCGCATTAATTGGATATAACCTCTGCCAGCGTAGAAGTAGTCATCATGGGGAGAAATACCAGCAATCAAAACTGTCTCAGAAGTAAAGCTATATTTTTTCTGATTATCGAAAATTTGATTCTTCTCAACTTCCTCAAGAGAATTCACTACATGCTCTATTTGCTCTTTGGTATGAGCAAAGCCCACAATATCTACTAATCCCCTTAATCCATCCTGGGAAGGAATAGCTACTCTTTTAAGAAGCTGCTTTTTTGGAATCTGGGAAAACATCATAGAACTCCCCAGAATAAAAACAACTAAAAACAGAATTTTTTTATTCATTAGCAACCTCCATCTTTATTTGAGCATTTTCAGATATGAAAATCAAACCCAGGTCAGGGTTTTTATATCTTGTTTTTGGGCTACCTCCACATAAGTTAAAATCACAAATTCCTTGCCCTGTACCGTAATGGTTCAGGGCAAACACCAAATATCAAATAAATTTCAACCTCCAATGACCCCTTCGGCCCGAGCTCAGGACGAGGGCAAATGACCAAAACAATTA
>JBHIEE010000151.1:0-5778 GCA_046760445.1 Candidatus Aminicenantia bacterium
TTGGAGGTCCTGGTTCAAATGTTGGTGATGCAACTGGAACTAATTCAGTATTTACAATCAATATTCCTTCATCAGGGGTGTCTGGAAATGGTTCTCCAACTGAAAGTTTAATCCCAACCAAAACATCACTATTCCCTATTTTTACTCTTGCAGAACCTTCAGCAGTTTTAATAACATTTTTTTCTATTTTTATTTCTCTGAAATCTTCAAATCCTCTTCCATCACTTCTTAATCCTTCTTCTACTAATTTCTTAACATAATCACTCATTATTTTCACCAGCTTCATATTTATCTTTTAATGCTTTTTTTTGCAATTCAAAAACTTCTGAACATCCTTTTTTCCCTAGTTCTATCATTTCTAAAAATTCTTTTTTACTTACAATACCATCCATTTGCACTAAAACAAACTTATCTTCGTTTCCAATTGTTGCTAATGCTAAATCAACTTCACCATAATTATCTTCTAAACCATTTAGATCAAGAATAATCTTTCCATCAACTTTGCCAACAGAACATGAAGAAATTAAATTTCTCATTGGAACTCCTGCATCTGCTAATGCTAAGGCTGCAGCATTCAGACCAGCACATCTGGTTGTTGCATCTGCTTGTAATATTTCAATATAAACATCAATTACTGTTTTTGGATAATCTTTAAAAAATATAACATTTGATAAAGCTTCATTAATTACCTTTGATATTTCAATACTTCTCCTAGAAATTCCAGGTCTTATTCTTTCTTTAGTTGAAAATGGGGCCATAAAATATCTACATCTCAAAATTGCTTTTTCTGGATCTATTAAATGTCTTGGGTGCAGTTCCTTTGGTCCAAATACAGCTGATAATGCATAGGTATCACCAAATTTAAAAATAGAAGAACCACCAGCTCTTTTTAAGATTCCCACTTCTATTTTTATTTCTCTGAAATCTTCTGGTTTTCTTCCATCTAATCTTTTTCCTTTTTCAATTAGTTTTTCTGGTTTTCCTACTTTCATTTACTCACTTAACATTTTTTCAATTCTATCTGTTAACCCTTTTGTATGAGATTCTTGATCAATCATTAGAATTGCTTTTGCAGCTTTTCCTTCTTTTTCTCCTTTAAACCAAACAACACCATTTTGTCCAACAATTATTTGACAGCCAGTCTTCTCTTTAATCATTTCAATCATTGAACCTTGCTTTCCAATCAATCTTGGAACCTTTGTTGGAGTTATTTTCAATGTTCTCCCTCCTATTAATTTTTTAGCCCTGTAATCATTCATAGTTAATTGAACACTCTTAGATTTAGAAACATTTAAAACTTTTGCATAAATTATGTCGCCAATATCATAGTAAACAGAAATATCTGTTTTGTTAATATCAACATATTCTCCAACAGCTTCTCCTAGCTGTAAAATTGCATCATAAGGGGAATTTATATCAACTATCCATATTGTTGTTTGTAAATCTTCTATTTTTCCGATTATACCGTCACCGGGTTTTGGTATGTAAACACCTGATAATGGAATTACACAAATAAATCTATTCTTTAGTTTAACTAGGCCCATAACCTTTGCTTTTATTTCGTTATTAATTCTATAAGATCCAATACTTGGCAAGTAATCTAAACCCTTAACCAAGGTTTCACCTGGAATTACTAATTGTCTTTCTTTTACTAAAATTTCAGATGCCATAAAATCACTCCTTTATTTTTTTCACCTCAACTTGACCATGAGTTAATGAATTTAATCTATCATAAACTTCTTGCTGCAATCCAGCAGCAATTTCTATTAAACAAGAATAACTTCCATCACTTTTCCATTCTTCTTTTTTTAATTTTCCAAAATTTCTTATCATATTAGAAGCTTTTCCTGCAAATTGTGATGGAACTTTAATTGCAAGTTGAACTATTTCAAATTTTATTGGTAATATTCTTTGAATTTTTTTTACGATATCATCAACTTGTTCTTCTGCTCTTTTATTTAGTTCAATTTTTATCTTTGCTTGTTCCATTGCTCTCATAATTCTTTCAGGAGGATTTGGAAGATTTGTCTGGGGATTTATTCCTCTTCTAGAAATAATATCTGCAATTTTTTTTGTTTTCTCTTTAATCATTTCTCTTCTCTGATCAGTTGTTAATTGTACTTCACCATCCCTGATTATTTTATATACAATAGCTTTCATGTCATTTGTTCCAAAGGCTTTATTTATTTTTTCTTCAGAAGCCCTTTTTCCTTTTTTTGAATCTTCATATATTTCTGAAGTTGCTAAAAGTTCATCTAAATTAACATCTTTACCTGATTTCACTTCCAAAGCTTTTTTTGGATCAACCATTATTTCAAATCTTTCTCCAGACTTTGTAAGCCTGGCTATAACAGACTTTTCTATAGAAATTGACATTTAATCTACCGTGTAAAATAATTTATCACCAATATTTTTTAATAAATTTAATTCCTTCGTCACCATAATATTTTGTAAAACCTTTACTATTTATAATAGCTAGTTCGATCTCATTAGATTTTACTCCTTTTTCACCAGTTTTTAAAGCTTGTAATGCTAATTTAATAGCTTCTTCTTCACTCATTCCCTTTTTCCAATTTCTATTTAAAATCTTTAATGCTTCTGGTGCACCTCTTCCAATTGCTTGGGCTTTCCAAAAATAAAATGCTGAAGAAGGGTCTATTTCGTATAGTTGTGAACCCTTTTCATCAACTCCTCCTAATAATAATGCAACACCATAAGGTCTGACTCCTCCATATTGAGTAAATAATTGCATTCTATCTGCAATTTCTTTTGTAGCTTCATAAACACTTAATGGTTCATCATAAGTTAGTTTGTAAACTTGAGCTTTTATTCTTCCCAAATCAACCAAAACTCTTCCATCTGCTAAAAACCCTGAAATAGCTGTTCCTAAATGATCATCAATCTGATGAATTTTGTCACTTCCAGTGTTTGGAATTGCCAATGCTTTTAGTCTTCGAATAGCAGCTAGAACTACTCCATTTGAAAATATTAAACCTAGAGACGTGGTTCCTCTTTTTACTGCTTCTCTTGCATATTCTACTTGAAACAATCTTCCATCTGGAGAAAATGTTACTATAGCTCTATCATAACCCATCATTTCAGGAATAGCTTCCATAAAAATCAACTTAAATTTTATACGATTTCTATCTTTATAAAGATTAAGTAAAGTCTTTTAAATCAGTTTCGCCAAAGAATTTTTTCCTAGCAGCTTTCATGGTTCCAGAAACCCCCAGAACCTTAACAACCACTTTAGTATCACCTATTCTTTGAATCAAAGCTAAAGCTGATCTAACATGTTCAATCATTCTATGAGAACATCTTAATAAACCAATCTGCTTATCTTCTTCGTAAGTATTTTTAACAATCCAAATATTTGCTTCAGCTGTTCCTCTTTCACCTAAGAAATTTAATAATGAATGCCATATTGAGTTTACTAAATCACTGAAAGGAATTTTTTGTTCAGATATTATTTGATAAGCTATATATCTTTGTTTTCCTCTTAAAGTTGGTGGCAATGGTTTTGGTCTTTTTTCTTCCATTCAAATCACTTCAACACCCTTTGTTATTCTTTTTCCTGAAAGTATTTTTTTATTTTCTTCAACTATTTGTTGTGGAATAGATGTAACTCCTGCAAAAGCTTTTCCTAATTCTGCTCCTAAAACATTTGTAATTGCTACTAGTCCACGGGGATCCCTCATGTCCCAAATATTCTGAGCACCAGAACAAATTATCATTGGTGCACCTAACTCGTTACATAGTCTAATATTTCTTGTTATATGATTTAGAATATAAGACCTAGGCCTTCTATAACTAAAAAGAATTTCCCTGAAATTGACTTGAATTGCTACATTATTTTCTTTTGCTCTTTTCAAACAAATATCATCTAAACCAGAATCAATTCTTCCTAATTCTGGATGTGCTAAAATATCTACTTTAGGGTTTTCACATGCTGATCTATTTATTAAGTAATCCCCACCATGAACAATTACTATCATTACTTTTTCCCTTACTTTATCAATTATTCTTCTTAATTCATCAACATCCTTAGCCTGGATAGTTATTCCAGGATAAATTTCTATATCAGATTCAACTTCTTTTATAGCTTTTTTCAATTCTTCAAGTTTTTCCATGCTCTCATATTTATCACAAATAGCAATTCCAAAATATCCTAATTGCTGAGCAAACTTAGCTAAATCCTTGATTGTGCTTTCTCCTTCTGATAAATTACTTTTTATGTCCAAATCAAAAAACTTCATAATTATGATTTATTAGAGAAGGTTAAAAATGTTATTTTTTCATTCGTTTTTCAAATCCTTTACCTCTTCCTAATTTTCTAGATTTTTTTCCTGCAGATGTTAGACCTCTAAAAACCCTTCTCCTCTGATAACAAATCCAATTTAATTTAGGATCATTCTTGATATTGGGATGGTTTGGATCAATTAATATCACTTCAAACCACAATGATTTTCCATCATCAGCAACATAATAAGAATTTAATACCTCTAAATTAGGAAATTTTCTTGCTACACGCATCTCAGAAATGTGCTGTAGATTCATTCTAGGAGTATGCTTTGTTAAACCAGCTCTTAAAGGCTTTCTTCCACCTGAAGGTTTTTCTCTTTTTCTCGTCCCTTTTTTAATCCTGGTTCTTATCATTACAAAACCTTGTTTTGCTTTATAACCAAGGGAATGAGCTCTGTCTAAACGGGTCGGTTTTTCAATTCTTTTTATAACCGGTTCTTTTCTCCAAGAAATAAGCCTTTGTTTTATTATTTGTTTGTACTCTTCACTTCTCCACAATCTTTTTAAATATTTATACATACCCACTTACATCACCCAAAGGTTTCAAGTTTTATCGTAAACTATTTAAGTTAGTGAAGCTTATAAAGTTTTAGGTGAAATTATGGGTGTTGGAAAAATAATAATAGGAATTATATTATTCTTAGTAGGTCTTTGGCTTTTGATACCTTCAAGTTGGTGTGGAGTATATTATTGTCCAGGACTTTGGTCATATCTATGGTATATAGTACTGGGATTTGTTCCAATATTCCTGGTTTTCATGGGAATAATTTTGGTTTGGGTTGAATCAGAAGAAATAAAACTTGAAAAGCCAAAGAGAAAGAGAAAACGGTGAAATTATGAAAAAAATTTTAATATCATTAATTTTGGTAGCATTGATTTCAGGATGTGTACAATCGGGAATTCTGGTTATGAAAATAACTGATGCTCCAGATGATATAGATTCTTTAATGGTAACAATTTCTCAGATAGAAGTTCATAAGGCAGAAGCAATTCCTACAGAACCAGCATCATGTGAAGAACAATGCCAAGCCTTAGGATATGGAGTAGGAACATGTAGAGAAGGTTTAGAAAATGAAACTCTTTGTTTAGAAAATGAATTGGATTTAAATGATTCTACGTTTTGTACTCCAACTCTAAATGATACGGTAACAACTTGTTGTTGTGATACAAATACAACAGCTCCAGCAGAACAAGTAGGATGGATAGTATTTTCTGAGGAAGAAAAAACATTTGACTTGATAGCAATTAAAGGAGTAGAAGAGATTCTTGGTTCAAAGTCTTTGGATCCAGGAAAGTACACTCAAATAAGATTATTAATAACAAGTGCAACAGCAACTATCAATGGAACAAATTATGATGTAACAGTTTCAAGTGGAAAAATAAAATTAATTCACCCATTTACAATTGTTTCAAATAAAACAACTACTTTGCTATTAGATTTTGATGCAGAAAAATCGCTGGTAGAAAGAGGAAAGA
>JBHIEE010000152.1:0-5774 GCA_046760445.1 Candidatus Aminicenantia bacterium
GGCGGGATAAATATTTAGGTTGTGCTTTTCTATCTGCATAATTATTGGCTTTCCAGTTTGCCGGTCAAAAGTTAGGGCTGCCCATCCTGAACCCTCTACCGAAACAGCAGTTTGAGTGAATTCTTTTTTGAACCGTTCAAAACTCCCAAACTCCTTATTTATAGCCTCAGCTAACGCTCCAGCAAGTTTCCCTCCCCCGCCTTTACCAGCTGAGGCTAAATTAGGCCAGAACAATGAATGTAACAGATGCCCTCCGATGTTAAACGATAACGCCCTTAAAGTAGATTTTAGATCCAGATCAGCGCCTTTTTTTCTTGCTTTTTCCAGTTTCTCAAGAATAGCATTGGCTCCATTAACGTATCCTTGATGATGCTTGTCATGATGTATCCTCAACTGCTCTTCAGATATATATGGCTCCAATTCCTTATAGCCGTAAGGCAAATCTGGAAGAGTATAAAATTCTTCTTTACCCATAAGTTTTATTAGTTGTTAATTATTACTTGTTATATCAACCCCAACCCCTATCCTCCCGTCTTCTCTTCGCTTTTGCAGGTACAATCGTCATAGGGTTTGCCACATCCCTCACAAACCCCATTTACTATTTTTTTCCCGCACTTACACGGGCAACAACCACAAGTCTTACACATATTTCTATTTTCTTTATTAATTTATTACCGACCTTTCTCATACTTTACGTTTTACTCTAAGATATTATAAGTTTCCTCTTGATTTCTCGGCTTTAATTATTTTTCTTATGGCCACAATATTGGCAGCCAATCTTAAATCGCATTTCTCAATTTGACAGGTGGAACTCACCCTGTCAAAAGCTTTTGTTATCTTCTTTTCTAATTTTTCAAAAACTTTCTCTTCTGACCAGTATTCATTTGTTGAATTTTGGACCCATTCAAAATAGCTGACAATCACTCCTCCCGCATTGGCAATTATATCGGGGATAACTTTAATTTCTCTCTTAAATAGTATCGAATCTGCTTCTGGGGTGATGGGGTCATTTGCCATCTCCAAAATTATCTTAGCTTTTATTTGATGAGCGTTCTCTTTTGTTATCTGATGAGATATGGCTGCCGGAATCAAAACATCGCAGTCCAATTCTAATAATTCTTTATTTGTTATTTTTTTAACATTTTCCATTTCTGGAATAAATCCTTTTTCTTTTTGTCTTAAGATAATTTCTTTAACATCCAATCCATTCTCATCATAGATTCCTCCTCTGACATCACTGATAGCAATTATTCTATAACCCCAATCGGAAAGCACTTTGGCAATATTACACCCAACATTTCCAAAACCCTGAATTACAACTCTCAATTTTTGAGGGTTCAATTTTTCCCTTTTTATTAATCTTCTAAGGATAAAAGCTCCTCCCAGACCGGTTGCAACGGTTCTACCTCTGGACCCTCCCAGCTCAAGAGGTTTTCCAGTGATCACTCTTGGGATAAACCTTCCTTTGGTCTTTGAATATTCATCAACCATCCAAGCCATTATTTGTTGGTCGGTATTTATATCTGGAGCCGGTACATCTATTTTTGGGCCTATGAAATTATGTATCTCTCTTATGTATCCCCGGCTCAATCTTTCCAGCTCAGATTTTGAAAGGTTTTTAGGATCTACTTCAACTCCTCCTTTTGCTCCTCCGAATGGTAGCCCGGCCAAAGAACATTTTAAGGTCATTAAAAAGGCAAGAGTTTTGACTTCTTCTAAATCAACATCAGGGTGAAATCTTATTCCTCCTTTGGTAGGTCCCAGGGCATCATTATATTGAATCCGATAACCATTAAAAAGACGAATCTCATCTGAATCCATCTTTACCGGGATATTAAAGGTAATAACCCTTTTTGGTCTATTAAGCAAACTCAACTCTAAATCAGAAAGCTTCATTTCTTTCAATAAATTTTCTAAACGAGTATTGCAGACTTCACAAATATTTTTATCGTGTTTAATCCGCATGGATTTATGATGGTTAATTTTCCTATCTGACAATTCTTAAAGCTTGGGTCTAGACAAGTTTTATCCGGTTAACTCCTCAACCTCTTTTTTGCCCTCTTCCAATTCTTTTACCTGTTCCTTGTCTTCTTTTAGTAGAAGTGTCTGGAATTCCCCCACATGAGTTTTTTCTTCTCTGGCTACATCCAGGAGAACTTTTCTAATATCCTCATTTTCCGTCATAGCGGCTAATTGTTCACAAAGACTAACCGCATCTAATTCAGCTATAATGCCTACTCTTAGTATTTCTTTGTCCAGATCCTCTTTTTTTATTTTCTCAAGGTTTATAGGTAATTTTGATAACATATTTCTACCACCAATATTTACGAATTACCACGAATTATCATAAAAAATATCAACGATTATTCGTGGAAAGATTGGTTTTATTAGTAGTTTTCTCGACCTTTTTCATCCTAATCTTCTGCCCTCTCAAAGGCCTTACAAGCTGGGCAATGCTGGATAAAATGTTCTCTTATTTCTTTTTCTGCCTCAGGGGTAAACTTAGCAGTTGAAAGCCAGATATCAAATTTGGCCTTACATTTTAAACATTCCACCTCAGACGCCTTATAATTTTTGTCCTTTTTTTCTTGTTCATATTTTATATTTTAGAAGTATGATTAAATCTTGCCAACTAATTTTAATCCTGGTCTTAAAGTCTTTTTTCCTGGTTTCCAGCTAGCGGGACAAACTTGACCTCGGTGTTCTCTAACAAATTTAGCTGCTTGTAATTTTCGTAAAATTTCTTTTGTCCTTCTTCCAATACTATTATCGTGGACTTCATAGGCTTTAATAATTCCTTCAGGATCAACAATAAAAGTTGCCCTTAAAGAGAGTCCTTCATTTTCAATATAGGTGCCCAAGGCACGACAAAGTTTCCCGGTTGGGTCAGCTAACATTGGAAATCGAATTTTCTTGATAGATGGAGAATTATCATGCCAGGCTTTGTGAACAAAAACAGTATCGGTACTGACACTTAAAATTTCAGCTCCTAATTTCTTAAATTCAGAATAATACTCAGCTGCCTCGACTAACTCTGTCGGACAAATAAAAGTAAAATCAGCCGGGTAGAAAAGTAGAACTAACCATTTGCCTTTGTAATCAGAGAGTTTAATCTTTTTGATTCTATTTTTATGAAATGCTTCCAATTCAAAATCAGGAATTTTTTGACCTATTAGAGGCAAAATAAAAGTATTAGTTTGTTCATTTTTGTTTTCTGTTTTGTTCTTTATAGTTTTTTAGGTTTTAGTTTTTTTGACAACCTTTACAAAGACCATAAAAATAAATATGATAATTTTTAATTTTTCCGACCCTTATTTTTTTGCACTTTACAATATCGCTTTTCATAAAAACATCAAAGATTTTGCCACATTTTTCGCAAATAAAGTGGGCGTGAGGAGAGATATCCCCATTGTAATGACTTACCTCACAAGGAATTTCTTGAATTTTACTTCTTTCTTTAAAGTTTTTTAAAATTCGATAAACAGTTCCTAAACTTATTCTGGGCAATTTTTTTCTCACTGCTACATAAACCTCTTCAGCTGAAGGATGAGTCTTGACGCTCTTGAGATAATCTAAAATAATTTTCTTTTGACAGGTAATTCTTTCTGTTTTCTTTTTAGTAATCATTCTTATTTAGATTTTATTCCTAACAAAAAAAGCTGTCAAGCCCTCCTAACTTTTTGAATGGTCGATTTTAACAACTAATTTAATTCAAATCTCTTAAAAAATTTGGAGGGCAAGACAACAACCTGTGGAAAACTAAAATAGCTTCTGTTTTTTAATCCTCACCCACTTTTTCTATTGCTTCATAAGGACAAATACTTTCGCCCCCGCATTTTTCTATCTCTTCTGAATTTTTAATTCTTGATTTATCGTCTTTATCCCATTCCGCTCCCTCAGGGCAAGTAGCTATACAAACACCGCAAGCGATGCATTTTTCTTTATTAACTCTATATTTTATTGCCATATGAGTTAGTGTTTAATCCCGTGGATTAAACATTTAAAAAATTACTCTTTTGTCTTCCTTTCTTTTACCCTCTCAATTGCTCCATAAGGACAAATGCTTTCTCCTCCGCACTTTTCTATTTCCTCTGAATTGATAATCTTAGCTTTACCATCTTCTTCCAATTCCGCCCCTTTGGGACAAACAGACACACAAACAACAGCACTAATACATTTTTCTTTGTTAACCTTAAATTTTGTCGCCATGGATTTAATTTTAGTCTCCAACCATTTTAACTTTAGTTATTTTGGCTATTTCTAAATTTAAAGCTCTTAAGTGACCTTTATTGAATTTATGGATATCATTTTCACCGCAAGCACCAGCAATCATTTTTATTTCTTCAGTACAATTTTTAATAAAATTAGCTATATTTTGAGAAGCTGTTTCAGTGTTCAGCTTTTTCCTCAATTCTGAGTCTTGAGTAGCTATGCCGACCGGGCATTTTCCAAGATGGCACAATCGGCAATAAGTACAACCCATAGCCACCAACAAAGAAGTGACGCAAAATACAGCATCAGCTCCCAAAGCCAAAGCTTTGGCAAAATCCCCCCCCTCATTTAATCCTCCTCCTATCCATAATTCTTGTCTGGCTCCAATTTTATCTAAAACCTCTCTTGCTTTAGCCAAAGCTGCCAAAGTTGGTATTCCAACCTCGTTTAATATTATTTCTGGAGCCGCCCCTGTTCCCCCTATTCCATCAATAGCAATTATATCTGGATTAGCTTTTGCTGCCAACTTAACATCATTTTCTATATCTCCGGCTGCCAACTTAATAATGATTGGAACCCCGCCAGTTAATTCTCTTAACCACTCAACTCTTTCTCTTAAATCCTCAATACTTTTAATATCTAAATGATAAGCTGGGGAATGGACATTTTTTCCCGGCTTAAGTTTTCTAATTTCAGCAATTTCCTCTGTGACTTTATCACCTGGAAGATATCCTCCCATACCGCCTTTGGCCCCCTGGCCTATTTTTATTTCGATAGCATCAGCTTTTTTCAAAACTTCTTCTGTAATTCCAAACCGACCGCTCGCATATTGAATTATCAAATACTTTGAAAACTTTCTTTCCTCTGGCAGCATTCCCCCTTCTCCAGTATTTTCTACTGTTCCAGCCAAAGTCGAAGCTTTAGCTAAAGCGGTTTTTGCTTCTCGAGAAAGAGCCCCAAAACTCACTGCTCCAATAATAATGGGGGTTTTAATCTCAATTGGCTTTTTGCTAAATTTACCAATAACTGTTTTTGTTGTAATTTTCTCTTTATAGTAATCCACCGGCCTTTTATTTAATTGGGCCGGCACAAAAACTAAATCATCAAAGCTAATTTTGCCCAGCTTATTAGACCTACCACTGGAAACTGGAGGTTTTTTTGTTCTCTGTTGAATTTCTCTCATCCAATTCTCGCTCATATTCTTTTTCTTAGTTTTAAAATTTTTGACATTAAAAGAGTTTGTTTTATTTTACCTAATTTTCCTTTTTTACAAGCTTTCTCTGAAAATTCTTTGACTGAATCTCGGCCTGCCCCGTAAATCAAAATTGGGATAGGTGTTTTACAATGTCTTTTTAGCAAAGAGCAGGTTGAGTGATCAGCCGTCACAACAATTAAAGTGTTTTTTAATTGAAGCAAAGGTTTTATATTTTTGTCAATCTTTTCAATAAATTTCTTTTTGCCTAAAAAATTTCCATCTTCTGATAAAATATCAGTTCCCTTGATATGACAAAATATAAAATCATATTTTTTCACCCGCCCAAATTTTGAAGAAACTTGTGGTG
>JBHIEE010000153.1:0-5669 GCA_046760445.1 Candidatus Aminicenantia bacterium
TAGTTATGGATTTCTTCGTGGGAACCGGTACAACTTGTGCTGTTGCCCATAAAATGGGTCGTCAATACATAGGAGTTGAACAGCTTGATTACGGCAAGAATAGTGCAGAAGTGAGGTTAACGAATGTTATCAATGGCGATCAAACCGGCATTTCAAAATCAGTCGGATGGAAAGGCGGCGGCGATTTTGTGTATTTAGAACTAATGAAATGGAACGAAAATTTTGTAGAGAAAATACAGAAGAAAAAAACAAAAGGCGAACTTAAAAAGTTATGGGAGACTATGAGAGAAAAAGCATTTTTAAGTTATAAGGTGGATATAAAAGCGGTTGATGAAAACACAAAGGATTTCGCTGATTTATCCCTTGAGAACCAAAAAAGATTTTTGCTAGAGTGCTTGGACAAAAACCATCTCTATGTCAATTACAGCGAGATTGATGATGAAGAGTATGGGGTCTGTGAGGAATATAAGAGGTTAAACAGAGAATTTTATGAGAGTAAAATATAATTTGACATATTTTACTTTTTTGCCCAAAATGAAAATATAGATACCCATATTTTATTTTCTGAAAGTATGGAAAAGATCTTACTTTAAGTTCTTTAATAAACTTGAAATATGAATTTCCTTACCTCAAGTCCATGAAAAATCAAACATTTACAGCAGGTAAGTACAAAAAGCATTTTCTTGGCAAGGATTACGAGTATCAATCCTTTAGCCCCAATTTTATTAACAAACCTTTTGAATGGAAAGATAAGAAAATCACTCTTCTTTTAGAAGAAGCTGTACGGCTTTTAGGAGAATTAAACGCCTATTCTTTTTTAGTGCCTGATGTTGATTTTTTTATCCAAATGCATGTGGTCAAAGAAGCTACGATTTCAAGTAAAATTGAAGGAACTAAAACCGGAGTGGAAGAGGCAGTTTTGCCAAAGGGAGAGATACTACCCGAAAAAAGAGACGACTGGGAAGAGGTGCAAAACTATATTAAGGCAATAAATTACGCTGTTTCACAATTAGAAAAACTGCCGCTTTGTATGAGATTAATAAAGGATACTCATCGAATTTTACTCTCCGGAGTTAGAGGGAGGGAAAGAGAACCTGGAGAAACTAGGAAAAGCCAAAATTGGATTGGGGGCTCCAATCTTAATGACGCTGTTTTTATATCACCGCATCATAACGAATTATCGAAGTTTTTAACTGATTTGGAAAAATTCTGGCATAATAATTCTCTTAATATTCCTCATATTATTAAAATAGCCCTTACTCATTACCAATTTGAAACTATTCACCCTTTCTTGGATGGAAATGGCAGAATTGGCCGTTTACTTATCACTCTCCAATTGATAGATTATTCTATTTTACAGAAACCCGCACTTTATCTTTCCCAATTTTTTGAAAAGCACCGTTCTTCCTATTATGAAGCTCTAAATTCAGTGAGAAAAACCAACGATATTGAACAATGGATTAAATTTTTTCTTTCTGGTGTTATAGAGACTGCAAAAGATGGGAAAGAAACCCTTGAGAATATCGTAAAGCTGAAACAAACTTACGAAGATAAAATTATGCAACTTGGACGCAGAGCTAAATCAGGGCGCAAGCTTATCTTGTATATGTTTTCCCATCCTGTCATTAATGTTAAACAAGCTCAAAACGAACTCAATTTATCTTTTAAAACAGCTAATGATATTGTTAGGGAACTTAAAACATTGGGTCTCCTTAAAGAGATTACTGGTTTTTCTCGTAATAGACTTTTTATGCTTTGGAAATATTTGAATTTATTTAAAAAGTAAAGAATTATATGCTCTGCGAAGATTTTAATGCTAATCTAAAAAATTTTGGCCCTGATTTCCATAAAAACAGACTGGAAGACGAGGTTATTACAAGTCTTAATCCTAAATTTTTATTACGCGAATATCAAAAAGAAACTATAGGGCGTTTTATCTACTATATGAATGGATACTATTCTAAAAGAATGCCTGTACAGCTTCTTTTTCATATGGCGACCGGAAGCGGCAAGACGCTAATAATGGCGGCTAATATTTTGTATTTATACAAACTTGGATACAGCAATTTTATCTTTTTTGTAAACAGTACCAATATTATTGAAAAAACAAAAGATAATTTTTTAAATTCTTTATCGGAAAAATATCTTTTCGCTCCCAAAATTAAATTCGGTGAAAAACAGGTTGATATTAAAGAAGTTCAAAATTTTGAAGCGGCAAACCCGGAGAATATCAATATTATTTTTACCACTATTCAGGGACTGCATACACGTTTAAATTATCCTAAAGAAAATGCCTTAACCTATGAAGATTTCGCCGATAAAGAAATAGTTCTTATTTCCGATGAGGCACATCATTTGCAAACGCTGACAAAATCCAAATTATCAGGAAGCGAATTAGAAGAAAAAACAAGCTGGGAATTTACTGTTGAGCGCATTTTCAGAAGCAGTCTTAGAAATATTTTATTGGAGTTTACGGCAACGATTGACCTGAGTAATCAAGATATCAGACAAAAATACGAAGATAAAATTATTTTTCAGTATGACTTGAAGCAATTTCGCTTGGATAAATACTCAAAAGAAATAGAAGTTTTACAGGCAGATTTAGATCCCAATGACCGGGCTTTGCAGGCAGTTGTTTTAAGCCAGTATCGTAGAAAAATTTCCGAAAAACATAAAATAAGGTTAAAGCCGGTGGTTCTTTTTAAATCTAAGACTATTAAAGAATCAAAAGAAAATTACGAAGGTTTTTTAACGAAAATAAAAAAATTATCTTCTAAAGATATTCAAGAAATATATTCACGGGCCAAAGGCACAAAGTTAGAAAACGCATTCAACTATTTCCAAAAAGAGAATATAACCTTCGACAATTTAATTAGAGAACTGCAAGAGGATTTTTCTGAAGAAAAATGTATGCTTTTGGATTCTGAGAATATTGATGAAGAGAAACAATTAAAACTTAATTCTTTAGAGAACAAGAATAATGAAGTAAGGGCTATTTTTGCGGTTAATATGCTAAATGAAGGTTGGGACGTGCTTAACTTGTTTGACATTGTGCGGCTATACGATACGCGTGATGGAAAATGGGTCCGCGGCAAGTATAAGCCCGGTAATACGACAATGGGTGAGGCACAGCTTATTGGCAGAGGCGCAAGATATTTCCCATTTCAAATAGATGAAATACAGGACAAATACAAAAGGAGATTTGATGACGATGCTGAAAATGAACTGCATGTTATAGAGACTTTACATTACCATAGTCTTCGAAACCCTAAATATATTAAGGAAATAAAGACCGCTCTTACTGAAATTGGAATTTTACCGGAAAAGTATATCCAGAAAGATTTGTTTGTTAAAGATTCCTTTAAAAAGACTGAGTTTTGGAAAGAAGGTGTGGTTTTTATAAATGACAGGATACAAAATCCTAGAACGGAAATATTCAGTTTGCAGGACGCACGAATTGAAGAGAAATATAGATATGAATTGCGAACCGGAGAAATTAAGGAAGAAATTATTTTAGATGAAGAAAAGAAACCAAAGGCATCAAAAGATATTGCGCGCGGCAAGATGGTACATAAACTTGATGATTTTGGAGAAAATATAGTCCGAAACGCATTAGATAGATTGGAGTTCTATAAGTTTAAAACACTAAGGAAATATTTCGCGCATATAAAATCAGTTAGAGAATTTATTTCATCACTTAATTATTTAGGTAGCGTTAGTATAGAAGTTTTAGGTCCAAAAGACAAAATGAATAAGTTAACTTCAACTCAAAAATTAGAGATAGCTTTATTTGTAATTAAAAAGATATCAGAGCAAGCAAAAATTAATACTTCAGAATTTATAGGAACTAAATTATTTAAGGCGCAATTACTTAGAGATATTTTTGGGAAGAATGAGGGCAGAAAGACTCTGAAATTAGATAGTGACAGCGAAAGAGCAAAAGAATTAGTAGAAATGGATTTAAAAAACAAAGACTGGTATGCCCAAAACGAAATTTATGGCACAGACGAAGAGAAGAATTTTATTAAGTTTATTAACGAAGTTATAGAAAAGCTAAGACAGAAACATTCAGATATTGCTTTACTTCGCAATGAAAAATTCTTTCAAGTTTTTGACTTTGATGAAGGCAGAGCATTTGAGCCGGATTTTATAATGATTTTGAAAAAGAGAAATAGAACCATAAGTATCTATCAGATTTTTATTGAGCCCAAAGGAGACCAATTTAAAGATAGTCAAGGTAGGTTTGAGAGTTCTAAAGAGGGATGGAAGCAAAAATTTTTACTTGAGATGGAAGAAAAAGCAGATACTGATTTAAGATTGCAGAATAAACACTTTAAGCTAATGGGGTTGCCTTTTTACAACGAAAAATTAAAAAAAGATTTCGAGGAAGCTTTAGAGAATAAAATACTTTCTTAAAAGCGGGCATCAATGCGGGCGGAGACGCTGGGCGGCACTAAAACTCGCATCAGGATTTTTCTTGAAAAAAGTCCGGATTTCGTCTAAGAGAGACAGTCAAGCAGCTGCGCAAAAATTCTTGACCTAAGACATCAGACCCGGGACTTTATTTCCTTGAAACTAAGTGAGATTGGCGAATTTGGAGTAGTTAGCTCTATCAGATCTGATTTGAAGGACTTTCAAAAACAGGTGATTGCCGGCATAGGAGATGATACGGCAGCTATAGAGCTATCCGGCAAGAAACTGGTGTTGTTCACCAGCGATACCTTGGTGGAGGATATTCACTTTAAGTGGGATTACTTCTCCCCTTCTCAGGTAGGATGGAAGGCTATGGTAGTAAACGTGTCTGATATTGCTGCCGTGGGGGGAAGTCCTACCCATTGTCTGGTATCTTTAGCTTTACCTGCCCATACTGACATGATTGTAGTAAGGGAGGTATATCGAGGATTGAAAAGGGCTGCCTCTAGATACCGGGTGGGGATAGTGGGAGGAGATATAGTTTGTGCCCCGAGCTTCATCATTACGGTGTCTCTTCTGGGAGAGGCAAAAAGAGAAAATATTGTTCTTCGCTCGGGAGCAAAGCGGGGTGATTTGATTTATGTTACCGGTCAGTTAGGAAGCTCGGAGGCGGGTCTGGCCTGTTTGAAGAGATCCAATTGGAAGGTTAACCCAAAAATAAGACAGTTTCTCATTAAGAGACACCTTATGCCTTCTCCTCGGCTAGTTGAAGGTCAAAAGATAGCCAACAGTCAAATTGCTACTTCCATGATAGATTTAAGCGATGGTCTTGCCTCTGACCTTCATCGCTTAGCTGAAGAAAGCAAGGTTGGAGCAATTCTCTGGGAAGATGAGCTTCCTATAGCTCCGGCTACTGAAGAGTTAGCCAAAGTCATGGGAAAATCTTCGTTAGAGTGGGTCCTTTACGGAGGAGAGGATTATGAGCTTCTTTTTACCGTACCTCCCAACAAGAGCACGGAAGTTGAACAAAATCTTGGTTTTCCCCATGCTTTAATTGGAGAAGTTGTGGATAGCGACCAAGGAATATACTTGAAGGATAGAAAAGGGAATCGAACCAAAGTAGAGGATCGGGGATACCACCATTTTTCCGGGCCCACGAAGTAGGGAAACCAGAAATCAATTAAGGTACAGGAGGGGTAAAAGATGAGGAAAGTGGCTATCAATGGATTTGGCAGAATTGGGAGAATAACCTTAAG
>JBHIEE010000154.1:0-5656 GCA_046760445.1 Candidatus Aminicenantia bacterium
ATTTGGAATTTTGCCGAACAGAGTAAGGCATATCTTGTAATATCAGTTAATCTTCTCTTAAATAAAATGCAACTTTCGGATAAAAAAAGGAGTTTTATTCTATGAAAATGGATGAACAGGATTTGGTTCTCCGGCTTCAGCAAGGAGATGAAATGGCTTTTGTTAAAATAGTTAATTCCTATAAAGATAAAATAGTTAACTATCTTTATCATTTAACCGGAGATTATCAAAGAGCAGTGGAACTTTCTCAAGAAACATTTTTAAGAGTTTATTTTAAAGCAAGAAAGTATAAACCCATTGCTCCTTTCTCTTCCTGGGTTTATACCATTGCTTCTAACTTGGCCAAAACTGAATTGAAGAAGATGTCTAAAATTAAGACAATTCCTTTAGATGAACTGAAAAGGAACCCAGAAATAGAATCAACTTCAATTGATTTTAGAAAAAAAGAGAAAATTGCGAGGGTAAAAAAGGCATTAGATTCTCTTCCTCCTAAATATAAAATCCCGATAATTTTGAAAGATATAGAGGGATTTACTCAAGAGGAAATTGCTAAAATGCTAAAAGCTCCAATTGGCACGATAAAAGCAAGAATAAGTCGAGGAAGGAATATTTTAAAAAATGAATTAGAAAGAGGTGAAATTTATTCCGAAGAGAAAAAAGGAGGTTAGAAAATGAAAGAAATTAATTTCTTGAAAGAATTAGAAAGAGTTAATGCTCCAGCTGAATTTGAAAATGAGCTTATGACGAGATTAACTTTTCAGAAAGAAAAAAGACGAAGAGTTGTTAGAAACTTAAGATTTTCTCTCGCTGGATTAGCAGCATTCGTTTTAATTATTTTCCTCGGAATAAATTTTGGTTTTTTCCGGAATGAAAATGCAAGAGAAATAAGTCTATCTCAGGAAATTATTCCTGTAATGGAAACAATAAATTATTCCACTGAATTAGAAACAGTTTCCTATAGTTCCGAAAAGTCTAAGACAGTTTTTATTTTAGAACAAGTCATGGAAAAGGAAGAAAATTACTTTTAAACGGAGGTTTAGAATGAAAAATAGGATAGTGATTTTTTTAGCATTATTTTTATTAATTCTTTTATTTGGAATAAGTTTTGGAAGGACAACTCCCCAAGGATTAAATGATTATGAAAGAGAAATTAAGGAGGTGGTAAAGAAAGTATCTCTCAGTGTGGTGAGAGTAGAAGCAGAAAATAGAACAAAGAAAGTAGCTTCTGGCGTAATTTTCGATAAAAATGGATACATTGTTACGACTGCTTTAATTGCCCCTAAGGATGATGAGTTGGTTGTTATTGCTCGAGGGGGGAAAAAATTTAAAGCCGAGGTAGTAGGAGTTGATTTAGAAACTCGTTTAGCTGTTTTAAAAATTAAAGGTGGTCAACTCCCACCATTGAGAATTGGACAGGTAAAAGATATTTTTCCTGGTTCCTGGGTTGGTGTGATAACCCTTTCTCCAGAACTCAATCCAGCTATTACGCAGGGAATTGTTAGTTCTGTTTCAAAGAAAAGTTTAAGATTGAATGTTTGGGTTACTCCTGGAGCAAGCGGCAGTCCAGTGGTTAATAAAGAAGGCAAAATGATTGGAATCTTGAGAGGAGTATATTCAGAGGAAAAGCCGGTCGTGTTCGAATTTCGAGAAAAAGAACTTGTCGGTTCTGGCTATGTCTTTGGGCGAGCAGAAGCTCCTTCTTCAGGTATGGCAGTGGCTATTCCTGTAGATGTGGTGAAAAAAGTGGCAGTTGAGATAAGAGAGAAAGGGAAGGTAGAAAGAGGCTGGTTAGGAGTTTCAATTTTTAAAAATGAAGATGGTGAGGTTGAGATTTCCCGGGTGGAGAGAGATAGTCCTGCTTGGACAGCAGGTTTACAGGAAAATGATATTATTTTGAAAACAAATGGCAAAAAGGTAGTTAGTCCAAGCTATCTTGCTTCTGAAATTCGGGATAAGAAGCCGGGCGAGAAAATTACTTTGGAAATTCGAAGAGACTCCCAAATTAAACACATTGAAGTGGAGTTAGGTCAATTGCCTGAAGAAAAAATGTTCAAGATTTTTGAAAGGAAATTCCCAAGGTTGTTTTCTTATAAATGGTCACCCAAGATAAAAATCCCAAAGCCTGAGAGAGAACTGAGATGGTTTTGGGAGAGTCGAAAATATATTGGAGTATATTTGGAAGAGTGTACAGAAGAATTATCAAGATATTTTGGAGTAAAAGAGGGAATAGGTCTTTTAGTTACTAAAGTAGTTGAGGATAGTCCTGCTGAGAAAGCGGGAATAATGGTCGGGGATGTAATTATCAAAGCAGACGGTGAAAGAGTAGAGTCTATCAGTCAATTAAGTTCGATCATTCAGAAAAAGGAGCCAGGAGAAAAAATTAAAATTGAATTCATAAGAAATAAAAAGAAGAAGGAAGTAGAAGTAGAAATTAAAGAAGAAAAACGGTCTTCATTAAAAGAATGGGAAAAATATAGAAAGAAATGGGAGGATTACTGGAAGGATTATGATTGGGAAAAATTCAGAAAAAAAATGAAAGAAATAAACAAAAACTTAGAAAAAACAACTCAAGCAGCCAAAACTAAGATTCGCAATATTCTTGAGAGAATAGGAGAAATTGAAGTTTAATAATAATATTTGATTAGTTTTCCGTCTTTATTAGCTCTATGTAACCTTTACCTCCTCTTCCTTTTTTGTCATTTATTTCCATCACAATTCTTTCTTTAATTACTTCTTTTTGAGCTAAATCATAAATAAGTTGGCGATAAAAATAGTGAATTTTATAATTTTTCCAAATTTTTACTTTTGGTTCAGCTTCTCCTTCAATGATAATCTTCTGCTCATTTAATTTTTTAATGAAATATTTAATGGAAAATGGTCTTTCCTGGCGAAAATGAGTAAATATTTCAAATACTTTAGCCAGATTAGGAGCGATCAAATTGAGATAAGGGGCAAGATTGACATTTCTTTCAATCCATTCTGCAGGAAGATTATCAAATTCTTCTTTCACAAGAAGCTCAATAGGCCGAGACATTAGTTTTAGAGTTTCCGCCAATGCTCCATAGGCTTTCATTGGAATTTCGTGGTCAGAAGGCCAGGCATATTTAGGGTTTATCTTGTTTGAAATTGAAGTAGCAACGATATATCCTTTTTTATCACGACAAAAAACAAAGATAGGATAGTCATTGTTAGAGAAAATGAAAGGGAGAGCTTTTTTTATTTTTGGTGTTATTGTTTTATTTATCACTGGATTTTGTTTCTCCCAGGTATTTAGACACTGCTCACCGTAATTTACTCCCTCTTTTACTGTATGATTGACAATTCGGATGTGAAGTTCCGATGCTGAGAATCCAATGGTTCTCATAATATAGCCTGGTTCATTGATGTCTTTATAGGTAAAGAATATTCTGCCTTCAGGATTTTTTTTAGCCTCTAAAAGAAGAGAAGCCTTTGCTTCCAAGTAAGCTCGAAAGGGAATTATAAATAATAGCCTTCCCCAGGAGTACCCTTTTAAATTAAATCTAAGTTGATAATCAGAGAGTTTTTCTTCAGTTTGATTAGATAATAGAAAAGAGGTTAATAGTAGAATGAATAAAATAAGTTTAGTTTTCTTCATTTAGAATAAAGCCATTCTTGATATAATTGGGCAAATTCTTCTTTAGAAAGTCTTTTTTTGTTAAAAAATCCTTTTTTCAATCTTTGGTTAAATGCTTCATAAAGAATTATTCCCGCAGAGACTGATAGATTTAAACTCCAAACCATTCCCACCATTGGAATTCTTATTTTCCAATCAGCAAATTTTAGTGCTTCTTGAGACACTCCTTCTGATTCATTCCCAAAAACAATAGCTATTGGCTGAGTGTAATCTATTTGATAATAGGGGAGGGCATCCTGATTTAAATAGGTAACGGCAATTTTTAATCCCAATGCTTTTATCTTAGTTAGGCATTGGGTTGTGGAGGAGTAAAAATGTAATTTTAACCATTTTTCTGCGCCAGTAGAAATCGCTTCATTTATCGGGAGCTGTTCATCAGAAGAAATAACATCCATATTCAGCACGCCAGCTGCTTCGCATGTTCTGAGCACAGCATTAGCATTGTGAGTATTTTTAATTTCTTCTAAGACTACTCTTAAATCAGGTTGCCTGAGGGAAAGAACTTTTTTTACTTTTTCGATTCTTTCTTTGGTTGGCACAATTCGACTATAGCAAAACCAAATTTCTAAATCAACTCGAATATAATTTTTTAATTGGAATCAGAACCTTTGAACTTGGCCAATAGATCTGGAACCGCTTCTTTATGAACCATAATAGTTAGCATTTTGAGTTTAATATAATCATCACGGTAGAAATAATAGCCTTTGAATTTGCCTTTAAAGGCACTCCGGGCAGAATCTTTTATCAGAAACCAACCATGTTCGCCAATTTTTTTGTGTCCCACGAGATGGATAGCATGATCATCTGTAGAAGTTTTATTATAAAATCTGAATTCCCGAGAATCCTGGTTGATGCATTCTTGAGAAAGATCAAAGGAGGGAATAATAGCAATGTCATCTTCACCGCTTTTACCTGGTTCTGAGACATCACCCCCGAGAGCAACAGTGGAACCGTTTTTAATTGCCTTGAGAATAACATTATAAAATTCATCAAGAGGAATATTGTAATAGTCTGCACTGTGCCACCAGTTGTCCGGCACCTTGTATTCTCCTTTGGTGTAAAAAGGCAGAGACTTGAGACTCATAATAGCTACATAGTCATCAAGAGGAAGCTGGAGAATATTTGTCAGGTATTCCTTGGGAGTCATTTCTTTTCCGTCAACATTGATTGTTTCTGGTGGCTTGCCCAGATGTTTGTTCAGAATAGTTTTAATGTAAGAGATAGCTGGCTTTTCATCCCAGTAGTTGTGTTTCTTAAGGAAATTGAGATAAGCTTTCATTTCTTTCACTAACTCCCGATGGTTATGTTCTGTTTTTCTAGCAAGCAAGCCAGTATAATCAGAGGCTCTTACGGCACCATATTTTTTCATACGCTCAATAACAGCGTTATGTTCTGAACCCTCAGCAAAAGAAGAGTTTCCTTTCTCTCTAATAAAGCGTCGAGTTTTTTCTACATATTCCCAGTAAACGGTATACATTTCAGAAAGCTTGATTTCTCCCTTTCCCAGGCGCTTCAATTCTGATTCTAAAAAAGAAGTAGTAGAAAAACTCCAACAAGTGCCTGTTTTTCCCTGGCGGAGAGGTGGAAAGTGGAAATACTGGTTAAAATCTTCTGGAGAGGTAGGCTTCTCGATTCCAGAGAAGTCCATAGAGAGGTAAGTTTCCTCTTTCTTTTTATCATCAACCTTTCTCTTTTTATAGACTACTTGGTCAAGGCAGATAAGACTTTTTTCAGATATTTCACTCGGAGCTATAGCCTGTTTTTTTTCTGGTGCTTTTTGCTTTTTACCACAGAAAGTCAGAAGCAGAATAAAAGAGAAACTCAAAAAAATTGTTAGTATAAAAATAACGATTCTTTTCATCCTTTAACCCTCCTCGTTTAATTTTAGCCTTTTCAACTTTGAAAACATAATACTATTAAAAGTTTTCTCTCGAGTACTTGGGATTGGCTTCACCTCATATAAAAATAAAAAATCAAATATCAAAAGTTGGTACACCACGT
>JBHIEE010000155.1:0-5584 GCA_046760445.1 Candidatus Aminicenantia bacterium
TTTCTACCTCTTTGAGCTGAAGAACATCCGGTGGTCCGTATTTTGTGTATACAATCGCTTTCATGAGTTTCCTCCAAGGTTGTTTTGATTCGGCCATTTTATGTGTGGTTCACCACAATCTAACCTATAAGTTTGTAAAACTTAACATATTATAAGTATTTTTCTCTATATGTCAACTCGAGCCCATGGATGGGAGAGGACTACAAAATTTAAAATGGGCATTGAACATAACTTGTTTATATCCGAACTAAAAGTTCGTATATCCTCCTATTTTGGTATTATATCCGAACTTATGTCCTTTTTCCTTAAAAACATATTTAACTTACCCTTAATATACCTTCGAGTCTCACTTTTTTCAATAGAGATAGTTTACTCTTGCTTACACTTTCGATTGAAGTTTTTTATTTCTTAGTTACCTACTTCACGACTTCTTTGAGTTTTTTACTAGGAGAAAATTTAACTACTTTTTTGCTTGGAATAAGGCAGTGGGAGTCGAGGGGGAAATCCTGTACAACGGTAAGTCAGGACCCACTGTTAAGGTGGAGGCCAAAGTGGTGGTCTTATCAGCAGGTGCCATAAACACTCCACAGCTTCTGTTAAAAAACGAATTATGCAATAGCAGCGGTCAGGTCGGAAAAAACCTGAGCCTGCAACCCCTCGCCCCGGTCATTGCGCAGTTTGATGCTGAGCTTCATAGTTATCAGGGTATTCCCCAGTCTTACTATTGTGACGAATTCAAAGATTTTTCCAAAGGAGGATTTATTATCGAGGGGGTCTTTGCCCATCCAGGTACTATGTCCGCGGTCTACCCATCGTTAGGAAAAGAATACATGGACTTTGCTGGGAATTATGCAAAACAGGCAGCAACGATAGTGATGGTACAGGACAATTCCAGCGGTAAAGTGACCCTCTCTAAAAACGGCCCCCCCGTTATCGATTATAATCTTTCCAAAAAGGATAAGAAGCTTGCTATAGAAGGGATGAAAAAAACCGTGCAAATATTTCTGAAGGCAGGAGCCAAAAATGTCTTCATCACGCACGTCAAGCCTACACTCATCGAGGATCCAAAAGATATAAAGGTCCTTGATGAGCGCGGAATGGACCTTAGCGAGCTCGTGCTTTTCTCTGCACATCCTCAAGGTAGTTGTAGGATGGGCGGGGATCCCTCTATCTCGGAGGTAAATTCAAATTGTGAGTTCCATGATGTGAAGAACCTTTTCATCTGTGACGCAAGCGTGTTTCCCACTTCTGTTGGAGTGAATCCCCAGATTTCGGTCATGGCTATAGCCACCCATACTGCTGCTTATATCCAGAAAAATGCGGATAAATATTTCAGTTGATCGAGGGAGGGCTCATTCCTTTAGGAGAGATTTCCGTCATATGAATTTTACGCACTATCTCGAGTGAGTCCGAAAGTGTCAGGATAGCTTATTGTTGTCAAGCTCTTTTACTTCACTTCTGCTTTTTTCCTCAAAAAAATCATAAATTGCATGAGTAGGGGAACATCCTATGACCCCTACCCTATAAAATTTCTACTGTTGCCTAAATTACCGTCTTATTGTATTATGAATGTTGTTGCAATAAGTGAAATGAATATAGTATTTTTTCTTAATGGCAAGGAAATTAATTTAACCCTTGAAGAAAAACAAAATAACCAGGTAGAAATATCTATTGACCAAAGGAAATATAAAGTTTTGGTTGAAAAGATAAGCCAAAATGAACTCCTGTTGAATGTAGAGGGTAAAGTTTATGATGTGATAATTCATACTTCTAAGTTGCACTATTCAGTCTATGTTAACGGTCATTTATATGAGATTGAAAAAAAGTCGTCTTTGAAATTGGACAATGAAAAGAGAGGGTTTGCTCGAGGAAAGAAAGAAATTAAAACTTCAATGCCTGGGCGGGTAGTTAGGGTTTTAGCTCAGGAAGGAGATAATGTCAGGGAAGGTCAAGGAATATTGGTCTTAGAAGCAATGAAAATGGAAAATGAAATAAAATCTCCTAAATCAGGAAAATTAACTAAGATAGTTCCACAAGAAGGAAATTCTGTTGAATCAGGGGGACTTCTTTTTATTGTTGAATAAATGAAAAAAAGACACAAACTAATAATTAGCTCAATTTTAATTTTAGTTATAATTATCGTCTCTTCTCTATTTATAAAAAGGTATTTCCTTGGTCAGATAAAAACCAGGTTAGGTAAATCAATTTCATACTCCCAAATTAGTCTAAATTTTTTTCCACCGAGGTTAAGCATTGATAAACCAAAAGTGGTCAGACCGAATATATTCTTTTCTGCGGAAAAAGTAGTAATCGTCTTGCCTTTTAAATCATTAATCCTCAAAGAAAAACCACTGGAAATTTTTGTTGACCGTCCAGTACTGAAATTTTTAACTGATAAAGGTGGTAAAGGGAAAGGGAATTTTTCCTTACCGTTTCCTTTCCTTATTAAAAAAGGAATCATTCATCAGGGGAATATTTCTATTCGGAATCGTAAATACAAGTTGATTTCTCAGAAAGCAAACGCTATTTTCACCCAGAAAGGAGATAGATTTTTCCTCCGCCTTCAATCAGGGAAAAATATTTTTTCTCTTCCTGAGAAAAATCTTCTCCTTACCGGTGAATTAAGGGTGCTTTTAAAAGGGAAAGGCAAAAAAGTTAAAATAAAAAACATTAAATTCTTTGGCACTGATTACTGGGTAAACATTAAGGGTGACATTGAAGATGTTCTTGAACCTAAATTTAAACTGGAAACTTCAATTATGACAGAAGCTTCCAGACTTAATAATCTTCTTTCTTTGCCTTTTCTACTTAAAGGGCCGCTCGAGAGCGAAGGACAATTAGAGAAATCAAATAAATTTGTTTCTTATCAAGGAAGTATTCATAGCAAAAATCTTATTTTTAACCAATCTAATTTGGGCCAGACTGAAGGAACAATAAGTTTTCTTCAAAATATAAAAACAGAATTAGATCTTAATTTTAAAAAAGAAAATCGAAAAAAAGAATATTTAAAACTAACAATTGATCAAGAAGGAATAAAGGGCAAGTTTAGCCAATTTCATCTCAACCCAATTGTCGAGTGGCTTTCTCTCGGTTGGCCTGTTTATTCTCCAGCCTGGGGTGAGTTTACTATAAAAAATAAAAGATTATATGCTCAATTTGAATTTAGAGAAAGTCTGTTAGTCCTTAAAAATAATGAATTTCCACTCTTCGGAAAATTAGCTATCGAATGGGATGGGAAAAAGCTTGTCCGAATTTCTTCCTCTCAGCTTCGTTCAAGCTTTGCCAACTTTGAGTTAGCTGGACTACTCAAAATTGACCAAAATTTGGATATTAATATTGAAAGCCATGTAGAAAATCTCGAGCAAACCAGGCAATTCGTCTCTCTTTTTCTCAAGCAACCAATTAGTCTATCCCAGATTAATGGGCAGGGAGAAGCAAAAATCAGAATTTACGGAGAGTTTTCACAACCAAAAATTATCTCTTATTTTACTCTTACTCCAGCTCAGGTTCTTTCATTCAATTTCTCTCGAGTAGATGGTGAAATAACTTATTCTAATCAAGAGTTATTGGGAGAATTTGATATCAAAGATGAGTTTTTCAAAGGGATAGTAAGTGCTAATCATGGAATAAATGGCTTGGACTTAAATATAAATATGAGTGAAGGTGAAGTAGATCAAATTTTTTCTTCTTTAGAGATTTCATTCCCTATAAAAGGAAAAGCTTCAGGAAATTTATTTATTAAACAGAAAAAAGATTTGCTCCGCATCGAAGGTGAATTTCTCAGTTCTAAGTTAAGCGTTTTTAATCAACTCCTAACTAATGTTAAGGGTAAAATAAAGTGGGAAAATGGTAATATCTCTTTTCCTTATCTTGAATTCAATTTAAAAGAAGGCACCATCAAAGGAAAAACCACCGTTCTTCCTCAGGAAAGAGAATTTGAAGTAGATATTAAAGGAGAGGAATTTAATATCTCCTCATTCTTTTCTAAGATCCAAGGGAATTTGGCATTTAAATTAATCGGAAAGGGGAAATTTGGGCAAGATGTGGTCCTGGGAAAATATGAAATAAGTGATTTCTCTCATCCTTCTTTCCGAAAAGGAAGAATAAAAGGAAACATTCAAGCTGGAGTGATTGAGGAGAATATTAATTTGGAGGCAAAAGGCAATATCTACCCAGGCCAGAATGATTTCTTTGCTCAATTTATTTTTCCTCTAAAAAGTAAGTCTCTAATAGGAAAGATTGAAGGTGAAATAGATAACTTAAACCTGATAATACCCTGGAAAGGAGTTCAAGGACTAATTAATTTTATTGTTGAAATTTCTGGTTCATTAAAATCGCCTGAAGTAAAAGCTATAATTGATTTCAAAGGAAAAACACTTCCCATCCCAAAATTTGCGCATGCCTTCAATGATTTTTCTGGATTAATTATCTTTGAGAAAAATAGTGCTCAATTGCTTTCCTTCTCTGCATTTCTTGGAGGGGGAAAAATTTCCGGATTTGGAAAAGCTTCATTAGATAAATCAGGAAATATAGATGAATTAAACATTCAATTGAGTGGAAAGAAAATGCTGCTTTCCCCAATGGAAAGAACAAGAGCTTTATGTGACGGTAGTTTAAGTTTGATTAAAGATAAAAAGAACTTAACCCTAAAAGGAGAATTTTTTGCCCATAAATTACTGTGGCGGCGAGAAATAGAAGAAAAAATTACTTTTTTTTCTTCTCCTTACCAAGAAACGGAGTCTAAATTTAGCCTCTTTGACAATCTAAATATAGATTTACATCTTAAAGCAGAAAAAGATTGCTGGATAGAAAATTCTTTAGGTCGAGTGGAAGGTAAATTTGACTTGAGAATCTTAGGAAACATTAATTCTCCCTCCTTATTAGGAGAAATTATTGCTCGTCGGGGAGAACTATTTTTTCAAGACAGAAGCTTTAACTTACTTGAAGGTAAGGTAAGTTTTTTCAATCCATTAACTCCTTCTGATCCATATATAAATTTTAAAGGAGAAACATTCATAAAAGATTACCGGGTTCTATTTTCCCTGGATGGCCTGCTGAGTCGCCTTAATCCAGAGCTTAGCTCCTCTCCACCTCTTCCTCCTGAAGATGTTTTGGCTCTCTTGACTTTGGGAGAAGCATTTAAAAGGACTTACTCCTATGATAGAAGCACCCAGTTAAGCACAACTTCTCTTCTTTCTTTCAAATTAACTGAAGATGTTAAAAAAAGAGCCCAGCAATTATTTGGAATAGATCGATTTAGATTAGATCCTTCTCTTATGAGTTCCACGGCTGAAACAACTGCTCGCTTGACACTTGGCAAAAAGGTTACTAAAGGTTTAACCATTATTTACTCAACTAATCTTTCAACCCATCGAGATGATTTGATTTTCCTTGAATGGGAACTGGCCAAAGACATTTCAGTTGTCGGAATCCGCGACGAAGAAGGCAGGTTTGGTTTAGATGTTAAAATTCACAAACGCTTCTGATAAAACAGATGACAGAAAACAGAAGTAGTTGGAGAGTGTTAGTCTGTCTTCTGATTTCTGTTTTCTGTCTTCTTGGTGTTTCTTATCCTCAAGACTTT
>JBHIEE010000156.1:0-5529 GCA_046760445.1 Candidatus Aminicenantia bacterium
GTGAGCCAGCGGAGGAAATCGTTTCTATACGCGATTGTCTGGATTTCCTCGAGGCGAGGAAACAGTGCTCGTAGTTGAAATTGTACTCCTTCTAAGTTAAATTTCGGAATTTTGGATAATCCCTGATTTTAGACTCTAAAAAATCCACATATCTTATGATTCTATGCTTCTCTTTTGAGCTCATCTCTTAACTTCCGTTTTAGCCTCCAGTAATCTTCAGCAAAATTTCTGAAGTCCTCCGCCTCATTTAACATTCTTTTTAATTTTTCCTGGTCGAGCACGGATAAATTTAATCTGAATTCTATCATCGTATTCTTCTTCCAATCTGATAATTTTATATTCTACTTGGGCTAAATAATTGAGGTGGGTTCTGAGGTAGGTGAGACCTTGCTGGCAGATGAATTCAAGCCAGTCCTTTTGAGCTGTTTCATCCATTACTTCCGACACTTCTTCCACAAAGCTGATTTTCCTTCTAGGAGTTAATTTGTTTTCTACTGAAGATCTCCTTTCAGCATAGAGATTTAAATCGCGATCTATTTCGAGATAATCTAGGTGAGGCTGCCACCTAACTGCCCAGCGGTAATATCGCTGATAAAGTTTCTTGTTGAATTTTTTTATTTTTTCATCCTGATTCATTCCTTGGATAATATAATTTTTCAAATCCTCTCCTGCTTTTTCCCATTGCTCATAAATAGGGAGTCTTAAATATTTATAATAGGCAAACCAGCCTCGGGGAATCCAATAATCACGAAATAGATAAGGAGAGTAATTGGAAAATTGCTGAACCCACTCATGAGAAGGGTAACCATGAAGATTTAAATAAATATCAGGCAGCCATTTCTGGTAGAGACTTTTTCTCACTTTTGCTTCAGGTAAAATAGGATTTTTGACATTCACCTGATAGCCGATATCAATACCCAGAGCACTATATCTTCCGGCATGCAAACTGTGAAAAGGAGTGATTTTTTGAAGTTCATAGGCAAGTTGAGCACCGTCCGGATTTTCCATTGGATGCAAAACAAAATTCATTTTCTTCAGATATTTTTTATAATTTTCATCTGTAACTAAAAGTTCAGCTAATTTTAAGATATAGTTGGTTGAAGAAACTTCATTGGCATGTTGTCTTCCAGATAAATAAAGAGTCGGTTTAAAAGTAATTAATTTCGGATAAGAAACATACTTTTCACTTGGAAGATAAATCTCAAATACAGGAATTTTTCTTTTTTGATAGGAAAGACCAGCTTGATAAAAATTAATTCCCGAAAGAGTGCCCAATTGTTGGCTGATAGTCCAGCATTCATCAGGAGAAATAATTTTATTTAAAGGAACAATTGGCTGTGTAATTTCTTTTTTAGGAATGATTTTTTCTTCTTTTTTTCTTTCCACTAATTCCAGAAGTTCCTCTTTCTCCAATTTTTCACTCAGCAGCAGGAAAGTTAAGGCTTCGAGGTTAGGATAGCTGAAATAATCCTGATAAAGACCTTTCTCAAGGAGCTCCTTAAAAGACCTGACCATATCAATTGTTCTAAGATAATCTTTTTCCTCTTTAAATTTTATTTTTAGGAGCAGATTTCTGATTTTATTTTCCGGTCCATTATAGATTAATCGAGGGATGGAAATTGATTCCCATTTAAGAGGAGCAAAATTTATTTTTTTGATTCTTTCCTCTTTATTTTTTTCTTTCCATTTAAAAATGGCACAAAGTGTATCTGCTTTTTTATCTTCAAAGCTTATTCTTACCCGTCCTTTCTTTCCCTCAGTTGAGGAATGGATAAGAGGCAGAATATTTCCTGGGGCAGAATAGCGGGAGGTATCTTCTGGTAGTTCTTCTTCATCCTCTATTTTGGTTATTCCACGCAAAAAATCTAAGGTGTCAAAATAAATTTCATCGTGAATTCCCTCCAGGCTGCTCACTATTTCTTCATCTAAACCAAGTCTGAAGTCAGGTTCGCTCATCCAGAGTTCAACAAGCAGTCTTTTAAAATAAGGTTGTTTTTTAAAGGTCGGTTCCTGGTTGGTTTTCTTCATAATGTAATGGTAAACTTCAGGCAGTATTTCTTCCTGATAAAAATTCCAGAATTTCTCTAAATCTGTTTCGAGCAGGGCATTTAGAATTGTTTGTCCTTCATTTTTAATTTCCAGCCAGCCGGAATTGATTTTTGCTTTTCCCCACTCAGGGAGAATATCTAAATAGACTCTTTCTTTTATCCTCGGAAAAAATTCATCGGAAAAAATTAACTCTTTTTGAGAATTGAAAACCTCAACTTTATAAGCCGGTCTTTCCCTCTCCATCCTCTCAAAATTGATTTTTTCCAAAGGAATAGCCAGCTCATTTGAAATTATTTCATCTATGGGATAAAGTTCCTGAAGCCATCTGATTGGCTCTGAATAAAACCTTTTTTTGAGATTTAAATTAGGTGTTTCTTCTGAAAATTTAATCACTATCTCTGAAATTTCTTTTCCTTTTATTTCAGGTAGAACCTTTTCCCAGAGCCAGAAAAATCCTTGTTTATAGGCAGAAAAGACATCTATTTTAAAATTAGAAATTCCTTTTTCCTGAAGAAGAGATTCTATCTTGTCTTTGGTTTCCTGTCTGATCGAGGGAGATTCACTTATTCCAAGATTGATTTCCAGAGGAAGTTGAGGATTTATTTTTTGGTTTATTTTTTCTTCTATTAATTTCAATCCTTTTTCTACTTCCCAGGTGAATTCTTTTTCTTTTTCAAAAATTTTCTTTTCTTCTTCAGCATTTATTGACTTTATCTCAATTCTCTCTGCCTGAAGATTATTTTTCAGATAATCAGACAGAAACTTATTAAGTTCTTTATTTTCCTGGGGAAGATATAGTTCTCCAGAAAAATACTCCAGTTCTTTGTTTTTCAGTTTCTCAACTAAATTTTTCAGTTGAAGATAGAAATAAGAAGCTGCACTTCCTCCTTTTCCTTTAAGGAACTCTTCGATAGCCTGTTTGAGATCCACTATTTGCGGTTCACCTGCTTTTAACGAAGTAAGATAAGGATAAATTTTAGCCAGATAGGAAAGAGTCTTTTCCATTCCTAATTTACTTTCTGCCTGAATGATTAAGGCATTTGATTTGTTGAAAGCTTGAGGTATGATTTGAATTAATCCTTCATCTTTTTTCAGGGGATATTTTTTAAATTTTCCTATCTTCTCCAAATGCTTGACCAGAGCATTTTTCTCGCCAATTAATATTGGAGAAATTAATTTTTTATAATTATCTATTTCCTTATCCAGCTTGATTATTGGAAAAGATGCTCCAGCTACCTCGATAACCAATCGGCTGCATAGCTCAGCTATTGAGTGGTATTTTTCTTCAGGAGAGATTATTAGGTAACTATCCAGAGTATCTGGAATTTGGTCTTTATTGCTGTCTGAAAAAATACCTTTTTCGGAGAAGAGATTGGTTAAATCAAAATTCCTTTCAGGCACTTTTATTTTTGGAACAGGTTTATAAGCTGGAGTGAGCATTCTTTTTGGATAGCCCATCCGCTCTATTTTTATTTGAGATATTTTATTTTTACTTTTTAAATGAAGAGTTAACTGGGCACAGCCTGGATAATTAAGTCGATTAGTTTTTTCCCCGCGGTGATGGTTTTCGATCAAGGAATAAAATTCTTTTTCTGCTTTAAACTTCTGGGCTTCTTCTAGAAAGGTAATTTTTATTATTAAATTTTTAATTTCTCCGCGATCGAATCGGAACTGGTTGACTGCTTCCTTTTCCCCTTTTTGTTCTTCATACTGATAAATGGCTGAGACAATGTTTATTCCCTGATAGTCAATCTTTTTTTCTTTGAGAAATTCTTTCAGCTCTTTTTCTACCTTGGAATAGGTTGCACCCTGCTTTCTTCCCCAGATTTCCCACAAGTAAGGCCACCTAAGGAAAAATGCCCGTCCAGCAAAAAGAAGAGATTGAGGAGATGTACCTAAAATTACTATGCCTTTCAGGCCTTTATCAGAAAAAAGAGAAATCACAGCTTGATTCTTTTTCAAGGAGGAAACATCAATTAACTTTTTTTTGATTAATTTTTTAACTAAATTTATCTCTTTTCCAATAAAAATTGGGTTTTTCAAATCAGAAAAATCTTTTATTTGAGATTCTCTCTTTACCAGAGCAAAATTGCCAGCCAGGCTTTCCAAATTCATTCGGGCAGCAATTTCAGAAGCCAAAATCAATTCCTCAAGGCTTGGATTATTCCTGAGAATTATTTGAGTCTCGATGGAATCAATCTGATTATCGCCATCTTTATCCTTTAAAATCTTGCCCGGCAAAAAGAGTTCGCTCAGGCTGTTAATTTCTGCCCTGACTGTTAGGATGAAAAAAGACAGAATAAAGACTCCCAGAAATATTTTCTTTATCATTCCTTTCCTCCTTTGCTTTTAATATTAACCTTCCATATTTCGGTGTCAAGATATTTTAATATTTTCCTTGGAGGCTAAGTTTATCTTTATTGGGGTTTAATCCATTCCTTTTCCAAAGAAGATTGATTTTATGGTGTGGATGAGGAATAATATTGACCGAAAGAGGAGGTAACATGAAAAAGAAGTTATTTCTCCAAAGCATTGTTTTCTTCTCCATTTTTTTGTTCTTCATACTTTTTATCCAGGCTGAATCTCCTAAAAAATCAAAAATTTACATTTCAGTTGATATGGAAGGTATTGGTGGTGTCGTTACTCAAGCTCAGACCAGCTCTGGTCAATTTGAATATGAAAAGGGACGAAAACTTATGACCGCTGAAGTAAACGCTGCTATTGAGGGCTGTCTGGAGGCAGGAGCCGGAGAGATTGTGGTCGCTGACTCTCACGGAAATGCTCAGAGTATCATCATTGATGAGTTAAATGAAGCAGCCGAGCTAATCCGGGCTTTTCCCAGACCACTTATGCAAATGGAAGGAATAAACAGTGAATTTGACGGCGTGATATTTATTGGCTATCACGCTAAAGAAGGAACACCTCAGTCGGATCTTTCACACACCTTTTGGGGTTCAAAAATATTCGAGCTAAAATTAAATGGGATTTCTGTCTCTGAGGCAATATTTAATGCTGCCATTGCAGGAGAATATGGTGTTCCAGTTATCTTTATTGCTGGGGATCAAAATGTGGTTAACCACACCAAAAGCTATTTAGGAAAGATTGAAAGTGTTATTACCAAACAATCTATTGGCTGGCTGACTGCTAAATCGAAACATCCCAGCCTGATTTGTAAAGAAATAAAAGAAAAATGTGTCGAAGCAGTTAAAAGAATCAAGGAATTCAAAGCTTATAAACTGAATCATCCAATAAAAATGGAATTGACTTTCAAGCATACTTATGATGCTGAAGCATTTTCCTATCTTCCAATGGTCACTCGGGTGGATGGACATACTATTCAGTTCACTGGAAAAGATATGATCGAAGTTGGTCGCTTTATTGCTGCCTTGTTTGCTATTAATACAAGATAGTCAGGGGTTTACCCCTGACTATCTTGTTTTTAAAATGAAATTTTACATTTTTTACCAAGTATCGGAATTT
>JBHIEE010000157.1:0-5488 GCA_046760445.1 Candidatus Aminicenantia bacterium
AGCTCCATTTTTTATTCGATTGGGGCTGGAGAAAAATTGGAGTTTTTAAAGGAAACTCTTTTCTCAATTTAATTATATTTTCTAATTTCAAATTTCTAATAACTATTAACTTTACCTCTCTGGCTTCTTTTTTATATTCGGGTTGAAAAAAATAATTAGCCGGCTTAGGTGAGAGAGAATACCAATCTATTGGCAAAGAATAATGTTTTGTTCCATTTGTTTCGACTTGAATTTTAAAATTTTCTGATTTTAACTGATTGACTAACAGACTTACATCCTGAATTAAAGGCTCTCCTCCTGTCAGACAGACCCAATCTGTTTTATATTTCTCTCTTAATTTCTTAATACGAGCTGAGATATTCTCAAGAGTGGTCTCCAAACCATTTTCCCAAGCATATTTAGTGTCACAAAATTCACACTTTAAATTACAGCCAGTTAATCGAATAAAAATTGTCGGTTCGCCTGTTCTCAGTCCTTCTCCTTGAACAGACCAGAAAATTTCACTAATCTTCAAAATATTCAGCTGAAGCATCTTCAGATTCCCAGACAACCACTTTTTCCACTGGGAAATATTTTTTTAGCTCATTAAAAAAATATTTGGAAAGATTTTCGGCTGAGGGATTAAATTCATAAATTTCATTTAAAAGTCTATGGTCTGGTAAAATTTTAGACAATTTTTCTTTAATTTCAATAAAATCAATCCCTATCCCAGTTTTATTTAATTTGCTCACTTTTATTTGTACTTCTACTTTAAAAGTATGGCCATGAATTTTTTCGCACTTTCCCTTATAATCTTTTAAAAAATGAGCAGCTTGAAACTTATCACTTACTTTTAATACCCAACTCATGCTTACCTCCAGAAGACAGATATCGTTTTCGACTGTGAAAACCCAGTTACGATGCGGGTTTTCGAGCTCTATTTTTTGGCTTAACCTCCAAATAAATTAAATCCGAAATTCGAAGCACGAAATTTAAAACAAATTCAAAATCCAAATGTTCTAAACCCCAAAACAGAGTGGAATAATTTTTGTTTTGGTCATTTGAATTTTGGTAATTTGGTATTGTTTAGGATTTCGGATTTAGAATTTAGGATTTTTATTCTATTTTTACTCATATATTGCTCTTCTCTTAATAATATCTCTTAATCATCATTTGAAAACCCAGCCAGAAGGAGATGGATTTAAAAAGTTCATATTTTACCTTCTCTCTTTAGCCTTAGAATAAGGTGGTCTTTTAGATTTAAATCTTGCCAGGCTTTCTTCCGAATCAAACAAGAAGCACATTTACCGCATGGAATTTCTCTTCCTTGATAGCAAGAAATAGAATAGGAATAATCCGCTCCTAAGGATAAACCATATTGAATAATTTCTGATTTGGTCATTCCAATGAGGGGAGTAATTAGCTTAAATTTCCAGTCTTCAAATGCTGCTTTAGTGCCTGAATTTATTGCTTTTTCCATTGATTCAACAAATTCTCTCCGAGTATCAGGATAATTGGGGGAATCAATTACATTGAATCCACAAACAATGTTTTTTACTTCAATTACTTCTGCATAAGCTGCAGCTAAAGAAAGAAAGATACCGTTTCTGAAAGGAACATAAGTTGGAAGAATCCCTTGTTTTATTTCTTCAATGGTCTCAAGTTGAGGAATTGGAATTTGATCATCAGTTAAGCTTGATCCTCCAACTTGAGTTAAATCAACCAATATTATTTTATGTTTTATATTTAACAATCGGGTAATTTTTCGAGCCATATCTATTTCAATTTTGTGTTTCTGCCCATAGTCAAAAGTTAATGCTTCAACCCAATCAAAATTTTTTAAGGACCAATATAACGCAGTTGTGGAATCGATTCCTCCAGAAAAGAGTACCAAACATTTTTCCATTTAATCTTTCTCTATGTTAAATAATAAAAAATAAATATCTTTTTTTCAAGGACAGAAGTTTTTAAAAACTATTGTTTTTACTTTAATGTTCATATAATCTGTTATAAATGATATAAGAAAGAACAAGATGGCAGTTCGAGAAGTTGCTTTACTATGCAATTCTCTTTTTAATATTATCAGCTTAGTAGTTTTGAGGGAATGAAATCTTCAACTAATAAAATTCACTGGTTGCTGAAAGGAATTCTATTCACTTCTGCAGCAGCTTTAAGCTTTGAAATTTCTCTCGCCCGGTTTTTTTCTATTTCCCAGCAATATCATTTTGCTTTTATGGTAGTCAGTATCGCTCTTTTAGGGTATGGAGCCAGTGGTTCCTTTCTTTCTGCTTTTTCTAAACTTTTAAAAATTGAGCTTGATAAATTCTTGATCTTAACTTCTTCTTTATTTACTTTATCCTGTTTGTTAAGTTACATTTTGGTTAACAGATTACCTTTTGATTTTTTTGAACTGACCTGGAACAAAAATCAAATTTTCTATATTTTCTTATATTATTTCCTGTTAAGTATTCCTTTCTTCTTTGCTGGATTAACTATTTCTTTTGCCATTTATAAAATGTCCCATGAGGTAACTAAAATTTATTTCTCAGATTTAATCGGAGCAGCTATAGGTTCCTTATTAGTTCTTTTAATTTTCTTACCCAAAGGTGATAAAGGAGCAATCTTAATTATCTTTTTTTTAGGATTGGCGAGTATCTTTTTTTTCAGTTTGAGGCTGAATAAAAAGATAATAACAGCAATTCTTCTTATTCTTGCTTTGATAACTGCTATAGTGTTTTTAAATCCTCCTTCTTGGCTGGAAATCCACATTTCTCCATATAAAGCTCTACCCATTGCTTTGAAATACCCTGATGCGAAACACCTTTTAACCAAATGGAGCCCCGTTTCGCGGGTGGATGTAGTCGACAGCCCCTTAGTAAGATTTGCACCCGGGATGAGTCTGGCTTATCAAGGCAGTATTCCCAAACAATATGGAATTTCTATCGATGGAGGGGAATTAAATGCTATTACTCAATTTAAACCTACCTATGAAAATCTGGAATTCTTAGATTTCCTGCCTACTTCTCTTGCTTATAAATTAGGCTCAAACAATGAAATATTGTTAATTAATCCTCGAGGAGGTTTAGAAATCTTAGTTGCCCTTGTTAATGGAGCGAAATCTATTGATTGTGTGGAAAGTAATCAACTAGTGGTTGACTTAATAAAAAATGATTTCCAGGAATTTTCTGGCTTTATTTATCAAAGAGAAAATATCCATGTGGCAACATCTTATGGCCGAAGTTTTATCAAAAGTGAAGAGAAGAAATATGATTTGATTACTCTCTGTTTAACAGATGTTCTGGGAGCCTCATCTACTGGATGGTACGGGATAGCTGAAAATTATTTGTTCACTGTTGAGGCATTTAAAGAGATGTATTCTCATTTAACTGAACAAGGAATAATAAATATTACCCGATATTTACTCCCTCCCCCTAAGGAAGAACTTAGAATAGTCACTCTAATGATTGAAGCAGGAAAAGAATTAGAAGTGAAAAACATTGCCAAACATTTAGTTGTCTTCCGAACATGGGGAACAATTACTTATTTATTAAAAAAGAATGAATTTTCTGAAAAAGACTTATCTTATATAAAAAAGTTTTGCCAAACCAGGATGTTTGATTTGGTTTACTATTATCAAATAAAACCAGAAGAAGTAAATATCTTCAATAAATTTGACAAGCCAATTTATCATCAGTTGATTACAGATTTATTTCAGCCTGAAAAAAGAAAAGTCCTGTATAAAAATTATCTTTTCGATATTAGTCCGGTTTATGACAGCAGTCCTTTTTTCTTTAATTTTTTCAAGCTTAAAAAAATCAAATCAACTTATCTCAGTCTTGGCAAGAAATGGCTACCTTTATTGGAAGGAGGATATCTTTTACCTATTATTCTAATTCAAGCATTTCTCATTTCTTTCCTCCTGATTATTTTTCCTCTGGCGATTGTCAGAAAGAAAGAAAAAAAATTGATGAAAAGAGAGTCATCTGTGAGTAAAGCAATTAAAATCTTTTTTTATTTTGCCCTGATTGGAATGAGTTATATGTTTATTGAAATCACTTTCATCCAAAAACTTATCTTATTCTTAGGTCACCCAGCCTACTCAATATCAATCGTTATTTTTTCCTTTCTTTTTTCTTCTGGTTTAGGAAGTTATTTTTCAGGAAAATTTCTCAAGGGCAAAAACCAAAATAGAATTATAAAATTCAGTTGGATAATGTTTACACTAAGTCTGTTAATTTTTCTTCAACTTTTTTCTTTTTCTTTTATTTTTAATAAACTCATGGGAGTAAGTTTACCCCTTAAGTTCCTATTTTCTTTTGTAATTATTTTTCCTTTGGGCTTCTTAATGGGCTTCCCTTTTCCTACGGGAATAAAACTCCTTGCCCAAACTCGGCCGAACTTTATCCCATGGGCCTGGGCAGTAAATGGTTTTTCCTCAGTGGTTAATTCAGTCAATGCACAATTCATTGCTCTTTTACTGGGATATTCATGGGTTTTAACCTTTGCGGGAATAGGATATTTAATCGCCTGTCTTTTTTTATTCCTTCTTTTTTACCGCTTGACCAATCATCGGAACGAACCGCACTCCAGTAATATGTTTAACTTTTAACTTGTCTTCTTTTTTAGTCACTAAGGTTAAAGTTTGATAATATAAGGTGCTACCCAGAGGAATAATTAATCTCCCTCCCTCAGCTAATTGATTTAAAAGAGGAGGAGGAATGTGATTAGCCGCGCAGGTAACAATAATAGCATCAAAAGGAGCATATTCTGGCCACCCAAAATACCCATCAGCCCATTTAACTTTAACTTGGCTGTAGTTCAAATTCTTTAAAGTCTGCTCTGCCTTTTTGGCCAGTTTTTCTCTGATTTCAATTGAAAAAACTTGATCGGTTAATTCAGCTAATATAGCTGCCTGATAGCCTGAACCAGTACCGATTTCTAAAACCTTTTCCCCAGATTTTATATCTAAATATTGGGTCATTAAAGCAACAATATAGGGCTGCGAAATAGTCTGCCCCTCATCAATAGGTAAAGGATAATCTCGATAAGCATATTTTCGACGTCCAGGATCAACAAAAAGGTGCCGGGGAACTTTGGCCATTGCTTCTAACACACTGGAATCAGTAATATCCCTCATTTTAAGCTGCTGGTCAATCATTCTCTTCCTTTGCTGAGAAAAATAGGAATCTTCCTTTATTCCAGCCCAGAGTGAAAGAAAAAAAGTAGTTATTATAAAAATTATTATCTTTTTCATTTAATTAACTTTTTCATCTAATTAAATTATTATCCAAATCTAAATTAAAATCAACTTGATAAATCAAATATTATATGTTAATAATTAGCAGAGATTGAGATGACAGATATTTTTCTTGAGCGGAGAGAATATCCTCGTTTTGAATTAAAAAAAAAGTTAATTGGGACAATAAAAGCTGGTTTAAAAGGGGAAATTGCCAATATTAGTCTAACCGGTGTCTTGATTGAGCTTACTACACCACTTAAAGTAAGGTCA
>JBHIEE010000158.1:0-5407 GCA_046760445.1 Candidatus Aminicenantia bacterium
AAATAAATTCCCCTATACCAATGCTTCGCATGCTACAGGGCAAGCAAATTCTAATATCCAAACTTTTTGTTTGGATCAGTGGGATTTTAGTCATTGGAATTTGTTTGTAATTTGGGATTTGTGATTTGGGGTTTTTATAGTTTTATGTTTTTCAAGGATTTCGTCAGCCAATCTATCTAAGGCTTTGAAATCTTCCTCCTTAGGATAACCTTTTACAACGACTGGCTTAAGTATTTCCACTTTAAGATTGGTCAGCATTCCTGTAATCTGTTCCACCATCTTTCCTCCCCATCCATAAGAACCAATCACAGACGCAAATTTAACTTTCGGTCTAAGAGCATTCGCAAGATAAACCGCATAAATAACATTCGGATGCGGGCCAACTAAGACTGTGGGTGAAGCAACTACAATGGTAGCTGCATCTACAAGAGCCATTGCCAATTCTCCAATGTCAGTTTTTGTTAAATTGAAGGGCTTTACAGTTATACCTCTTTCAATCAAAGCGTCCACGAAGTAATCAACCATTTTACCAGTGCTACCATGCATTGAGATATACGGGATAACCACCTCATTCTTTACATCATCAGAAACCCATTCCTTGTAAGCATCGAGAATAAATTCTGGTCTTGGGTAAACTGGCCCATGGCTTGGTGCAATTATTTCAATCTCCAGATTATTTATCTTTTCCAAATGTTTCTTGATACTTGTTCTGAATGGCATCATAATCTCAGCGTAATACCGCTTGGCTGCTTCGTATACTACTGCGTCATCTGTTACAAATAGGTCGCTTGTTGCAAGATGAGAACCTAAAAAATCGCAGGGGAATAAAATTTTATCCTCTTTTAAATATGTAAACATTGTCTCAGGCCAATGTACCCATGGAGCAAAGATAAATTCTAATGTCTTGTCCCCGAGAGATATAGTATCTCCATCGTTTACTATTATAAATTTATCATCTGGAATAAAGAGCAGATCCATAAGCATAGCTTTGCATTTTGGATTGGTCACAACCTTAGCTTCTGGATAAAGTTCAAGTATTTTTGGTATGGTTCCAGAATGGTCCTGTTCCGCATGGTTGGAAATAACATACTCTATCCTGTCCACTCGAAGTTTTTTAAGATTTTCTATGAGTTCATGCTCCTTGGTTGGGTCAACGGTATCTATGAGTGCTGTTTTTTCTCTACCTTTTATCAGGTAAGCATTATAACTCGTGCCGTCAGGCAGTGGTATGAGCTCATCAAATAGTCTTCTATCCCAGTCTATTGAACCTACTGAGTAAATACCAGGTTTTATTTCTCTGACAGTCATTTTTAATCCTCCTTTATTTGAATATTTCTCCTGTCTCTTTATACCACAATACCAAATCCAGACGGCTCATGGGTATATTAACCTTTGTTGCAAACTCCTTCATCTTTTTCTCTATTTCGAAATATCTTCTCTTTGATAAAGAACTCGGGATTCTCTCTATCACCCCCAACAATTTTAAGTTTTTTAGTATATGTCTGTCAAGAATTGCAAGGTCTTCTCCAAATCCAATATTTCTCAGGAAATGACTTGCTTCTTTATAACCTATACCCTTTACATTTTGAATCAGCCATTCTCTTGTATCATAAGCATCACTAAATTGACCAATTTTGGATTTAATAGATACTTTACCGTCAATTGAGAACTGTTTCCTCGCTTCAATAATATATTTTGCTTTTTTATATTTAAATCGAACTTCATTCAATTCTCTGACAAGCTGATTTTTATTCCCTTTCAACAATACGTTTTTATTTAGAAGATTCTCTACAGCAGCCCAGCAGGATTTTGCTTTGGATTGGGGAGTCAATATACAAAAAATGAGTTCAGCAAAAATTTCCTCCTCTTTTCCTGTTTTCCAAATTCGATTAAACTTATTTAATCTTGATCTTATTTCATTTTCCACGGAGAGATAGAGTTTCTTTATTTCTTCGATGGCATTCTCCCTTTCGATTGTAAAGTTGCTATACATTATATCATAAGTCTATTTTCTTATCGTAATTTTGTCCTAACATTTCAAGTGTATTTGATTCCTGCCACATTCTATGGGTCAGACAGGAGCGCCAGGTATGCTCCATTTATTTATTAAGTCATTCTTTTTTCCGCTCAATAGGTAAGATGAGGCAACTTGGCCCTCCTTTTCCTTTTACAAACTCTGACAAATCAACAGCGTGAACTATTAGCCCTTTTCCCTCAAGTTTTTCAATGACTTCAATATTTGCAGCATCTGCCACAATTTCATTATCACCCAAGCATATTACATTTCCACTGACAAATTCATGGTAAGAAATTTCAATTTTATCGAAACCCTTGAAAAAATCATTGGGGAATATTCTATGACAGTAGAGTATCCGTTTGGGTCCAATAACGCTCATGGCCCCACCTAAATGTAAATAGGGTTTAGGTACGGATATTGAACGTATTTCGTAGTTCATAGCACTTAATAAACTCGAAATTTGTTTTACTCCCTCATTATTTGTCCTGGAAGAACGTCCAACAAAAGCAACTGAACCTGCTAATATAATATCTCCACCTTCCACAGTACCAGGCTCTTTGATATTTCCTACATTTGGTACTCCCAGCGATTCTAAGACTTGTGACATCCAATCCTCTTCGCCTTTTCTAGTACTCAATCCCATTCTTAATTTAATATATCCATTTGGTGTACACAATGCTGTATCTCGTGTGAAAACTGAATTTGGATGCCCAGAAAGTTCGGGTATATCAATTACTTCACAGCCAAATTCTTTAAGTATTGATTTCAATGTATCATGCTGTTGTTTTGCTTTCTCTTGATCTGCAAGTTGTCTAATATTATGCGCTCTGCGATTGCTAACGCGAAAGTATTCAGATTTAGGAGTACACACCACCACACGTAACAATCTATCTCCTTCGTTCTTCAACATTAAAACTTTTTCCTAATATTCAATAATTAAGTATGGCAAAAAACATTCTATTATATATGATGTTGCAATCGATAGGAAGCAATGTTCGAAGGGGAAGTACGATAGCCTGTAGTGTATATGCTATGTTAGGCGATGTTGATTTTATTTTTCTTAAATCACGGTCAGCTGCCACAGAAAATAATATGTATTAATTTTATTTGATTTCGAACTTGGTCTAATAGTTTGGGTTTTGACATATATTCTCCGAATTATTTCTTGACAATATTTATAATTTATATTATTACTCACGGTAATTATTTGGTTAATATAATGCAAGTTTTTTATTATTTAAATATTTTGTTAATTAACTAAAATGCATTTTAAATTTAAAAAGGAGGCTACAATGCGAAGTCTTATTTCAAAATTTAGCTTAATTCTTCTCGTTTTCACAATTTTAAGTTCTCAACTTTTCTCAGGTGATGATTTGAAAGAAATGAAAAAAACGATCGAAGGCATAAGTGACAAATTAGTGAGAGCCATTATTGATGGGGATGTAGAGACAATCTTCTCTTACTATACAGATGATGCAGTTTCTATGCCAAATTATGGAGAGATGGTTAAAGGGAAAGAGGCATTAAAGAAACATGATGAGGAGATGAGAAAAACAGGTTTTAAAATTCATTCAATGAATTTCACTATTTTAGATTTGTGGGCTTGTGGTGACCTTGTATATGAAATTGGGAAATATGGAATATCATTGACATTACCAGGTATGTCCCAGCCAGTTGCAGACAATGGGAAATACTTAACTATTTGGCAAAAGCAGTCTGATGGTTCCTTGAAAATCAAAATTGAAATTTGGAATACTGATACGAATCCTTTGGCTATGGCTAAGGAACATTAATTTTAAAAGGAGAAAATAAAGGAACCCTGCAATATTTACAATAAACTCTAACTTATAGCTTCTTATAGAATCCAAAAAGTGCATAGATTCTCTGAAGAATAAGGAAGAGAATTAAAATGAAAGTTTGTGAAAACATAAAATGTATTAATTTCCCATGCAATGATATTAATAAAAATAATTATCTTGTACCATATAAAAAAATAAATCCCCAAAAAATAAAAATAATCATGATTACAGAAGCTCCTCCCGCTGATAAGCAAGACTATTTTTATGCGCAAGGCAATCCTTTTTATCTCCAAACTACAGTACAAGCTTTTAACGACGCAGGTATCAATATTTCTACCATGCAAGAAATATTAAATTTAGGAATTTATATAACAACTGCTATAAAGTGTGGAAAGACACAATATACAATTTCCACTGATACTATTAAAAACTGTTCTGAAATTTTAGAAAAGGAAATAAACCTATTTCCTAATATAAAAGTTTTTCTGCTTATGGGTGATGTAGCAATTAAATCTATGAATTATATTTGGAAAAGTCAAACTGGGAGGAAGGTAATTCCAGACGGTTCAACCTATAAAATAAGGAAAGAAAAATATTATTATGAAGAAAAAAGAGTTTTCCCATCATACACACCAACAGGAAAAAATTATTTAATCGAGAAATCGAAGAGAAGGATGATAGCAGAAGATATTAAATCTGCTTATAAAATAATAGAATAACTGCTTGTAAATATTACGCCTAAAAACGGCATGTAGCTGTCGAGGCCTTTGGCCGCGCAGCTGATACCGGAGTAGTTAGGTGGCATAAGATTGGATGTTCAGAGTAACAATTAATCTTAAGGAGGTGTCATATGGCAAAGATCAATATGGTGCGGGTGATCCTGGGTGGCCTGCTTACGGGCTTGGTGGTGAACATCGGTGAATTCTTGCTCAACGAACCGATTCTGGGGAAGGAATGGGAAACCATGATGGAGGCACTGAATCTACCGCCTATGGGTGGTAGCGCCATGGTTTGGTTTGTGGTAACGACATTTGTTTTGGGTATTGGAATTATGTGGCTCTACGCAGCTATCCGTCCAAGATTCGGTGCAGGCCCAAAGACCGCAATATTTGCTGGCCTAGCCGCATGGTTCTTTGCTTGGCTCATTGGTTTCGGTAGCACCATCATAATGGGACTGTTCCCTACAAAGCTTGTAATGATCACATTAGTCTGGGGTTTTTTCGAGTTGCCCATAGCGTCACTTGCTGGTGCTTGGCTCTATAAGGAAAAATAGAGCTGAAATCGAGGCTGCTTATGAGCAGCAGCTTACGAAGAAAGTATCAATAGCCACCTAACCATTCGCTTCACCTGACGCTGCCGCAGTATTTTTATTATTTAACTGAGTCACTTTGCATGCGGCAGCGCAGGTGAGATCTATGTTACAAAGAACAATTTTAACGACAGGAATTTTTAAATTTTAATTTACACTTAGAATAGCTGGCCGTGATAATAAAAATATTTTCATTATTCAAACACCTTAATAAAATCAATTTCGCCTAACGTCAGACTGTGTGAAAACCAGAAACAGTTAGGTATACACTCCCTCACTATA
>JBHIEE010000159.1:0-5253 GCA_046760445.1 Candidatus Aminicenantia bacterium
TTCTATTTCTTTTCTTGGTAAAAGAGAGTTCAAAAAAATATCAACTACCCAATCAAGGGCAATTTCAAAATGAGAAGAAGCTACCTTGGCAAAATAACCAGTATATTCTTTGGAAGTAAAGGCATTGTAAATTCCTCCTATTCTATCTAAGGTTTCGGTAACAGCTATATGGGAGGGTCTTTTTTTTGTTCCCTTAAAAAACATATGTTCTAAAAAATGGGAAATTCCATTTATTTCTTTTTTCTCATACTTTGAGCCAGTTCCCACTAATACTAAAACTGTTACTGTTTCAGTATTTCTCATCGGAACAGTAATAATCCTTAAGCCGTTACCAAGAGTAGTTTTTTTAAACATAAATCTATTTAGATTATACTCCAGAATTTAATCAACTTTTAATCTTCCAGTTTTTCTTTTAGAACTTTGACCAAATCTTTGATTTTCACTCTTTCTTGCTTCATAGTATCTCTCCAACGGATTGTCACATCGTTCTGCTTTAAAGTCTCAAAATCGACAGTAACTGCATATAAAACTCCAGTCTCATCTCCTCGACGATATCTCCTGCCAATTGAACCCACTTCGTCATACTGACAAACAAAATGAGGTTTTAATAATTGATAAACCTCTTTGGCTTTTTTAACTAATTCAGGTTTATTCCTGACTAAAGGTAAAACTGTTACTTTAATTGGAGCAATTTTTTTATTCAATTTAAGCAAAATTTCAACTTCTTTAGCCGACTTTGTTGTCTTTGTTCTTCCACCTTTTATCTCCTGGTAAGCATTACATAAAAAAGCAAGAAGGGTTCTTTCTACTCCGATTGAAGTTTCAACAATATAGGGGAAATACTTTTCTTTTCCGCCAGCTGGCGGATTTTCATCAAAATATCTTAAATCCTTTCCCGAATGTTTTGAATGATTTGACAGATCCCAATCTCCTCGATTATGGATTCCCTCAATTTCCCCCCAGCCAAAAGGAAAACGATATTCAAGGTCTATTTGTCTTTTGGCATAATGGGCCCTTTCTTTAGCTGAAATTTCTTTAGCTCTCAAATTTTCTTTTTTAAGCCCTAAATTTAAATGCCATTTTATCCTTTCTCTTTTCCAAAACTCAAACCATTTATTAGCTTCTTTTGGATGGCAAAACCATTGCATTTCCATTTGTTCAAACTCCCGAGTCCTGAAGATAAAATTTTTTGGATTAATTTCATTTCGGAAAGCTTTGCCAATTTGGGCAATACCAAAAGGAATTTTAAACCTCATTGATTTTAAAACATTTTCAAAGTTCATATAGATTCCCTGACAAGTTTCAGCTCTTAGATAGGTAGTAGCTGCTTCTTCTTCCACCGGACCAGCAAAGGTTTTCATCATTAAATTAAATTTTTTAGGTTTAGTTAATTCTCCTCCACATTCCGGACATTGATTGCCTCTTACTTCATCTTTCTTGGATCTTTTATGACATGACTTACATTCCACCAATGTATCAGCAAAACCAGCAGTTAAATGTCCTGAAGCCTGCCAAACTTTGGGATTCATTAAAATTGCTGCATCTAACCCAACAATATTTTCATGATTTTTTATCATCTCTGACCACCAGACCTGCTTAAGATTTCGTTTCATCTCAACCCCTAAAGGCCCGAAATCATAACTTGATTCAAAGCCACTATAAATTTCCGAGGAGGGGAAAATAAATCCTCGTCTTTTAGCTAAAGATACAATTTTTGACATCAAATCTTTCATATATTTATTGAACTGGGCCCATTTCCTCGGTGATTGTTTCATCGTGGGGCAAGGCAGTATTTATAGCCAAAGATGTAGATTCTATAATTCGGCCAGTCCAGCCATCCTCACCAGTCATTTTAGCCTCACTAATAATCTCAGGAGTTTGCCCCCTTTGGGATTCATTGGGAGTAAAAGCGATTTGGAAAGCTAAGGTCTTACCAGGCTTTGAGACACCTATTCCCCTTTCCAAATCTCCTACTGACCAAACAATTTCTCTTGATTGAGAATCAAAGGCAAACTTTGAAACCTCTTCTTCAGGAAAGATTTCCCCGGTTAACTCCGCATTTTGGGGCAAAATAGCTTTTACTTTTGCATTTTTAACATCTGAATAATAGTTTTTCACCTGCCACATTATGGTATAAGTTGTAACCTCCCCAACCTTTGGTGGAAGGGGTCCTGAATTTCCGAAAACTTCGTCTTGGAAATATCCCCTTTGAATTATCCCTAATTTTGAACTAATTTTGGTAACAAATTCTTCTTTCACCTGGCTAACGAATACTTTGTTTCTTAGAATTGGATTTTTAATATTTCCCAAATGATCCTTTAACTTTATCCAAAAATCAACTCTTCCTTCTTCCATTGGAACTAAATATTGAAGCTTTGAAACTCTTCTCCAGTCAAAAATTATAGAATTGTCCCCCGGTTGATAGTTACCAAAATCAGATTTTATTGTCTGAAAATCAAAAGCGTCTCCTTCAAGTCGATTAATCATAAATAAATTATTCAAATCTTCCTCCCCAATATTTTTAAAATAAATCTCATAATGCAACCAGTCTCCGGGCAGAGCTACATATTGGGGATTTCCATTAATTTCCTGTCTGAGATAAAGAGAAGGTTTTATAATTTCTACTCCTTTGGTGATTTCTTTTAATAAAATAAACTCTCCTCTCTTCCAAATTCCTAATTTGGCTTTAAAAATTTTTGCCTCTCCAATTTCTCCTGAAAGCCGGCCAGAAATTTCAATTCTGCCTCCTTCTGATTTATTCAGAACCGGAATTTCCCATTCTGTTTTCTCAAGGGATTTGGGAGTAGATTCAATGAATTCAAAAGCAAAAGGATAATCAACTTGGCATCTCAAATCAGTCAGAAGATAATCTACATTGGAGAAATAATTTATCCTAAAAATGAAATCTTTTCCCGATTCAATTTTTGTCGGTAAATCAAATTCAAAGGTTATCGGAACTGATTTAATTTGGGTAGTAAAACTCGAAGACCTTTCATATCTTGCCTTTAAATCTTTCGGTCGATAAGTTAAAGAGGCTTTAGCAATTTTCACTTCCCCCTCCTTTCCTAATAATCGCATTTTAAAGGAAAACGTTTTTTCCTCACCAGGATAAATCGCTGGCCCTATTTGTTCTGGTCCCAAAATTTGTCTTTCAAAAATTTTCCTATCTTTTAACGAGTATTCTGGTGGTTCAAAAATAAGTTCTGGTTCGTCCAGACGGAAATTACCATTATTTTTATATTTAACAATGTATTCAACTTCTTGGGCTAAAGTAACTTCAGTTGGCCCCAAAATCTCCAATTTCAAAACTTCTTTTGAATAAATATTTCTTTGCCAATCCCAAAAACCAACTATCCCAACTAAAACCGCTAAAATAATAAAAAAAATAAAAATTTTTCTCATCTAATTTACTCAGTTTAGTATATCAAAATTTTCTCTCCAGAATGAAATCAGAATAATGTTTAGAAACAGTTTCCAACGATTTAAGATATTCGTTTTCAATCTTTAATTTAGATAGAGTTTTCCAATCTTTTTCAAGAATAATTCTTAATATTTTGATTATGTCTGACTGAATAACTTTACCAAATTTTGTTTTTTTAAAACAATCTTGGCAGATTATTCCTCCTTCTTTTTGGTTAAAGTAGAGAATTTTGGGTTCTAATTTTTTTTGACAACTAAGGCAGTGATAGAGCTCTGGTTTATAACCTAAAATTGAAAGGAGATTCCAGAGAAAATAATGATAAATTAAGTTCGATGTTCGATGTTCGATGTTCGATGTATTTAATTTCTGAAATGTCTCTTTTAATAACTCCCAAATTCTCTCCTCTGGCTCCTGGCCGCCAATTAAACTATCAAGGGCTTCTGAAATTTGGTAAGCAATACTTAATCTCTCCGAGTCTTTTCTTAAATTTTGAAATTTCTCAATTAAAATGGCATCGGTTAAAGTTTTGTAAGTTTTTCCCTGGATAAACTCGACTTCTGATAAATAAAAGGTTTCCATTCCTGACCTTAATTTTGAAGAAATCTTTCTTATCGCCCTTCCTAAAATCTTTAATTTTCCAAAATCTTTTGTATAAATAGTAAATAATTGATCAGCTTCTGCTCGATCTTCTTTTTTAAAAATTAGCCCTTGGGTTCGGTAATGAACAAACATTAAAAAGAATTTTTTCTTTTTATTTTATTTATTTCCCTAACATCTTCTTCAGCATCTTCATTTTAATATTTCTCCTGCGTATCTCTTCTAAGGTTTTGGGTCTAGTAAATTGGGTTCTTCTTAATTCTTCTTCTACTTTCCTCCTCTCAAGATATCCTGTGCCTGTTTCAGGAAATCTCTCAGTCCACTCTTTTCTCCTTTTATAGGGGGACAATCTATCAATATAATAATGTTTTGGGTCCCTCAGCCATTTTCTAAATTTCTCCATCTTGACCACTCTTTCTTTTTCCCCAAAAAGTGAAGTGTCTTTTTTCCCCTCTTTTCTTTTTTTGGGTTGCTCCTTCTTTCTGCTCGGGACAAAACTCTCTCTTCGTCGCGGTAATCCATATTCTCCTACCTCTCCCGGTGCAGGACCAGGCCATAATTGCCTCAACCGCTCTCTCCATGACCTTCTCCTTTTTTTAACAAGTGGTGAAGTGTCTTTGGGCGCTCTTTCTTTATCAGGCTCTGGAGGAAGTGGAGGTTCTGGAGGAGGTGAAGGAGGTCTTGGTCTATCCAATGCCATAGTGGTAATACAAACTTAGTCGCTCCCCAGCACATAAATTATGTGCGGGGCTGTTTTCTTCACCCGCCCAAATTTTCGAAGAAAACTTGTGGCGGGCAAGCGGGGAAACCGTGGGGTTCCCCGACCCCCTTCCTCAGGGGGATGTTATCATATCATCGACCTTTTTTAATAGCTAAAAGTAGCTTTTCTCCAGCGATATCAATCTCTTTTTCTATTTTAAATTTTCCTTTTTTGCCAAGCTTTAAATCTTTTGCTTTTGTCTCTCTTATAATATGTTCTTTATTCTTTAGTAAAAGCTTGTTTAGTTGAGACTTTCCTTGAAATTGAATCAAAATAATATCTTTAGGGGTATAGCCTGCCGCTTTCCTCATTTCTTGTAAGTTTCTAATAACCTCTCTTATAATTCCTTCTTCTTTTAGTTCAGGGGTGATTTTAGTATCTAATTTTAGTTCTTTGCCAAAGATAATTTTTTTAACATTAACTTCTTCTTTAATTAACTCTAGCAACTTTTTTTCATTCGTTAAATCTTGGTTCT